>JAAEOP010000248.1 GCA_024223125.1 Chloroflexota bacterium
GCCGTAGCCGAGGTGGTGCGTCTCATTTACCAACTGACCGGCCGTGGCGGAAAACCGTTAATTGGCGCCTTGCCATCCCGACCTGGCGAGGAGCCAACCCAAATTGCCACCGCCGCTCGAACACAGGAGATGATTGGCTGGCATGCGGCCGTTTCTTTGGCCGAAGGGTTGAAGGGAGTGATCACTCATCTGTAATCAAAACATTATCAATCAGGCGCGTCTGGCCAATGAATACGGCCGTTGCCAGCAACACATCCCCTTGAATCTCATCTAGCTCTTGCAAAGTATTCGGGTCGGCGACAGTAGCGTAATCCAGCCGGGCCAGGGGTTCTGTGTTGATAATGTCTTGGATGATCTGGCACAGGGGGCGGCCGTGACGTTCGCCGTTTTGATACGCTTTGTGGGCTGTTTTCAAAGCGCGGTTGAGGATGGTGGCTGCCTGGCGTTCTGCCGGTGAGAGATTGGCATTGCGGGAACTCAGGGCCAATCCATCTGCTTCACGCACAATGGGACAAACGACAATTGCTAGATTAAAGTTGAGATCGCGTACCATTTGTTTGAGAACAACGGCTTGTTGAGCATCTTTTTGGCCGAAATAGGCGCGGGTGGGTTGGATGAGGTTAAACAGCTTGGCGACGACGGTAGCCACGCCTTGAAAGTGGGTAGGGCGGGATGTGCCTTCTAACGGCCGTGACACATCTGTAACCGTCACGCGAGTCTGAAAACTGGACGGGTACATCGTTTCATTGTTGGGAGTAAAAACCAGGTCTACACCTTCCGCTTGCAGCAAGGTCAGGTCGTGTTGCAGATTGCGCGGATAGGTCGTTAAATCTTCCGTTGGGGCAAATTGAGTGGGATTGACGAAGATGGTGACGGCCGTGCGCTCATTTTCTGCTTTAGCTCGTCGCACCAGGGAAAGATGCCCCTCGTGCAAATACCCCATTGTAGGCGCTAAACCCCAGGTCAAGGTTGGGTCGGCCCAGCGAAATTGGCGTAGTTCAGAAATGTTGGCGGTGATTTTCATGAGATTGTTTGCTTGGAAACAGTCGTGGCTGTGCTGTTGAGCGTTTGTAAAAATGTCTCTTGTTCGGCAGCGGGCATGGCGTAAGTATGTTCATCGGCCGGAAAGCGTCTGCTTTGCACCTCATCCCGATAGGCGGTCAGAGCGGGGACGATGATGTCGCCCAGGTGGGCATACTCCTTCACAAATTTAGGCTGGAATTTATCGAACATGCCTAGCAAATCGTGGTAGACCAGCACCTGCCCATCACAGCCATTACCGGCGCCAATGCCCAACGTAGGAATGTGCAGTTGTTGGCTGATGGCGATAGCAACGGCGGCCGGTACCGCTTCCAGAACGATAGCAAAACAGCCAGCCTTTTCTAGGGCAAGAGCATCTTCCAAGAGGTGTTGGGCGGCTGCGGCCGTTTTGCCCTGCACCCGATACCCGCCCAATTGGGAGACGGTTTGGGGCGTTAGACCAATATGTCCCATCACGGGAATACCGGCCTGGATGATGGCTTGAATGGTGGCTGCCACTTCTCGGCCGCCTTCCAGTTTAATGGCCTCCATGCTAGCTTCTTTGAGAAAACGGCCGGCATTACGAACGGCTTCGGCCGTATCTACCTGATAGGACATAAAAGGCATATCGCCGACTAAAAAGGCAAATTGGGTTCCACGAGCGACGGCCCGGCTGTGATGCAGCATCTCCTCCATCGTCACCGAAACGGTGCTGTCCAGCCCCAACATTACCATCGCCAGCGAATCTCCGACGAGGGTAATATCAATTTCAGCTTTGTCTACGAAGACGGCCGAGGAATAATCATAAGCGGTGAGCATGGTAATGGGGATGTTCTTATCTTTCCGATTTTGCAAATCGAGAATAGTAATTTTTTTACGGGTCATACTTTCCTTCCTTTAGAATTGAGTGCTTGGGTAATTTCCCAAGGTCTCAATTACAGATCTCATTATTATTGTAAACGTTTTTATGACGATTGTGCCTAATCTCTCAGTAAGGTTTTGATATTAGTTCTTTTGACCTGTTGACGCTGTCTATGCCCCCTGATACGCTCCTCTTGGTAACCATTCACTCCCCCAAGGTGCCCGGCACTTATAAACGAGTGTGCTACTCCAGTAGACTTGGTAATGAAGTGCCGGGCACCTGAATGGTTACTCCTCTTGATTAAAAATTTATCTATTCTATCTTTGATTCTGGGAGAATTTATTATGATATTTTTAACGCAAAATCAAGAAGGTCAGGGATTGATGGAATATGCGCTGGTATTACTGTTTGTAGCTGTGGTTATTGTTGTGATTCTTACTGTTTTGGGGCCGCAAATTGGTAATATGTATAGTCGGGTTACGGTTGCTTTTTAGGCAACGGCCGTATCTAGTGTATTCATGATTCCCTCCTTTTGGCAAACGCCCCGTCCCGCGGGGCGTTTGCTTTTACCCCTTGTGTTATAATCGCTCAAACGGTAGGCAGTGTGGAGAACTTTGCATGACAATTCCTTCATTTGAGACAATTATTTCTTACCTGACAATTTTAGCGGCCGTTGCCGGAGCCTTATTGGCCGCTCTCTGGATCAGTCTGGTAATTTGGGCTTTCAGGGATATGCGTGCCCGCTCGCGTGATCCCTTTGCTCAGGTTTTGGCGGCGTTGGTGGTAGCTGTTCTGCCGCTGGTGGGCATTCTTATTTATTTGATTTTACGGCCGCGAGAAACATTAGCCGAAGCGTATGAACGGGCGCTGGAAGAGGAAGCGCTGCTGCAAGAGATTGAGGAACGGCCGCGCTGCCCTGGCTGTTCTCGTACCACAGAATCAAGCTGGCTGTTGTGCCCCCACTGCCATACACGGCTGAAAAAAGCGTGCTCGGACTGCAACTCTCTCCTGGATTTACAGTGGAATATTTGCCCATATTGCAGCAACCATCATATTGACCCCTATAAGGCAGACTCGCAGGCTACGGCCGAATCCCCTTCTTCCACAACCGCTGACGAAACCCTGACGCCGACAAATGGCGATACGGCCGGCGCTACAGAAACGCCGTCCCCCCTATCTCAGACGGAATAAATGCACGACAACGATTCCAATGATGGCGTGGGCGTGGGACAGCGCGGAGGTAAGGCCGCAAGTTTTGCCCACGGTTATACCGCGCCGTCCCATCCCTACTAAACGATTTGAAAATAAAACAGCCTACCCTCATTATGGGTAGGCTGTTTTTCTTCTTACTACAATGAAACTGTTCGGACTTAGATTTAAGTATTTGGGGGTGAAGCTGCCAGAAACTAAATTATTTGGCTGCGGCCGGCCCAATGTATTGAGCATCGCTGAAGCCAAGAATGAGATAACCGATAGGGGAAAAAAGCCAGAGTAGGAGTACGCCGTACAAAGTATCTTTGCCGAATGATTTGGCCATATCTATGCCCAGGATGATGGGCATGACAATATTGATGATGGGAATGAAGAATAAAATGATCCACCAAGCTTCCCGGCCCACCATTTTCAGCATGATGTATAGGTTGTAGATAGGGATAATGGCAGCCCAGCCTGGCTGCCCGGCTTTTTCAAACGTTTTCCATAAGCCGGCAACAATCAGTATAATAATGATAAGCCAGCAAATACAGCTAACGCCGCTGAAAAGAGCGCCAATAATACCAGCGCCATCATCTTCATATTGAAACAAAAAAGTTGCTAAAAGGGGCAAAAGGGTCATGTGTTTCTCTCCTGTTTATTGAACATAATGCGAACAGTTTCATTCACCTATTTATGCTATCTTAGCATAGAAAAGCCAAACATTGCATCCCCTAAAAAATTACACCGGAATCGGCCCGTAATATTTTGCGTCGCCAAAGCCCAGCAGTAAGAACATCAGCCAGGGAAAGAAAAATATTAGGATGCCATAAAGGGTGGATTTACGGAAGGCATAAGCAAAATCCAAACACATCATTAACCAGATAACGATATTTAATATGGGCACAAAGAGAAGAAGAAGCCACCAGCCCGGCCGTCCGGCAACTTTTAGCATGGTGTACCAATTTAAGATGGGAATGATAGCTGCCCAGCCGGGTTGTCCAGCTTTGCTGAACGATTTCCACAACCCAGCCACAAACAGGATGAATAAGATAAGCCCGATGACGGAACCGAGTAAGTAGTAAGGCGTGACTGCGGCTAACCCGAACCCTTCTTGCTGCCAGAGGATTGTTGGTGTTATTTGAAGATTTAGCACAGATGTCTCCTGTAATTGAAGAAATTTATGTCACTATCCAGACCGGCAAGATTTATCACCAGAAACATGATAAACCATGGTGCTTTAGAACCTCGCAGGTCTCACAAGTAATGTTACTTATACCCGATTCAACCCTAATCGGCAAAGAGTTTACGTTTCGGCCGTTTCTACATATACTTGAGGTGGTAATCACAACTCAACTTATTATTCCACACATCTAATTAAGAAGGAGGCCCTCAATGGCTGATAAAAAAAATATGGTTGGTGAAGTGTATTATCCGACGCCAGAAGTTATTTCCGGCGCCCACATACCAGATTATGAAAAAATAAACGGTGAGGCTGAACGTGATCTAGCGGGGTTTTGGGGTCAAATAGCGGCCGAAAATTACGAATGGTATAAACCCTGGGAAACGGTGCTGGATGATAGCAATGCGCCATTTTACAAATGGTTTGTAGGGGCAAAGGTCAATCTCGTCCACAATGCCTTAGACCGGCATATGCGTACCGCAACTCGTAATAAAGCGGCCCTGATTTTTGAAGGGGAACCGGGAGATTCACGAGTATTTACTTACCAGCAGCTTAATTATGAAGTGTGCAAATTTGCTAGTGTGCTGCGCTCAATGGGAGTTAGTAAAGGGGATCGTGTCACAATCTATATGGGACGTATTCCCGAATTGATGATAGCCATGCTGGCCTGCGCCAAGATTGGAGCCATGCACTCTGTTGTGTACGGTGGGTTTTCTACAGAAGCGTTACTGGGTCGCATTGAGGATAGTAAATCGAAAGTGCTGATTACTTGTGATGGCGCTTGGCTGCGCGGGAAAATTATTCCCCTGAAGAAAATTGCCAATGAAGCCGTGGACCGCGCCGGTACGATTCAATCGGTCATTTGTGTTAAGCGCACGGGTCAAGATGTAGAAATGGTACACGACCGCGACTACTGGTATCACGATCTCATGAAGCTGCCTATTGCCGACCCTAAAGCGTCTACAGAAGTAATGGATGCGGAAGACCCGTTGTTTATTTTGTATACATCCGGTACGACGGGTAAGCCTAAAGCGATTTTGCACACGCATGGCGGCTACATGGTGTGGACCAGCACAACCTTGAAGTGGGTGTTTGATTTGAAGCCGGACGATATTTGGTGGTGTGCGGCCGATCCTGGCTGGATTACTGGGCACAGTTATATTGTGTACGCACCGCTCATTTTGGGGGCCACCAGTTTTATGTATGAAGGCGCGCCCACACATCCATACCCAGACCGCTGGTGGTCTTTGGTTGCTCGGTATGGCATAACGATTCTTTATACCGCCCCTACAGCCATTCGGGGGTTAATGCGCTTTGGCGAAAGTTGGCCGGAGAAACATGATTTATCAAGTTTGCGTTTGCTGGGTACGGTGGGTGAGCCGATTAACCCGGAAGCGTGGAAATGGTATCATCGCGTTATCGGAAATGAATTTTGTCCGATTATGGATACATGGTGGCAAACGGAAACGGGTGGTTTTATGATTACGCCCTTACCCAGTGTACCTTTGAAGCCAGGGTCGGCCACACGGCCGTTTCCTGGCGTTAAAGTAGATGTGGTAGACGAAGAAGGCGACCCGGTTCCGGCCAATGAGGAAGGGTATCTGGTTATCCAAACTCCCTGGCCTGGTATGTTGCGTACTATCTTTCAAGACCCCGACCGTTTTGTGACCCAATATTGGAGCCGCTTTGAGGAGCAGGGTTGGTATTTGCCCGGCGACAGTGCCAAGAAGGATGAAGATGGCTATATTTGGGTCATCGGCCGTATTGATGATGTTATTAAAGTGTCGGGCTATCGTTTGGGAACGGCCGAGATAGAAAGCGCTCTGGTTAGTCATGAATCTGTGGCCGAAGCGGCCGTTATTGGCGTACCTGATCCCAATGAAGTGAAAGGCAACATCATTAAAGCGTACTGCATTTTGCGGCAAGGATTTGAACCCAGTGAAAAACTATCCCATGAATTGCGCGCTCATGTAGGACATGAGATGGGGCCAATTGCCAAACCGGCCACGGTTGAATTTGTAGACGACTTGCCCAAGACGCGTTCCGGCAAGATTATGCGCCGGATATTGAAAGCCCGTGTTCTGGGTCAGGATGAAGGGGATTTGTCTACATTGGCAGATTAGTTTTTGCAAACCTTCGGGAGGCTTTAGACATAGCCTGGCTCTTAGTTCAATCCTCTCGGAGGTTCATCCTCCCCGTGTTTACAAGATTTCATAACAACTCTTACTCATTCATAAAGAATAACAATAAATCGTTTGGGGCCGTGGACGCCGATGGCCATGGTTTGTTCGATGTCGGCCGTTTTACTAGGTGCGCTGATGAAGTTGAGGTTGGATGGTGGGGTGCGGCCGTAGGATTGTGTCCAGGTGAAAAGGTCGCTGGTGAGAACGGCCGTGCCCACCAAAGCGATATGAACCGGCGGTAGCAAAGTAGCCAGACGGCTTTTGCCCGGCCCGCTGGTCAGAATGATGGTTCCCGTTTCGGCCAGTGCAGCGTCGGCGCCGCTGATTCCGGCGTCGGCCGCAGCGCAAAAATCACGTAACTTCCCATTCTCTTGACCTACTAGATGGTACGTGATTTGGGGCAGTCGGGGAAGGTTGATTAACGGCCGTTCGTCATTCAAGACCACCTTTTCTACTTCAAGCTGTCGCAGCAGTATATTGGCCTGTTCATGTGCGGCCGCCAAACTTTCCACATGAAACACCTCACCATAAGCGGCCGTCAATGTCTCCGCAAAACGACCAACCAGATCAGAAAAGTTCCGCCGCGATTGCCAGGGTGGAGGCAGGGGTTCTTCCCGTTGTGCTCGTGTCAGTCTGCCTAGAATCTCGTCTCGTGGGTTCATTTTTTGTATTTCGTGTTCCGTATATCGTGTTCCGTGTTCCGTCACGGATAACGGATTACGAATCACCCTCCCGCCACATCTGGCGGAAGGATTTAGGGGCCAACGGGGGTAATTCACGGCCGTCGGCCACATTGCCCGGTAAATTGAGGGTATCGTTTTTGAGGAACGGCCGTTGACCCAGCCGTCCCAATGTTGTGTACCGATTCAGTCGTTTTTCACTGCCAAAAACGTAAGCGGCAAACTCTTCTGCTTTGCGTTTGTGCCAGGGGGTGATGTGCATTTCTACTTGATCGTTGCGTAAGGCCAGCAGCAGCCGGGGGATGTCTATGCGGGCGGGACAGACATCTTTACACGCGCCGCACAAAGAACTGGCCTGGGGCAGCGCTTCGTACTCATCCAGACCAAAGAGCAGCGGTGTGACCACTGCCCCCACCGGGCCGGAATAGGGGCTGCCGTAAGCATGCCCGCCCGCTTTTTTGTAGACAGGACAAACATTCAAACAAGCTCCACAGCGGATACATTCCAGAATCTCTTCATAACGAGTACCCACATATTGGCTGCGGCCGTTGTCCAACAAAATGATATGCACTTCTTCCGGGCCGTCCGGGTCATCTTCTTGTTTGGGGCCGGAGATGACGGTGGTGTAGCAGGACATTGGTTGGCCGGTGGCGCTGCGGGCCAGTAAGGCCAGCCAGACGGCGGCCGCATCCCAATCGGGGCACAATTTTTCAATCCCCATAATGGCAATGTGGATGGGCGGGGCGGTGGTGACAAGACGGCCGTTGCCCTCATTCGTCACCAATACCAGACTGCCTGTTTCGGCGATGCCCATATTGCCACCGCTGATGCCGACGCCTGCTTGCAGAAATTTAGTCCGCAGCAACCGTCGCGCTTCGGCCGTAAGCTGGTCAGTATCGTCAGGAGATAGTTTGCGCCCTACCTCTTTGCTGAACAGTTCGGCCACCTGCTGGCGGGTTTTGTGGATAGCCGGGCCGATGATGTGTGACGGTGGCTCTTGGGCTAGTTGGATGATCCATTCGCCCAAATCTGTTTCTACCGGGGTAATGCCGTTGACTTCTAAAGCGGTGTTTAGCTGGATTTCTTCTGTGACCATAGATTTGCTTTTGGTCACCAGATCAACCCCATGTTGTCGGGCAATGTTGAGAACAATTTCAACCGCTTCTTCACCGTCTCTGGCCCAATGAATCTGACTGCCGGCGGCCGTTGCGTTCCGTTCAAATGTTTCCAGATGATGGGCCAGATTGCCCAATGTAGCCGAGCGAATTGCTTTGAAATGGTCGCGCAAAGCATCAGAATCGGGCAGTTCGGCCAGAGCTTGCAACCGTCCCTGCACAAATTTGTTCGTCGCCCTTGCCAGCGCCCCTTGCAGGTGAATATCAGCCAGGGCAATGGTGGCGCTGCGTCGAAATTGGGACATGGTGGCGGATGGGTGTGTACTCATATTTGGGTCAGAGGTTCCACCTTTGCCAAAGGTGGAACCTTTTTTTAATCTAATCTACGATTGCTTGATAAACGGCTACTCTGAAATCTGGAGTGAGGAGATGATAGCCACTGGGTTGGAATTGAGCCATTAAGATGCCAATCATCTCCTCTTGGGGATCAATCCAAAAAGTGGTGTTGGCCGCACCGCCCCAGGCATAGCTACCTACGCTGCCGACGCTTTGACATTGACCCAGGTCCATGAGGGTGTTGACACCCAATCCGTATCCCATTCCCAATTGATAGAGGCCGCCCAGCTCATAAGGCAGCAGGTTGGGCGGCAGGTGGTTGGCAGTCATCAGTTCAATGGTTTTGCGGCCGAGCAGACGAACGCCATCCAGTTGACCATTGTTCAACATCATCTGACAAAAACGAAGATAGTCGGTGGCTGTGGAAACCAGGCCGGCACCGCCGCGCAGGATGTTGTGTGGTTTAGATTCTAGACTGTCCAACGGGCTAGCCAGTAGGCGGTTGACGCCCATCATGGCCGAACCGTACCATTTGGTGGCTGTCATATCGCTTTCATCTATTGAGTTGGAGCCGTACATGGCCGTGAAGCGATCTAACTTATTTTTGGGCACAAAAAAACCGGTGTCGTCCATGCCCAGGGGTTGGAAAATATTGTCATATAAAAATTGGTCAAATGGTTGGCCGCTCATGATTTCAACAAGACGGGCGACGACATCGTGGGCAAAGCTGTAGCGCCAGGCTGTTCCCGGTTTGTAAGCCAGCGGAAATTGGCACAAGCTGTCTACAAATTCGGCCAGCGGAAGCGCCCAACCTTCGCTGGTGAATGTTTCCCGGTAGAGGCTCTCGACACGGCCGTATTCCAAAAAGTGATAGCTCAGACCAGCGGTGTGGGTCAGCAAATGGTGAATGTTTACCGGCTCAGTCAGCGGTTCCAACTGTGTATCATCCCCAGCGCCGCCCACATACACCTTCAGGTCGCTGAAAGCGGGAATAAATTTGAAGACGGGGTCGGTAAGCTGGAAATGACCTTGTTCATAAAGCATCATCAGGGCGACGCAGGCGATGGGTTTGGTCATGGAATAGATGCGGAAAATGGCGTCGGACTGCATTGGTTGATTGGTTTCTCGCACCATCAGACCATAGCTTTTTTGTTGCACAATCTGACCACGCCGGGCAACCAGGGTCACGGCGCCGGCAAATTTATCGGGGCCAATGTGTTTGTTGACGGCCGTGTCTATCCGCGCCAATCGTTCTGTTGACATACCAATATTTTTAGGACTTTCCATCAATTACTCCTTATCTACCAATATGATCGTGTCATGCTCTAGCCACCAAAACCAAATAGAGATGAGAGGTGTACGTCCAAGAATCTCCGAGTGTAACTGCATCCTACTATTTTTTTCAGTGGGTGCAAGAAAAACACAAGACCTTTGGCAAATAATCCTTAAACTTGGGTTAAGTGGTTCGCAAGCAAATGCGATTTGAAATACAGGTAAGGAAAGAAGGAAAATGAGCAATGTTTTTCGCATGTAGCTATAAATGACTAGTACAGTCTGGCGTAAGTACCTCATCGTTATTCAGAGTTCATTCGCTAGACTGTTTAAGTACTTCGCGGGTTACGTTTAATGTGGGAGAACTTACGCCGCGAAGTACTAGGGCAAGGTAATTGTTCCACTCTTCCTTTGTAGAGGTTAGGTAATGACAACTAACCTTAGGCTAGACAACCTAGATAACTTCAGTGTTTATTTGGGGCCAACTGTTAGCCATTTGTATCATTGTCTGGGAGTATTTGGGCCAATTATGTAGGGTTTCTGGATCGAAGTCAGCACCGTTCGGCCAGACAAGCGTATGCACTTCAGGATCAATCTTAACCTGTTCAAATAGATTCTGGTCTTGTAGTGGTTGATACAACAATCCTTTCAAGACAGGCCAAAAATCGATCTCCTGGATTGCGTTATCGTCAAATTCAATCCTGAGTGTAAATGGAGCAACAATTTCAAAATTAATGATTCGATAAATTTGATGTGTCATGAGTTTTCCTCTAAATCAGCGAAGAGGCGCAATCTTGAAAGGTAGTTCCCCTGATTGCAATCTCTTCCAATCTTCTCGTAACTCACTTTGATGTAATTCTGCCCAGGCTTCTACTAATCGTTGTTGTCTGCGAGGCATTGAGCCACTTATTATCTCAATGGGATCAATTGCGAATACGGCCGCATGATTTTGATGATAGGCATGAAGATGAGGACGATGATGTGGTGCATCGGGTTCTGCGTACATACGAATTATAATACCAAAGAAACGAGAAATTTCTGGCATGTTACCCCTCTTTTTCTTTTAAGGAATTTGCTAGAATTATTGCCAGATGTTCAATTGGACGGCCGTCAGCCAACCCCCGCATTTGTATTAGACAGCCCGGATCGGCCGTGACAAGAACGTCCGCCTGGGTTTGGGCGGCGTTATCCAGTTTGTCCTGGGTCATGGCGTTGCTGATTTCGGGCATTCGTACCGAAAAGAGGCCGCCAAAGCCACAGCAGCGGTCTGATTCGGGCATCTCGCGCAGGTCGCAGCCGGCGGCCGTTAGCAGTTTACGGGAATCATCCCCCAGGCCAAGCGTCCGGCACATGTGGCAGGAGTCATGGTAGGTGACGCTGGGAGCATTGGCTGATGGGGGAGGCTGCCATTTTGCTTGTTGGACGAGGAATTCACCCAGTTCATAGGTTTTAGAAGCTAGGGATTGGGCACGGCTGTACCATACCTTATCCCCCTCAAATAAATGGGGATATTCTACCCGGATCATCGTTGTGCAAGAACCACTGGGTAAAATGATCGCTTCATACGGTTCAAAAATATCAATCGTGCGCTGGGCTAAATCAGCCGCTTGTTGGAAAAAGCCACTGTTGAAAAAAGGTTGACCGCAGCATGTTTGCGCCTGGGGAAAATCTACCTTGTAACCGGCGCGACGCAGCAGCTTAACCGTGGCGATCCCAATTTCGGGCAGCGCCTGGTCTACAACGCAGGTGACGCAGAGGGCAATTTTTTGGGACATCGTTATCCGTGTTCCGTGTTCTGTGTTCTGTGTTCCGTGTTCCGTCGTCCGCCGTCGGTCATCAGATTACGGATAACGGTTCACAGAGTATAATACTGGCGAGCGTGAGAAGGGGCAAAAAATGAGTACACCATTTTTTATGCAGGCATTAAACGAAATTTATCCGGTGGAGCGGTTGCTGACGGCCGAAGTGCAGATGCTGGCTTATGAATCGGACGCTTTGACGGCTTTTCGCTGTACGCCGACGGCCGTTGTCTTGCCTGAAACTCAAGACGAAGTGATTCAGACGGTGCGCTTGTGCCATGAATTTGGCATCCCTTTTGTGGCCCGGGGCAGCGGAACGAGTTTGTCTGGTGGCTCACTGCCTATAGCTGATGGGATTGTGATTGCTCTGAACCGGTTGAACCGGATTTTGCAATTGGATGGGGAGCAGTGTACGGCCGTTGTGGAACCGGGTGTCGTTAATTTACATATTTCGCAGGTGGCCGCACCCCACAATCTATATTACGCGCCCGACCCGTCCAGCCAATCCATTTGCACAATTGGCGGCAATGTAGCCTTTAACTCCGGCGGGGCGCACTGCCTAAAATATGGCATGACCAGCAATCATATTCTGGGTTTGAAAGTGGTGTTAGCCGATGGCGAGGTTATCGAATTTGGCAGCCAAAGTTTGGAAGGGATCGGGGTTGGCCCTGATTTGATTGGTCTGTTTGTGGGGTCGGAGGGGTTGTTGGGGGTGGCGTTGGAAGTGACGGTGCGACTGCTGCCTTTGCCGGAACTGTATCGCACGGTGTTGGCGGCATACCATGATGTGCAGACAGCCGGGGAAACGGTGGCTCGTGTGGTTGCTTCTGGGTTGCTGCCGGGGGCGATGGAGATTATGGACCGGCTGGCGATTCAGGCGGCAGAAACGGCCGTTCATGCCGGCTACCCCCATGATGCCGAAGCATTGTTGATTGTGGAGTTGGAAGGGGAGGCGGATCAGGTGGAGCGGGAGTTTGGGGAGTTACGGCCGTTGATCGAAGCCTCTGGCGCGTATGAAATTCGCGTAGCTAATAGTAGTGAAGAACGAGCCACCATTTGGAAAGGACGTAAGGGGGCGTTTTCTTCAGTCGGCCGGCTGAGTCCTGATTATGTGGTGCAGGATGGGGTTGTACCCCGCAGCCATTTGGGAGAGGCATTGACCTACATTCATGGTTTGAGTCAGGCGTATGGTCTGGGAATTGCTAACGTTTTCCACGCGGGGGATGGCAATTTACATCCGTTGATTTTGTATGACGGCCGCGTGCCTGGCGAACTGGAACGAGCCGAAGAGTGTGCCGGAAAGATCCTGAAGAAATGTATTGAATTAGGCGGCTCCATTACCGGCGAACATGGGGTGGGGATGGAAAAGCGGGCATATATGCCGCAACTGTTTAACGAAGATGATTTAGAAACGATGGCCGCCATCCGCCGCCAGATTGACCCGAAAGAGATTGCTAACCAGGGCAAAATGCTGCTCGGCAGCAAAAAGGAAGTTGAACTCAGATGACAAACTTTTCATCAGAGTGGCCGCCCAGAAACGTGATCTGTGTAGGTACGGTTGTTCTCAAGGATGATCGCGTTCTGTTGGTGCGTCAGGCAGAGGGAACCTCCCTGGCAGGCTCGTGGAGCATCCCCTGGGGCGTTCTTGAACGAGGTGAATGGCCGGAAGTTGCAGCCGTGCGTGAAACGAAAGAGGAGAGCGGCATCACGGCCAGAATTGAAGGTTTGTTGGGTATCCAAAATTTATCCTGGCAATCAGCAATCGGCATTATTTTCTTGTGTCGTCATGAGAGTGGTAATCCCATCCCCGATGGCAAAGAAACCGATCTCGCCAGTTACTTTTCTCTGGAAGATGTAGATGCATTAGGTAAGCAAATCTTACCCTGGTGTAAATGGCTGGTTGCGCGTGTCCTCACCGAACAACATTACGTCATTCCTGGCCCCCGAGAAAACCCTTACGAGCCAAACCAGACCTTCTTGTAAAGTCAATCGTAAAACAAAACGCCGTTTTGTATATCAGATGATGAATTCATTCATCGTCTTGCTAAGGGCCAAATATGATCTGTGTGGTCAGTTCCAGATGGGGAAAAGCGAGGGGGGTGAAGGGTTGGTTTTTATCAGGTTTGGCGGTTTTTAGGTAGCCTGTGGGTGACGGCCGACGGTAAATTTCCACCTGCTGATCATTCAAATTCACAATCCATACCTCCATAATGCCAGCCTGGGCATAGCGAGGTAACTTTATTGTCCTATCGTACTCCAATGACGTATCTGCCACTTCAATTAATAGAAAAATGTCTTCTGGTTCAGCAAGTCCGCCAGTGTAGAAATCGTCTCTTGGTTGCAGCAGGGCGATATCTGGCTCCGGCTCAGAGAATGTGTCTAAATTGATCGGATTTTGTACAGACACAATGACTTCATCTAATAAATGGCGACTGAAGAGGTTGTTCAATTTATTTACATAGGCAACATGAGGTATACCAATAGGACTCATTTCGATGATTTCTCCTCCAATTAACTCCAAACGATTATCTTCATTGAAAACACCAGCGATTATCATCTGGTCATATTTTTCTACGGTAATGAGATGTTTTTTAACTTGAACGTTCATCATTTACCTCACATATTTTGCGTAAGAGGTTCCACCTTTTTGGAAAGGTGGAACTTGTGCCTATTTCGGTAGACAGTCAGTGACTGCTAATTATATCATTCAGGGGGTCATCATCTTTATCCACATATGTCTGGCGCGTTTTGCCCCCTTCTTTGGGGTCTTCTACCAGCCCCATTTCATACAAATGCTCCATAATGCGGGCGGCGCGAGGGAAGCCAATTCGCAGCCGTCGCTGTAAAAGGGAGGTGGAAATGGTGTCATATTTTTGCACTAATTCAATCGCCTGTTCCAGCAGACTATCTGTTTCTTCTAATAAGGCATATTTGGCAATCAAATTTTCCCAGGGAGCGGACATCGATTCATAATCTTCAGGTAAATTATTCAACCAATGATTGGTGATTCCTTCCACTTCGTTATCGGTTACAAAGACACCTTGCACACGAGCCGGCGCGGCCGCATCCGATCCTAAAAACAGCATATCCCCTTTACCCAAAAGTTGTTCGGCCCCCACCGTATCTAAAATTACCCGTGAATCTATGCTGGAGGCGACGGTAAAAGACATGCGGGCTGGAAAATTGGCTTTGATGAGGCCGGTAATGACATCGGTAGACGGCCGCTGTGTAGCCACCGTTAAATGAATGCCAGTTGCCCGCGCCATTTGTGCCAAACGGCACAACGTCCGCTCTACATCTCCCGGGTAGGTGTGCATTAAATCGGCCAGTTCATCAATAAACACGGCAATGAGGGGCAGCTTTTTACGATTTGGCTTGGCGGCCGCTTTACGATTATAGGCATTCAAATTGCGGGCATTTTCCTGGGAAAACAGTTCGTAGCGCCGGTCCATTTCTGCCGTTAGCCAGCGCAATACCCCCACCGCTCGGTCTGCTTCCACCTCCACCTGTCCAATTAAATGAGGCAGCCCATTAAAGCGAATTAACTCTACCTTTTTGGGATCAATCATAATCAGGTGTAGGTTTTGGGGCGTATTGTTAAACACCAGGCAGGCAATCATCCCGTACAAACAAACAGATTTACCGGAGCCGGTTGTGCCGGCAATTAACAAGTGGGGCATTTTTGCAAGATCAATCGCCACCGGTTCGCCGGACACGTCTCGACCCAAAGCGACGGCCAGAGGCGCTTTGATATTTTGAAAGGTTTCAGTTTCAATGATCGCCCGCAGTCGCACCATGCTGGTTTCGTCATTAGGCACTTCAATGCCTACTATGCCTCGCCCCGGTACGGGCGCTTGAATACGGAGTCGTTGGGCGGCCAGGGCCAAAGCCAAATCCTTTCGCAGGGCGGCAATCTGGTTGATGCGTACCTTTTTTCGCTGAATTTCTCCATCTGGGCCGGGCTTTTCAATGTAGCCCGGTTCGACGCCAAATTGGGTTACGGCCGGGCCGCGTTGAATTTGCGTTACCAGAGCCGGTAAGCCAAAATGGGCCAGTGTTTCTTCGATGATTTGTTTTTTCTCGTCAATTTCTTCGGGGGTAAGGGGGGCGTCGTGCCCTTCTTCTAATATGTCTAGAGGGGGCAGCTTTTTACTGCGGCGCAGGGTTACCGGGTCGTCGTATAATGCCGAATCATCAATAATCACTAACTGGGGTAGATTGGATTGGGGTGGGGGGATGTCGGCCGTTGGTTGGTCGATATTAACTGACCGATTGGCCGGTTCTGGTTCTGCTGGCGCTAACGTTTGCGATAGTCGCCACAGCCGGTTAGAGAGATTGTTCAGGCTGGTTAGCAAATCTTCCCATCTGTAGCGTATAACTAAACTAACCCCCAGCGCCAGCAACATGAGATAGAACAAACCAGTTAGCAAGGGTCCAAAAAAATCAATGAGGGGGACCGACAAGGCCCAACCGACCAAACCACCTCCTTTACCGGAGTAGGCGTCTGGTAGGGTAGCTCTGCTTAAGATGAAAGTGAGAGGTAGCAGAGTGAGCAGCAGCAGCTCAAAACCGATTATTTGGGATGTTTGGATGTGATACGGCCGTTCCACTTTGTGCATAGTCAGATGGATACCGGCGGCGACGGCCGTTAGCAGCAATGGATACACTCCCCAACCAAACGCCTCACGAAAAATACAAATGGTGACGCCTGGGCAGGCTTCATTTGGCAAACTGAGCAGAGCCAGCAGTAGCAGCGCAGCGCCAAACGCTAACAGCCCCCCGGCCATTTCTATCCGGTACGGCGTCAGACTATTGATTAGCCGTTCATCCCAAGTGGGTGGTGGCGGCGATGGTTCAGTCTTGCGAGATCGTGAAGAGGAAGATTTTTTTGAGCGGGCCATTTTTTCATATTCTGTATTCTGTAATCCGTATTCTGTAGTCGGTTTACGGAATATGGATTACGGAGTATTGCCCACTATTTCAACTGGAAACGGCGCGTAAACTCAAGGCCAAACGTTTAGCCGCCCCATCTACTTGCAGCACCCGTACTGAAACGTGTTGTCCTTTACGCACCACATTGCGTGGGTGAAAAAAAGCGCCTTCGGCAAGTTCAGAGATGTGAATTAACCCCTCCAATTCATCTTCAATTTGCACAAAGACGCCAAAGCTAACTATTTTGCTAACAGTGCCCTCGATTATCTGGCCGGATTGAAAGTGTTGGTCTACTGTTTGCCAGGGATCACATTTTAGCTGTTTCAGGCTCAGGGCGACACGGCCGTTGTTCGCATCTACCTTCAACACTTTTACTTGTACTTGCTCCCCTGGTGACAAAATATCACTGGGATGGGAGACGCGACTCCAGGACAATTCCGAAATATGGATTAGCCCCTCGACACCTCCCAGGTCTACAAAAGCTCCAAAATTAGTTAGATTGGTAATTTCCCCGGCTACTAAATCATCTGGTTCGATTTTTTTGAGTAGTTGTTCTCGTTCTCCCGCTTCTACCAACGCCACCCGTTCTGATAAAATCAAACGATTTTGCTCCTGGTTGACCTCAATGATCTTCAAAGTTAGCCGTTTATTACACCACTTCTTGAGGGCGTTGATGCGTTCGATTTCCAAATGAACCTGGGGGAAATCAATCAACTGGGAGGCTGGTATAAATCCTTGAATGCCCAGCCAGTTTACCAACAGTCCCCCTTTATTATAACCAGTAACATGGAGTTCTATTTGTTTGTCACTCTTAAAAGTAGACAGTATTCTTTGCCATGGGTCATGTCCATTTCCGGGTAGGTTTTGCTGCAAAGCTGTGTTGTCTGGCAAGGATGGGGCGGTATCCGAACATAAATCAGAGCCGTTTTCGGCCGTCGGCAGTGTATTTGCTTCTTCTTGTTCAAATAGAGATGTCCAATAGGAATCATCAACGGAAGGTGTGCGTTGGGGATTGAAAGAGGAAGGGATATTCATATTCTATGCTCCCAGTGGTCAAACAGGCAACAAAAATCTGCCTGATAATGTTGATTATGTTCTAGTTACTACAAAAACTATTCATAATTATAGGCTTTGCAATTTGGATGTCAAACTTATAATACAGGTATGAACCATGAATTAAGTGAAACGGCCGTCGCAGCCGCCCTGACAACCCGTTGGTTGGGCCATATGTACCAATACCTTCCCCAAACATATTCCACCAATGATCTCTTAAAGGAAAAATTGGATCATTTGTCAAGACCGCCTTTACCGGAGGGGGCAGTTGTATTGGCCGATTACCAGAGCCAGGGACGAGGCCGCCTTAATCGGCGTTGGGCAGCGCCGCCGCGCACATCTTTATTGTTTTCCGTTTTCTTGCGGCCGCGTTGGTTACCATGGCAGCAAAACTGGCTGACGATGTTGGCTGGCGTGGCGGTGGCGGAAGTGATTGAAGCTAAAACTGGCTTAACGACTGGCCTGAAATGGCCTAACGATGTGATGGCGCTGCATGAGGGCCAATGGCGCAAAGTAAGTGGACTGCTGCTGGAAGGGATTTGGACGGCAGCGCCATCACAAGATGTAATTTTGGGTATTGGTATCAATGTGAATATTCCCCCTGATCAACTGCCGCAAACGATAACACCTCCTATCAGTCTATTGGCGGCAATGGGAAAACCTGTACCTCGGTTGGATTTATTATTGGATTTGTTGAGGCGGCTGGAAGATGGTTACGGCCGTGCCCAACAAGGCTATTCACCTCAACCTACTTGGCGGCAGAGACTAATAACTCTTGGGCAGCCTGTTCAAGTTACGAAAATCGGTTCTGGGCAGATCATCATCGGGTTTGCTGAAGATGTAGATGATTGGGGACAACTGTTGGTACGGGATAAATCGGGCATCTTACATACCATCCTTGCCGGAGATGTAACGTTGCGCGGATAAGCTCAGTCCAGGAAATCCGTTTCTTTACTTCATCCGCTATTATCCCTCGGCAAATTTTGACATTTAGGAAGATTGCAGGTAGCCTATTGACAATGTATTATGTTATGTAATTTATTTAATAATTGATTATAAGAAACCAGGGTGAGTATTCAGTGGTTAGAAACTGTAAACTGAACACTGGCTTCTGGCACTGAACAGTCTTGGAGGATCATATGGATGATTTTAGCGATTTACGTGACGATGATTTTGATCTAGACAATCCCGATTTTTCCTCAGCGCCTGATTTTGGCGAACAGGATGAATTTGACCAGCTTCGAGATCAAAGCGCACGCAGTGAAACCTTTTTTGATGATCTGGCTACGGATGATGAACTCAATGAGAGTAGCTCTGGCTCCAGCTTTTCGATGAGTAATTTTTCGTCGGGGCAGCGGTTGATATTAGCGCTGCTGGTTGTCTTGAATATTTTTATGATTGGTTTTGGCTTTTTAGTGCTGCTTGGTATTTTCGGTGGATAATTGCCACAAAAAAAACCGGGTTCTACCTGAACCCGGTTTGTAGTTGTAACCATTCATTCCCCCAAGGTGCCCGGCACATATAAACGAGTGTGCTACTTCAGTAGACTTGGTAATGAAGTGCCGGGCACCTGAATGGTTATTTGTAGTTTCCCTTTTTAGCCTGCAATTGAATCAGGGTGTTGTTTCGGTCGTTGTGGGCTGATCGGTTGAGGTAGGCGGGGTCACGGCCGTATTTGGCGTCGTATCAACCGTGGGTACAATTCCCGGTCCCGGCAGCACCAGTGTTGGTATTGTGCCTTCTGGCGTAAAGATGACTTTGTCCGTCTCGTTCAGAGCGCTGGCATTGGCTCGCGCCAGCAGCAATGTCAAATATTCAGGATTTGTTTCGTAAAGCTGGGCCAGGAGTTGTTCTACGGCCGTTGTTGCTTCGGCATTTATCACGGCCGCTTCTGCCCGCAGTTGGGCAATAGCCAACTGCTGTTCTGCTACCTGCCGTTCTTTTTCCTTTGTTGCCAGTTCCGTAGCCTGTTCTTTGGTGATTTGAGCCAACTCATTCGTTTGTTCCTGTTCAATAACTGCCAACTGGGCTGCCAGCCGTTCCTGTTCTAACTGCGCCAGAGTAATCTGTTGGCGAGATTGTTCTTGAATCCGGCTTTGTTCTACTCGAATTTCACCTTCTTGCCTGGCTTGTTCGGCCGACGCTTCGGCCGAAGCCCGCAGTTCATCCTGAGCTGCTTTCTCTGTTTGCAGCCGGCTTTGCACAATCGCGTCCAATGCCGACTGTACCTCTGGCGAAAGGATGACTTCTGGCACCACTAGATTTTCTATTCGCAAACCAATTTCACTAACCAGCGTGTTCAATTCGTCATCAATGCAAGACCGTAGTTCATCCCGCGACGTACCGATGATGTTGTTGTCAAAAGTACGGTCGCCTACGCACACCTTCATAGATTGGCGAGCCAGGTCCAGCACCCGCTGCCGGGCCAATTCATTTTCCAGATAGAGTCCTCGGTAACGCGACCATTGATCCCGCACCAGACCAGATTGGTTTAAATTGGGACGAAAGATGTCGCCGCTTACAATCAGGCCAATGCGCTGTTTGTCTTTGGTAATGATCTCTTTGTCTTCTACTTGAAAGGGAATGGCTTGAGTAGAGATCGTTTCCAGGGAAACGAACAAACCCACATCGCTGTAAACGCCAGGCCCGACTACCTGATAAATTTGGTTGTTGCGGAACTGGACGCCCACCTGCTGCTCTTGTACTGATTCCAGGAAGTAGAAAAACTGCCCGGCAAAGCTGAGACCGGCCAGCAGGAAGATGACGCCTAAAATAACGAGGACGATACGCCCAATAGTTTTACCAGAAATCCTTCTACGATTGTCCATGTTTGCTCCTTCACATATATGGAATGTTGTGCCTTATACTTGATATATATACCCATCCATACGCAAAATCATAACAAAAGGGTGTAAAAAAAGATAGAACTTGTGTGGGAGATTGTTGGGACAATGCCAGAGAATGTCAGGCATAGCAGCACAATTGTTGAGATACTTGCATTCGGAATGAGAATGGGCATTGAATGCACTATATCCACAGCAACCCCCCTTTCTGCTATACTATCATTTGGAGGATAGCACATGTCTATACTACAAACATATCAGGGTGTTGTACGCAAAGGACATATCCAACTTGCACCGTTGGCCGTTTTGCCGGAAGGAAGTCATGTGGTTGTGTTAGCGCCTGATGATTGGCAACAATCTGAACTTTTTGACCTGCAAAAAAGCTAATGGGTATTGTTATGTTAACCGACCAGAACTTACGCCAGCGATTGAATGATTTGTTAGGCATCTATACATTTGGTGTGCCTCGTTCCCAGGTACGGGCTGCTATCAATCGAGCCTTAATGCACTATTTGCCGTTTATGTATGGCATGGTGGGCTTCTTTTTCCTGGGATATGCAGTATTGCAGGCTGTTGTCTTAAAAGAGAATGGTTCACAGTTGATGATAATGGCGGCCCTGGGGAGCGCTACTATTATGTTGGTAGGGGGTGTGATTTTTCGATATCGGGCCGTCAATCCGGTCTGGGCGGAACCATTAACGGCCGTAGGTGCAGCATTAGTTCTGATCAGTGTAGTGCTGCGCTCACAGCTAACGGCCGATCCCCGTCAAGTGGCCAATCTGGCCCTGTTTTTATTTGGCATCGCTATCATTTTTGTCTCCCCTTTGTGGTATGCGTTGTTTTCCATTCTGACACTGGGGGCGTTAGTTCTGGCTATTCAAACCTTCCCGGCAACGGCCGATGAGTGGACCTATTATATTGTGGTGACGATGGCGGCGATGGCCACTGGTTTGCTGGCGCATGTGGTGCGGGTGCGAGCTTACCGAAATACAGTTGTTTTGCGAATTGTAGAGCAGAACCAGCGGCGGGAATTACAGCGGCGTGCGGTACAGTTGCAAACGGCCGTCGGTGTGGGCCAACGTATCACCTCAATTTTGGAACAGGAAGCGCTGTTGCAGCAAATTGCCACCCTCATACACGAAAAGTACCAGGTGTATTATGCAGGCGTCTTTTTACCGGATGAGAGTGGTTTGTATTTTACGGCCGTTGCTCAGGCTGGCCGTTGTGTTACCCCAGATATGTTACCTCTACAAGCTGGTATGCAGGGTTGTATTGGCTGGGTAATGCAGCAGGGGGAGATACTGCGGGTGGATAATGTGCTGCAATGCGGCCGTTTTAAACCTGAAGAGGCGACACCGCGCACCCAATCTGAATTGATACTTCCCCTTAAAATGGGCGCTGAAATTTTGGGTGTAGTAGATTTACAAAGTGACCGGTCGTCAGCTTTTCCAGTGGATGAAGTTTCTGCTTTTCAACTGTTGGCCGATCAGATGGCAATTGCTCTGGAAAATGCCCACCTTTATGCTGAACTGCGCCGGTTTAATTGGGAATTGGAACAAAAAGTAGAAGAGCGTACCCAGGCTTTACAAGAAGCTTATGCTCGTTTAGAGCGCCTGGACAAAACAAAGACGGATTTCATTACAATCGCTTCTCATGAATTGCGAACCCCATTGACAATTGTGAATTTTAACAGTCAAATGTTTCTGGAAGATGAAGTGGTGCAACAGAATGAGGAGTACATGCACTGGTTAAAAGGTATTAATCGCGGGGTGATGCGGATGGAAGCGGTTGTGGAAAATATTTTGGATGTAGCCAAAATAGACAGCCGTTCTCTGGAACTGTATTTATCTCCCGTCAATATGAATTTTTTGTTGCGGCAGATTGTGCGTAAGTTGGAAGATACTTTAGGTGGCCGTCAGCTAACCTTCTCTGTAGAAAAAATGGCAAATATGCCTGAGGTGGAAGCAGATTCCGAGGCATTGGAGAAGTTATTTTATCAGATTTTGGTGAATGCTATTAAATATACGCCAGATGGAGGTTTTATCAGGATAGACGGCCGTTACCATGCCCAACCCCAAAATGATTACCTATCTGGAGCTGAAGTAGAAATTATTATTTCCGATACCGGTATAGGCATTGCTCCCGAATTTCATGATTTGATTTTTGAGAAGTTTTTCCAAACCGGGGATGTAAAACTACATTCGTCGGGGCATACTTCGTTTAGAGGGGGTGGCTCTGGGATTGGGTTGGCTATTGCCAGGGGAATTGTGGAAGCGCATAACGGCCGAATTTGGGTGCAAAGCGCTGGACACAGTGAAACAGAATACCCCGGCAGCGCTTTCCATATTGTTCTTCCAGTACATCCAATGATGACGGCCGTGCCCGATGAATTATCTAGTCCCCAAGCTTATATTCTGGCTTAGGCCTTTTTTAAAAATTAAATGATCCTACCCGTTTTGAAAAAGCCTCTAGTACACACTGGCGGAAATCCTTATGTGATATTTAGGCTGTAAGGGGACGCCCTTTGTACGTCCACTTGAATGGTTTTGCCAACGTCCTGTTAAAGTAGTCAATAAAATCCAAAATACGTTGTCGCAATTCTTGCTTTGAACAGAATGACCCGCGTTTCAAATTAAAAAACGCCCGAAACGTGACAATCCACATCCATTGCAATATGAGCATTCCGTTTGCCTGCGCTTGCTTGTAAAATGATGTTCGCTCGCACCACTCGCGCATGAGGTGTTTTCGTACTGCGAGAAATTCGTTCCATTTCGTCTTTTTGGCATTTTGTCAATTGAATGGCGATGGGTTGTCGCCCTCTTGGTTTGCGTTCGTCCATGTTTTTCTTCGTCCTCGTTTTAGTTGTTATTTTACGTAATTTCAACCATCATATATCATCTAAGAACTTACGCAAGGCCGTACTAGTGCTGTACCCTGTAATAACGCATACTATTCAAATTCTATATTTGGTACTATTTTGAATTTCCTTCTTTGCGCCCCGTGCCTGGCATTTTCGTTAAGGTAAATTATTTTCAATTGCAAAGGTTGTTACTGTCCAGGCATCTATTATTTCGGATTCAGTTTGAATGGGTAAACGGCCGTTCGGATCAGCAATATCATACATTCCCAACAACAGCGTATACTTTCCAGGGGGCAAATCGGTGGGGAGCAGCAGTCCATGATTATCTACAATCGTTTCATTTGGCGGCCAGGCGTTGGTCGGTTTTAGAGCGCCGCCTGGTTCACTGTCCCGTTGGGTCACAAGTTGGCCGTCTGGCCCGATGAGGTGCAGGAACACTTTCGTGCGCTGCTCTAGGGGCACGGCCGTTTGCCAAAACAATGTCAATTGCAAAATGTCCCCCGGTTTAAGGTTGCTAACCTCATTCTGCGTGTAGCCAATAAGGGTAATGCTGTCACCAACGGGTAAGTTAACGGCCGTTTCCATTTCTGTGGCCGCCGTTTGGGGCACAGCATAAGTCACAAAACGCACATCCCCAATCCAATTGTCGCTGGCTTTGAAGGCGTGTTCGTCCAGCCAACGTTCAATTAAGCGTTCCGGGTCTCGCTGCGCCTCACCCCAAAAGATGGCGTAGAGGCGATCATGCCGGGCGGCAATTTCGCTCAGAGCAGTGGCGATCTCTTCCGCCTGGGGTCGTCTGTGCCCTTTGGGTAAGGGGTAAACGGCCGCTTCGTCAGGATAATAGTAGGTGAACACTTCCCACTGATTGGGGGCGTTCAAGATGATACCGGCGTTGGGGTGGGCCTCAACTTGAATGCGGACGGCCATACTGCGGTAATCGGCACGGCCGTAATCAGGATTGCCGTACAAATTTTGCAAGGATTGAATTGTGCCCAGTGGCAGGGCAATGAGCAGCAATATGGCCGCAATCAGCCGCGTCCATTTTTGACCCATTGTCAAGGCCGCCGCTAACAGCAAACAGAAAAAAGGCACAGTTACTAACAGAAATTTGAAAAACTGTGGCTGCATGGTGGCGGCGGCAAACATAAAGCCAATGGGGGTGATGAGGAGGATGAGAGCGGGGATGGTTTGACGACGGCCGTGCCAGATTCCCAACAACAAGAGTACACTGACGGCCGCCACTGCCCACGTCACCGTTTCTAAAGCAATGGTGGAACCAAAAGCCATCCAGCCGATTGCAGTAAATAGAAATGACAAGAATGGGGTACGGCCACTCAAATCATCCGCCCCAAACTGCTGCACAAAGGTAGGCAGCCAGGGAGCATAAAGAAGAAAAGTTGCCAGCATCATCCCCGCCCAGGAGAGGAAAAGCCGGAATCGATCAATTGACAATTGATAATTGACAATTGTCAATTGAAAAATGATCAGGGTGTGGGCGACGAGGACGGCCGGGAAAAAGTAATGGGTGTATAAACCGGCCGCCGCACAAAAGACATACGCCATTGCCCACTCCCAAATTGAAACACGACTAACGGAAAACGGATAACGGCCTACGGAATACGAACCACGAGCGGCCGTCACCCAATTCAACAAACACCAAGTAGACCCAACCGCCAGCAGCCCCAACAAAGCATACATCCGTGTTTCCTGGCTGTAATAGATGAGGGCAGGGTTGACGGCCGTGAGCAGTGCGGCCGTTATTGCCAAAGGCGACGGACGACGGACGACCGATGACCGATGACCGATAACCGATAACTGTTTACCGATGGCCGCTACAATGGCTACGGTTAGAATGCCGGTGAAGGCGGAAAAAGAACGTAGGCTGAATTCTGTGACTCCGGCTAATTGTTGCCAGCCGTGTAGAAGGAGGTAGTACAGTGGCGGATGGATGTCGCTGGCTGTGCCTTCAATAATGAGGGAGATCGGCCGTTCGCTTAAGCGGGCGCTGTTGCCCTCGTCATTCCAGAAGGATTGAGCATCCAGTAAATAAAACCGCAGCCCAAAGGCCAACAACAATATAAGAACAATAATTAAACGGCCATATTTCCCTTTCGTCCAATCTCTCAATCGCCCAATCTCCCAATCTCATCCTGCGGAGCCAACCAGTGCAAAAGTGCAAAAAACAAAATTGCCGCGCTAAGGGCAAATAGAGTCGGCCGTAACCCCATCCATATATAAACCCATCCTGGCGTTGGTGTGATTCCGGCCAGGTTTTGGGCATGATCAACTAAAGCATCATATACTGGCAGGGGGGTGAAATCAGGTTCTAGCAGGCGGAAGTAATACATCGGTTGGTCTTGTTCGGAGTCCGACGGCCGTTTTAAAAACCAATATGTATTCACTCCCACCCAGGGCCAATCGGCTTGGGTGCGTTCATATGCTTCCACTGCGTACCGAGCTTGCTGTTCCTCTGTTACCCGGCCAAAATGGGGGTAGATTTCTTCGGGAACGACGTTCCAGCCCATCTCGCTGATCCAGATCGGTTTGTGAGCATCGCTGTACCGCACCATTAAATCGCGTACAAATAGGTGGTGGGGAAAATTGATGACATTGGGTCGCAGCCGCTGGTCGGCCGCGCCAGACCATAAACCGTACCCCTGCGTAGACATGACATCAAAGCAGTCGGCCGCGCCAGCCAAATACATGCGCTGCAAAAAAACGAGGTCGTTCACATTGGCCGGACTGAGTTCGACGGTGGGGGTTAACGCGCCGGCCAGGACAACAGCATTGGGATCGGCCGTTTTGATGGCCTCATAAGCCAGACATAAAAACTGGGTGTACTGTTCCGGGTTGACGGGTTGGTGGCGGCCCCATTCTTCATTGCCATTGGGTTCGTTCCAGATTTGGTAATAGGTGATGCGGTCTTTGTAACGAGTGGCTACGGCCGTGGCAAAATCGGCAAAATCCTGGTAATTGTCAGGTGGGGCCAGGGAACCAGTTTCTTCTTCTGGCAGCGCTCGCGTCCAGGTGGGTGGGTTGCTTAGTCGGGCCAATATTTCTATGTCATAATTCTCGGCCAGTTGCACGATATTGTCATATTTGGCCCAGGCGTCTACGCCATCGGGATTGTTGCGCCGGTCTATAAAATCTCCCTTGCCATGAAACTCTATGTCTTCCCAGGTAAATTCTTGCCGGATAAAAGCAAAATCGGCTTCTTTAGCCAGGGCTAAACTGCGTTCTCGTTTTTTTGGTTCTACTTCCCATTGCAGAAAAGTGTTGACGCCGTAGGGGGAAACATCGGTATGTTGGATATTGGCCTGGGGCGCGAGAGAGGGTTGGGGGCGCACGGCCGTGTTCAACCAATGCAGGATGCCTCTTACCTGACCCGCTGCCTTCTCTTCACCCGTCAAATCATACAAAGAGGTTGCGGCCGGCAGCAGGGACACAACAAGCCCTATCATGGCTACCCCAACAATGAGCCGCCAGATTATCTTCTTTCTTTCACGCATAGCGGGGGATTATAGCTGAATTTACGATTGGGGCAGTGCTAGGCGCGGGGCAGGGCAACCGCATCTTATTTTCCAGCATATACAGGGATATTTGCACCGCCAACGCCACCAACGCCACCGATTGAAATCGGTGTCTGGTACATAAAGTACGCTAAAGCGCACAGAAGGTGAGCAGCGCACAGAAGGTGAGCAGCGCACAGAAGGTGAGCAGCGCACAGAAGGTGAGCAGCGCACTGAGAACGGCCGCCTCAACGTACTTGATCACGTTTTGTATACCAGACGATGAATTCATTCATCGGCGAAGGCGGCATAATTGGAATTGCTGTCATGTTAGGCATTAAACCCCGTGCCTGACACTTCTTGAATGATGCACTGCGTCACAAACTACGTTACAATATTGCGCCAAAGAGGAGAATTTGTTTTGCAGGCAACTTTGCCTATGATACTATTCTGTAGCCGCATGTCAGGGTACAGTTTTCACTCATCAGTTTTCAGTTACTCCTTTAACTGAACACTGAAAACTGTACACTGAACTGTGAAAACCGAATTACAGGAGAAGCCCACCATGTTATCCTCATTTGAAAAAATTTTGTTTGCCTTCCTGATTGTTATCTGTACCGTTGCCACGATTAATACTTTTGGTTATATGATTCGTATTATCATGCGCGGTCAGGGTGAATTGGGCACAGATAAAGCTATCCAACGATTGCGAGAAGGAGCAGTTGCTCTATTTTCACAGGGCAAAATCATTCGCCACCGCAAACGCACCTCCATTTTTCATTATATGGTTGCCTGGGGTTTTATTTTTTACCTGTTGGTGAATGGCATTGAAGTAGCTGAAGGGTTGATAACCGGTTTTATGTTTTTGCCAGACAATATCATCGGCAATTTGTACCGACTAACGGCCGATGTTTTTGGCACGCTCGTCCTCATCGGCATTATCTACTTTTTGCTGCGCCGGTTTGCATTTGCCGACAAAGCATTGACAACCCGCGAAAATGTCCTGCTGCACCCCGATGCCCGCGCCGGAAACATTATGCGGGATTCGCTGATTGTGATTTTGTTTATTTTGCTACATATTGGTTTCCGGCAGTTGGCTTCGGCCGCTTTGGTGGCTATGGAAGGGGGCAACGATGTGTGGCAGCCAACAGCAACCCTTATTGCCCAAACATTGCTGGTTAATGTCAGTGAACCGGGATTATCAACGCTGTGGCATATTAGTTGGTGGATTGCCATTGGCCTGATTGTGATGTTTTTGCCTTACTTTCCGTACACCAAACATGCCCATCTTTTTATGGGGCCGGTCAATTTTATGATCCAGCCGGAGCGCTCCTACTTGGGGCAGATGAAAACGCTGGATTTTGAAGATGAATCAATTGAGCAGTTTGGAGCAGCCACGCTGTTTGACCTGAGCCAGAAGCAGGTTTTAGACAGCTTTGCCTGCATCATGTGTAATCGCTGCCAGGAAGTGTGCCCCGCTTACAATACGGGCAAGGAGCTTTCTCCGGCGGCCGTTGAAATCAACAAGCGATATGTCATGAAACATGATATGGCCGGATTGGCCGGCGGCACAAGCGAACCGATTTTCTTGTTTGATACAGTTATCAGTGAATCGGCCGTGTGGGCCTGTACCGCCTGCGGTCATTGTCTGGAAGTGTGCCCGGTAGGGAACACGCCCATGCTGGATATTATGGACATTCGCCGGGATAAGGTATTGATGGAAAGCGCTTTCCCTCAGGAGTTGAAAGGGGCGTTTATTGGTATGGAACGGATGGGCAATCCGTGGCAATCTACAGACGGCCGCATGGACTGGGCAGAATCGCTGCCTTTTGGCGTGCCTCTGGTGGATGAGAATCCCAATTATGAATATTTATTGTGGGTAGGCTGTGCTGGCGCCTTTAACCCGGATGCTCAGGCAGTGACCCGCGCCGTGGCCACTGTTTTGCATCAGGCTGGAATCAGTTTTGCCGTGTTGGGAGATGCGGAAACGTGTACGGGGGATTCAGCACGCCGGGCAGGAAACGAATATCTGTATTATGAAATGGCGTTGGGCAATATTGAAACGTTGAATGAGGCTGGGGCGGATAAGAAGCGCATTGTCACCAGTTGTCCGCACTGTTTTACAACGATTGGTAAGGAGTATGGAGAGTTGGACGGCCATTATGATGTTTTCCACCATACGCAATTGATTGCCGATTTGGTAGGGAAGGGTAAGCTGCGTTTGAACGGCCGTCAACTAGAAAGCGTCACCTATCACGATCCCTGTTACCTGGGTCGTCACAATGGCGTCATTACAGAACCGCGTGAAGCGTTGGCGCAGGCCGGCGCCACCTTAATGGAAATGGATCGGAGTGGGAAAGATTCATTTTGCTGTGGGGCCGGCGGGGCGCAATATTGGAAGGAAGAGGAGCATGGGGAAACGGCCGTGAGCGTTACCCGTTTTGCCGAAGCTCAATCTACCGGCGCAGGAACGCTGGCGGTGGGCTGTCCCTTCTGTGCCACCATGATGAAAGACGCCAGCCGAGAAAAAGGGGAACCGATGCAGGTGAAAGATATTGCTGAATTGGTGGTTGAAGCCATGAGTGGAAGTGGAGAATAATGAATTGCGAATCCTTCGACAATCTCAGAACAGGTTTGTGAAACGGACGTGGTTTCTCTTTATTATTTTGCTTTTTACTCTGGCTGCATGTGGCGGCGATGAGCCGTATCATGAAACGTTTGATGCGGTCGGCGAATGGAGTACGGACAACGATTCTGAGGTACGGGGCGAAGTGCTTGAGGGGGTGTACGATTTTGAAATTAAGGCGGATGACCTGACCTCCTGGACAACGGCCGGATTGGATTTTACAGATGGTTGGTACGAAGTAGAAGCAACTCAGGTGGGCGGTCCGGATAATAATTTGTATGGAATGCTGCTGCGGGTGAATAATGAGACGGATGATTTTTATTCGTTTCAAATTAGCGGCGATGGGTTTGTGTGGATCGGCCGTTACGAAAGTGGCGGCGACGTAGAAGCAGAACCGATTGTGGGGGATTGGTGGTTTGAATCATCGGCCGTAAAACAAGGCAGCGATGTCACCAATAAACTGGCCGTGCGTGCCGAAGCCGGTAATCTTATCTTCTATGTGAATGACCAGGAAGTAGGCCGGGTCACGGACAACAGCTTTGAACACGGCGATATTGGCCTGATAGTCGGCAGCTTGGGCCAGGGTGGCGTCCACATCCAATTTGACAATTTCAAAGTAACGCCACTAGAAAAATAGAACAGCAACTTGCACACTTCCCCAAAAGGTAAATTATGAATACACAACCAATTAATATTAACACGGCCGATGAAGCAGCATTGACAGACTTACCAGGTATCAGCGAAAAGCTGGCGGCGCGAATTGTGGCCTATCGAGAAGAAAAGGGGGCATTCGGGGATGTGCTGGGGTTGGCGGCCGTGCTGGGCATTTCTGAGCGTATGGTAGAACATATGGGTGAGGCGGTGTCGGTGACGGCCGTTACAGAACCACTTGAAGAATCGGAAACCGGTGAAGCAGATGTGAATTCGGCCGCACCCGAACCAGACCCTCTCGAACCCGAAGTAGAAACTGCCGAGACGGAGGAGCCAGACGAGAACAGCGCGGCCGACCTGGCTGAAGACGATACTGAACCGGGGGCGATGGAGCCGGCCGAACCCACTGCTGAAGATGTAGAAGAAGTGGACATTGTGATTACGACAGTGCCGGAAACAAACACCGAGCCAGAACTAGAACCCCTCTCGCTTGCCGAACCAGAGGAAATAGAAACCATTCTCCAAACCGAGGCGCAGCCAGCAGTGGCCGTTGTCCCACCGCCGCCTGAAAAAAAATCTGGCAGCATGATGGGTAGCATTATTGCCGCCGTTTTTGGGGCTATCTTGGGGACAGCTCTCACACTCTCCATCCTGTACGGTTTTAATGAAACCTTACAATTTGCCAGCAGCGTCCAGGCCAATGATCTACAATTTCAACTGCAAACCGAACTGCAAATTTTGCAGACTGATCAAGCCCAACTACAAAGTGATTTAAGCGCTTTGAGCAGCGAAGTGGAATCACTATCGTCTGACCAGGATGATCTTTCGGATGCGGCCGCTACTGCCCAGGCTGAAATGGAAGGGTTGCAAACGGCGGCCGATGCTTTGCAAACCCGCGCCGACAATTTGGATGAACGGCTGGAATCTGTTGCCGAATCGGCCGCAGATTTCAACACCTTTTTAGAAGGGCTGCGCAACTTGCTGCTGGATGTGGCCGGCCCGGCGCCAACGCCAACTCTCACAGCGACACTAGAGGCGACCCAATCACCCCCCCCCGCCACAGCGGCTACAGCTACGACTACAGCCACCGCTGATCCGGCCGCTACGCGCACCCCGCGTCCCACAGCCACATCTATTGGTTTACCTACCAACACACCAACGGTTATACCCCAGCCATAAAAGCGCAGACCTCATGAGGCTAACCGGCCTGAAATTGGACTTTTGTTTGAGGAAATGGCGTTGCAGCTTTTTCAACAAAGCGAAGGGTGTTATATTGGGTTAGTTGACTGGTACTCCTCTTCCCATTTCCGATTGCGCGGAGAGGTTATTAAGGGTTTGCATCATCACCCCATTCTTGAGGCGTTGGATGACGGCCGGAAATATGTTTTGTCAGTACGGCCGCAAGAACTTGAAGACAGAGATATACAACATTTCAATCTATATTTTTAGGGACATCGTTGAGGAAATGGATGGCATTATCAAAAGAAGAATTCTGGCAATGGATTAACGAGAACGACGACCTGCAACTGACTCTGGCGCTAAAACGGATGAGCGTTTGGTCTAATGGCAATACTATCTATCTCTAAGCCATATTGTTTCCAGAATTGATAGATACCACACATCTAACAATGTTCCCTGGTGGGATGATGGCTGGGGCAACGGCCGTTTCAAATCAAAAAAACCAACATCAACTGCATCATCACCTGCCTGCAATTTGCCGCCAATGATTTCACCACTGTAGACAATAGCGATTTTTCCGACATGTGCTTGCGAAAAAACGTCCCACAACCCGGCGCTGCGTACTTGAATGCCCGTCTCTTCAAATGTCTCCCGCACGGCCGCTTCTTCAACACTCTCATCCCATTCAATGTGTCCGCCAGGTGGAGACCAAAACCCTTTTAACGGCTCAACTCCCCGCTGTACTAGCAAGATTTTACCCTCACGCTGTGCTATCATGAGCGCCACTGCTACCGGGTTTCGGAAGGCAACGAAACCACAAGCGGGGCAGACGGCTCGATTATGGCCTTCAACAAGTTGAAACTGTAGCTTTGTACTGCAATACCGGCAATATGTATCCATAACTTATCTACCATCTACCACGATAGTTTGTCTGCATCCCGAACTCTGCACCCCCTGCTAATCAAACACGATTACACCGCGAATATTCTTGCCGGCTACCATATCTTCGTAGCCTTGATTGATCTGGTCGAGGGTGTAAGTGGTAGTAACCAGTTCATCGAGCTTGAGTTGATCTTGTTTGTACATGCGCAGCAATTTGGGTATTTCTACAAGGGCGTTACTGCTGCCGTAGAGCGTGCCCATCAGCGTTTTTTGGGTCAGTACTAAACTCAAGGGGCTGATGGGTAGGCTGTCAAACTTGGATGGGGTGAGTCCAATTACAACGACAGTTCCCATTCTAGCTGTGGCTTCATAAGCTTGGGCGATGGTGTCTGGATGAGAGATCGCTTCAAAGGCAAAATTCACACCCGTACCGTCGGTGATGTGCATCACAGTTTTAACTACATCGGCTTTCTGGGCGTTGATAGTGTGAGTTGCGCCGAATGACTTGGCCCACTCCAGTTTCTGGTCAACCACATCAACAGCAACAATGATGCTAGCTCCAGCAACTTTGGCTCCTTGGACGACATTCATGCCGATTCCACCGCTGCCAATAATTAGCACGCTGCTGCCTGGCGTTATTCTGGCACGACTGACGGCCGCGTTGAAGCCGCCGGTTACACCGCAGCCTACCAAACAGGCCGAATTGAACGGGTAATCTCGGCCGATCACGCATACTGAATCTTGATTGACGATGGCATACTCGCTGAATGCCCCCACCAAACAAAATTGTCCCACATTCTGCCCCTTGCGGTTATGCAGCCGAAAGGAACCATCCAATTGGGGACCTGTGGCAATGTTGACGCTTAGCACACAGGAGTGTGTCCGCCCAGAAACACAATTGTGACAGCGACCGCATGTGGGGATAAACATCAACACAATGTGGTCGCCTGGCTCGATGTGGGTTACGCCTGGCCCCACCGCGTCAACCACCCCGGCCCCCTCGTGTCCTAACACCATCGGGGTCATCCCTACCGGACGTGTGCCGACCATCACATTGTGGTCGGAGCGGCAGAGGCCCACAGCTTTCATTTTGACCCGTAACTCGCCCGTTTTGGGTTCGTCAATCTCCAACTCTTCAATGAGTAACGGTTTATTCGGCTCGTAGAAGACGGCTGCTCTTGTTTTCATACTTCCTCCAAGCCGCAAGTGGCTGGAGGTATAGATATTACAAACCACTAGCCACTTGCTAATATCTAAATTTAGACTAATCCAAAATTGTCACCGTGCCGGCTGTGCCATCCACACGCACATGCTGGCCGGTTTGCACTTTTTTGGTGCTAAAACCAGTGCCAACAACGGCCGGAACGCCATATTCACGGCACACAATGGCGGCGTGAGACATCATACCGCCAATATCGGTAACGGCCGCGCTAATCTTAGTGAAAATCGTTCCCCAACTGGGATTGGTGATGGGGCAAATCAAAACCTCGCCTTCTTGCACTTCGGCCAGCTGATCGGCGCTCAGAATGACGCGGGCAGGCCCTTCTACCACGCCAGGCGATCCGGCAAAACCCTTCAGATCCGGGCCATCTCCATCTTCATCCTCAAGGCCAAGCCAGTTTTGGATGCTGTCGGTGGTGACGCCCCACAACATAATGGTAAATGGCTCTGTAACCACTTCCGGCGGTTCACCCAGAGCGGGTAGAGGCGACCATTGGGATAATTTGGCAAACAATTCCTTGCGTCGGGCAACTTCCCGGGGCCAATATACGGGGCCGCGAGCCGGCGTACCAACCGCCCAAGAAGCGATCATGTCATATAGAGCTTGCCGCACTTCGTCCCGATGGAGATAGAACATATCATCCACCTCTTCAAAAAAGCCGTTATCCACAAAAACCTGGCCGAACTCACGCATTTTGTTCCAGAAGACGGCATGATGCCAATGTTCCACATAGAAGTTATGGTCTTCGATGTAGGGGAAAACGGTACGCGCCAATCCAAGCTGGTTCTGGAAGTTTTCCAAATCTTCTCCCTCCAGAAGGGCGGCATATTCATAAGAGAGGCGATCTCGTTCAGCCTGAACTTCTTCCAACGGCCGTTCAATGCTTTCTCCGGCTTCAATTTTGGCAATATAATCGCCAATAGACATGAAGGGGAAGGTCATATCGTTGATCCAGGTTTTGTGATGATGGTAAAAACCGGAGCCGGTAGAAAAGTAGAACCAGGGGTCTTTGGCTTTTTCTAGTTCCGCAATCCAGCGTTGCCCATTGTCGCTCCCTTCCAAAGCGGCCATAACTTCGGCTGGGCTGCTCCCGTTTTTGAATGTGTCGCTTACGCCTAATTCGACAGCTTTTTTAGCTAATTTTTTCAACTCTTTGTCTGGTTGGTAGAGCAGTACGTCAATACCGGCTACCATCTGAGCCACAGTTTGGTCGGCAATGTCAGGGAAGAGTTGTTTGCAAAAGCCAAAATAGGTTAGATAAGCTGCATAACCTAAATTGAGAAACTCAAAATGCAAATGCCAAATTTTGTGCATATTTTCGATGGCTCGATTGTAGGCTGTCAGCAAATCGTAGGCTGAGGTAATTCCTCGTCCGGCATGAACACTTTCCAGGCTCTCCATTTCCGGCAGGGATGTGACTTTTATTGCTTTTAATTCATCAACTGTTTCTGTGGCCTTATCTTTCCATTTGGCGTACAGGTCATTCCAATTCTGGTAATAATAACCGGCCCGTTCCATAAAGTGAGCCACGCGGGCGCCGACGACTTCTTCATCCATGATGGCGTTGGCGCTGATGTAGAGACGGCCGTTCAAAACACGATGATCAATGCCCAAAGCGGGTGGCACGATGTAGACCCGCGAGTTCATCTCGCCCAGAGCCACCCACCAACTTTCGGAAGTGATGGTGTCAAACGGATAAAGTACCTCTGGATGGTGCATACTGTCGAAGAACCAAAATTTTGATTCTTCAAGTTCACGTCGGTCTTCGCTGAATAAATAATAATACGGGTACAGTTTTTCCCACCCCTCACAACCTTCAGGGGTAGGAACATCAAACGGACTGGGGAAGCGCTTTTCACTCATGTTTTTCTCCTTCGTAAGTGGTGGGCGATTTTCAAAATCGCCCCCGATTTGAAAAATCGGGCTACAATGACAGCCCGCAGTTTTCATTCGTAGTTGTCTTCCTAACTAACGACAAACGATTTTCCAATGACACCTCCTTTTCAATTTTCAGTTGAAGGGCTACTGTTCACTGATCACTGTCACCTGCCCCGTGTTGCCATCCACCCGAACACGCTGCCCTGTTTCAATACGCAGCGTTGCTTCGGCCGTACCCACGACGGCCGGTAAATTGTATTCGCGGCAAATGATGGCAGCGTGGGACATCATGCCACCGACGTCGGTGACAACGGCGCCAATCTTATTGAAAACAGGACTCCAACTGGGGGCTGTAATAGGGCAGATCAGAATTTCGTCGGGTTGAACGGTCGTTAGCTCAGACGCGCTCATCACCACCCGGGCCAGACCTTCGGCCGTTCCCGGCGAACCGGCAAAACCACACAAAACATTCTGCTTCTCATCCCAGGGTACAAGCAACTGTTGCAGCTGCTCAGTGGTAATACCCCACAGCATGATGGAAAATGGATCGGTAATTGTTTCTGGCGGCCGTCCCAGCAAACGGGGTGGCTGCCATTTTTTCAGCACGTTTAGAATCTTCTTTCGCTCAACTATTTTCTCAGGCCAATAGCTAATGCCGCGTCCTTCATTGCCAATCGCCCAGGCCGACATCAAATCAAACAAAGCCGTCGGAATCTCATCCCGGCGCAGACAAAAAATATCGCCAGCCTCAGACAAGAAATCAGCATTGGCCATCAATTGGCCCAACTCGCGCATTTTTCGCCAAAAAACAGAGTGATGCCAATGTTCAATGAAAAAATTGTGATTTTCCACATAGGGGAAAACCCGGCGCGCCAGTTCCAACTGCTGCCGGAAAGCTTGCTGGTCGTCATCTTCCAATAAGGCCGCATACTCAGCCACCAATCTTTCGCTTTCGGCCTGGAGGTCGGCCAGAGGGCGTTCAATCTCTTCTCCATTCCGAATTTTAGCCGCGTAATCACAAATAAAACCCAACGGAATAGAAATATCCTCAATCCAAACTGCATCACGATGAGAAAGACCACTGCCGGTAGAAAAATGGAACCAGGGATCTTTGGCCCGTTCCAAAGCTTCCAGCCACAGCCAACCATTTTCATGTTCATCTATAGCTGCTAATGTCTCTTCAATTGTGTTGCCGCGCGTACAAATGTCGCCTAATCCCAGTGCAACTGCTAGATGCGCCAGCCGTTTTACTTCTTGATCTGGTTGGAAAAGTGTCACCTCCACGCCAGTCAACATGCGGGCAATGGTTTGTTCAGAAATATCGGGGAAAGCGGCCGTGCAAAATTGAAAGAAGGTGTAATAAGCGGCATACCCCAAATTCAGCATTTCAAAGTGAAGCTGCCAGGCGCGCAGGCCCAGTTGAACCAGCCGATGATACCGCTTGAGAATTTCGTATCCTATTGTCTGATCCTTTCCGGCAATGACATTGGTCAGGTCAACCATCTCCGGCAGTGAATCGGGGAAAGTCAAGCCCTCCATCTCGTCAATGACCGCCTCAATTTTTTGCTGCCAGCTTCCATACAGTCGCTCCCAATTATCGTAGTAATAACCGGCTCGTTCCCGAAAATGAACGGCACGTTCGGCGGCTATTTGAGGGTCTGTCACTGGGTTAGGGCTGACATATGCATACCCATTTAACACGCGAAAGTCAAACCCCATCGAAAGAGGCAGTAAAAAGACGCGGCTGTTGTATTGTGACATGCACAGCATGGCAAACTCATAAAAAATGGTGTCAAAAGGATAAAGCGCTTCCGGCCAATGACCGGCATCATGAAACCACAGCTTGCCATCTTCAAAACTGCGCCGGGCATCACTAAAGAGTAGATAGTATGGATAAAGCGTTTCCCATCCCTCAGCGCCAGAGGGCATTTCAATATCAAATGGGCTGGCAAAAAGATTTGTTTGGGACATATTTTTCCCTTTTATTCCGACTGCTGGCCAACGACTGCCGACCACTGAATACTGATCACTTCTTCACCTTCACCCCAGCCATCAAATTGGCAACAATGTAGTCCATGGTTGACTTTTTGCCGGTGGTGATGGATTTGCGTTTACGGTCGCTCCAGACAGTTTCCGGGCGACTTTGCAGGAGGACGATGTTGTGAGGCGGGGCAAGGTCGGCATCAATCGCCCATTCCAGGTCTTGGGGACGGCCGTAATGCTTTTCAGCAATTTTGGCATATTTGGTCAGAGCAATAATTTCTTTATCAGTCAAACATTGAGCCGTCTGGCGGTCTGGCTCCACATCTACGCGATCTACCCGCTTTTCTTGTGGATTAGCCCGATACTCAATCATTTTTGGTGAAATAGTGCGCTTGATAATTTCCAACGCTATCTTGTCAACCATATAATTATCGGGGGTCACTTCTCCGCCTACCACTGCTTCGCCTAGTCCCCAACTGGCATCAATCACTACTTTCGAGCGGTCGCCATTGATGGGATTGAGGGTAAACATGACTCCGGCCGTTTTAGCATTGACCATTTTCTGAACACCCACGCTCATAAACACTTTTTCGTGAGGAAATCCTTTCTCAATACGATAAACAATAGCGCGAGCAGTGTATAGACTGGCCCAACATTTTCGTACATGGGATAAAACCGCCTCGATACCCACAATCCACAAATAGGTGTCTTGCTGTCCAGCAAAGCTGGCTCCTGGCAAATCTTCGGCCGTGGCGCTAGAGCGAACGGCTACGGGGAGAGGTTGGATTTCGGACAGTTTGGTCTGGCTCGATAACGGTTGGGGATTCGGGGTCGGTGTGCATTTGTGACAGAGGTTGTCGTAAGCGGTGCGAATAGCTTGTTCGATGCCGGTGGGCATGGGTGTTTGTTCGATGAGGGTGCGGATAATTTGACTGGTGTTGGATACGGCCGTTACATCTTCAACCTCAATTTCTTCTAAAAGGGCGTGGATTTGTTGACCCAGGTCGTCAGTGACCAGCATTTCCTGGTAGGCATCTGTGGTTACAGCAAAACCAGGAGGCACGGGCGCATTGGCTTGAATCATACTGCCCAGGCTGGCACATTTACCGCCTACGCGGCCGTGGCTCTCCTTGTCACACTGTTCAAACGGGAGGGTATACAGGTTCATATTATGCCTCTCCTTGCCTATGCTTCTAAAAACAAGATCAATTACTGAACACTGAAAACTGATTACTAAATACTGTTCACAGTTCGCTATCCATCCATAAGATCAACTCATTCACATCCGGCAAAATCACATCCGGCTTCATATCTTCAGGAGCCGCCTCAGCATCAGCCTGGGTTGCAGTTCCCGTCAGCACAAGGATTGTCGTCAGACCGGCTTCGTTGCCCGTTTTTATGTCGGTTGCCAGTTGATCGCCAACAAATGCGGCTCGATTGGGGGCGACGCTCAGGATATCAATTGCCATTTTGCCCGACCAGGGGGAAGGTTTGCCCGTAACGAGTGGTTCCTGGCCGGTTGCATAAGCGACCGCCTTAACCATTGGCCCTGTGGCGGGCACAAAGCCATTGGCTGTGGGTACTTTGGGATCGTAATTGGTGGCCATAAACTCAGCCCCATTCCAAATGGCCTGGCAAACAATCTTCAACCGTTCCTGGTCAAATTGGGAATCTTTGCCCATAACCACAACTTCCGCTTGATCTGCTTTGTCATAATTAAGCAATGTCAGGTTCTTGGCTTGTAATGCTTCAATAAGACCCACATTGCCCACTGCCAGGATTTTTTTGCCAGCATATAATTGGGCCGCAGCTTGAGCCGCAATCAGCGCCGAAGTCATCACTTCCTCTGGTCGGGCATTAATTCCCATGCCGGTCAGTTTTTTGACCCAACTGCTAATTGTGTTGGAATTATCATTAGTAAAAAAAGCGTACCGAATGTGGCGTCGCCGCAGTTCAGCCAGTGTATCCAACACGCCTGGTAACACCTGCTTTCCTCGCGCTACCGTGCCGTCAATATCGAAAATGATGCCGTCGAAAGAGTTCATAGTTGTTGGTTGTTAGTTGCTGGTCGCTGGTGGTTAGTCAACTAGCCACTCGCAACCAGCAACTAGCCACTAGTTATAATCCCAAATCAGACCAACGCGCCTTCACTTTGGCGACAACATCTGGGTCTAATTCAATCGGAATTGGTTTTTCGTCCCAATCGTAGGGGATTGTGGCATCAATGAGAAGCCGGCCGGTAATCCAGCGGGCGTTAATGGGCAAGGAGGGATCGAGCGGGGTGGAACGGCCGCGCTCAATGATCTGTGCCCGGTTTGGTTGGGCACGGAAACTGAGCGCATACATCACCCGTGATATATCCCAGGGGTCAATGTCTTCATCTACAACGATGACTGTTTTTAAGCCATACGCTCCCATCTCTGTGGAGATAGAGGCCGTTAATACCTGATTAGCATGGCCGGGATACATCTGTTTAACGGAAATGATAGCCAGGAAGCGACCAGAGCCTTCTGGGGGACAGTACACGGCTTGAATGCCGGGGATTTTCATGGCCACAAGCTGTTGCCAAAGAGTCGAGCCATAAGTTAGAGCCATTGTCATATGGGTGTCGGTGACGGCGCGACCGACTGTCGTGCCCCAGAAGACAGGATTGTTACGGTGAGTGATGCAATTCACTTTAATGAAATTGCGGGGGTCGGAGCCTACGCCAGAATAGTAACCTGTATATTCGCCAAAGGGACCTTCATCCATAAAAGCGTCTGCATCTACTTCGCCTTCGACAATGATTTCGGCCGTTGCTGGTACAGGTAGGCCATTCGTCTCTGTTTCTACAATTTCAATCGCTTCGCCACGAATTGATCCGGCCAAATCATATTCTGAATCGAAGGCAGAGACGCGAGCAGCGCCCATCAAGAACATAATGGGGTCACAGCCAACGACAACGGCAACCGGCATCGGTTTGCCCATTGCCTGATACTTTTTGAGCATAATGTCGGAATGTTTGCCTTTGATGAACTGTGTCCCTAGGTGATTTTTATCGTGTAGTTGTAGGCGATAGGTGCCAATGTTGACCCAGCCTGAATCGGGGTCTTTGGTAATGACATATCCGGCCGTGCCAAAATACCGTCCGCCGTCCAATGGGTAAAATTTTGGCACAGGAAATTTAAGAAGATCAACATCGTCGCCCATCATGATGTTTTCTTTACAGGGGGCGCTCCCTGGATCAACATATTTGGGCGGTACTTTTGTTTCTGCTTTTTCTACCCAAACGCGCATGAGATCAACCAGGGTGGAGTCTAGTGGCTGCCCCATGATCATCGCTAATCGTTCGGTTGTTGTACAGACGCTAGTAATGACAGGGGAGTTATAATCTTTTACATTTTCAAACAGTAAGGCTGGCCCTTTTTTCTCTTCGTTGAGTTTGGCAATGGTAGACAGTTCTAAATTCCAATCTACTTCGCCGGTAATGCGCTTAAGCTGTCCTGCTTGTTCGCACTCTTCAATAAATCCTCGCATATCTTTAAATGACATAAAACTCTCCTTTATTTGTTATTGCCTAATTGTTTTGATATTTCGGTTGCAGCCTGGATAACGGCCATAATCGTCTCCTCACTTGGTTCCCCTACACTGCGCGAAGTGAAACCAACAATCGTCATTGCCGCGACCACCTCCTTATAATTCTTGAGCGGTACTGTAATAGCTTTAACGCCTAACAAATACTCTTCCTGATCATCAATGGCATACCCTTGCTGACGCACTTTGGCAAGCTCGTCTTTGTAGACGGCGGGATCGATAATAGAAGTTGGAGTAAACCACCTCAGCCCGGCTTTTGTAAGCAGGCGTTCAACCTCTTCTTCGCTTTTCCAGGCGAAAAAAACCTTACCAAAGGAACCGGCCGTAACTGGAATCTGCTGACCAATGGCAGTAGAGACGTGCAGCGTACCCACGGGATCAACTTTGTCTACAATTGTGATCTGATTTTGATAAAATGTGCCCAACAACACCGACTTTTCCGTCTGCTGCATGAGCGATTCCATGTAGGGGCGAGCAATTTGGCGCACGTCTATTTGCTCATGAGCTAGATGTCCTAATCGGATCAAAGCAGGGCCTAAACGGTAACGGCGCGTTTTCTCGTTGCGCAACAAGAAGCGATGTTCACTTAAAGTGCGTAGAATGTCGTGGGCAGTGCTCTTGTTCAAACTTAAAAGTGTGTGAAGCTCAGTAAAACTATACTCATCATTCGTCTCGAATGCTTTCAAAATTTGAATCGCTCGCTCAACGGCCGAAACCATAGTGGGCATAGTTTACTCCGTACTGCTGAAGGTCAAGATGCCCCTGACCAGCGCTCAAATAAATCTTGACCTAAATCAATCTCAAAAAGATCGCAAACACGATTAACCGTTTGGTTAATGATGTCATCCAATGTTTTTGGCCGATGGTAGAAGGCTGGCATAGGGGGCATGATGATGGCGCCCATTTCGGTAACTTGGGCCATAAGCCGAAGATGGCCTAAATGTAAGGGGGTTTCGCGAGCAACAATAACCAATTTGCGGCGGTCTTTCAAGACAACATCGGCAGCGCGGGTAAGCAAATTATCGCTGTAGGAATTGGCAATACCGGACAAGGTTTTCATGGCGCAAGGAATGACAACCATGCCTATAGTTTTGTAGGAACCGGATGAGATGGAGGCGGCAATATCCTTGAAATTATACTGTCGGTCAGCCAGAGTTTCTACATCTTTAACAGAATAATCTGTTTCCAGCAGGATTGTGCGTTTGGCGGCGGCGCTCATCACCAGATGGGTTTCGATTTTTTCCACATCTTGCAACAGCGCCAACAAACGAATGGCGTACACAACACCGCTGGCGCCTGACATGCCTATAATGAGTCTTCTGGCGGTCATTTCCTTTCCTTATCTGACTGTGTAAATTAAAAAAGTTCTTTATACAGAACTCGGTTCTTGATAAGACTATAGCGTTGACATACCAATCTGTCAACTAACGGCCGTCCCGATTAGCCTCGTTTGTATACCCTCTGACGTGGTGTTATAACTCCATACATGCATTTAAACTTGAGGAAACAATACAGGTCATTCCTGCGAAGGTAGGAATCCACACATCTGGATACCCGCCATCGTGGGTACGCCAGTCGAGAGATAACTGTATATTTACGAGGATTATTTATGATTAGTAATGAAAAAATTGAATCTTTACGTGCATATCTACAAGAACAGTTACCAGAGTATCTGGAATTACTACGGCAAATGGTGGAAGTGAATAGTTTTACAGCCAACTGGGAAGGGGTAAACAGGTTGGGTCAAGAAACGGCGGCAATGTTTAATCCGTTAGGGTTTGAAGCGGAACTGGTTACGGCCGAAAACTTTTCATATGGTAAGCATTTGGTATTAACGCGAAACGGCCGTCAGACAACAGACAATAAACCTCTACCCATCATCGGTCTGGCTTCCCATCTGGATACCGTTTTTCCACCGGATGAAGAGGTGCGAAATGATTTTCATTGGCGGCCGGAAGGCTCCCGAATTTATGGGCCAGGGACACTGGATATTAAGGGGGGCACGGCCGTTATCTACATGATGATGGATGCCCTCAAAACGATTATGCCAAATATGTTTGAAGCCGTTACCTGGATTATTTTGTTGAATTCCTGCGAAGAGGTGGGGGAGGATGATTTCGGCCGTTTATGTGTACAGCGACTTGGCAAAGAAGCATTGGCTTGCCTGGTATTTGAAAGCGGCCATTTTCGCCGTAAAACATTCCGATTGGTCACTGGCCGTAAAGGGATGGCTACGTATCGTATTGAAGTGGAAGGTAAAGCATCCCATGCGGGCACAGCCCACGAGCGGGGAGCGAACGCCATTGCCCAAATAGCAGAATTCATATGCCAGATTCACAATATGACAGACTATGAACAAGACCTGACATTTAATGTCGGTACTGTGGGTGGGGGTACGGTCATGAACAGAGTACCCCATTTTGCTGTTTCTACAGTTGAAATGAGGGCATATGATATGGCTATTTATGAACAAGGTATCAACAACATATTGGCGCTGACAGACCAGACAAATATCAAAAGCCCCAATGGGGACTACATATGCCGGGCACAGGTGGAGATCACCCGGCGTACCCAGCCGTGGCCCCGGAATGAGGCTACAGAACGGCTGCTGCAAATCTGGCAAGACGCGGGGTCGGATTTGGACTATGTTGCGGTGCGGGAGGAACGGGGCGGTTTGAGCGATGGCAACCACACCTGGGCACACATACCGACGTTGGATGGTTTGGGACCTTCGGGTGGCAATGCCCACTGTTCCGAGCGCAGCGATGACGGAACAAAAGAGCAAGAATATCTCTTTGTGCCTTCGCTTGTGCCCAAAACTTTATTGAATCTGGTGGGGATATTAAAGTTGGTGGAACAGGCAATTATTTGACTTTGCCCGTTTTTACCTGGAATCTGACTTTGCCCCAGGCGTTCATGCCCCCTTTCATGTTGTAGGCGGTGAATCCGGCTTCTTCTAATTGTTGGGTAGCTTGTTTGCTTACGGCCGTATTTGCCATATCCCATCCCATCAGGCGACAACTGGTTAGACTCCATTATCAAACGTTTACATTTCAGTAAGAATTTACGTTCCCAAAACCGTCAGGGAGTGTGGAGGTAAACAAACATATGAAACCCAAAAACGACAAACAAATGAGATGGGAATCAAGCCCGCGCTGGGTGCGGGTGCAGTTGAATAATGAATTTGTGGCGGATAGCAAAAATGTGTTGGCTGTATGGGAACATGGCCGTTATCCAGCCTACTTCTTTCCCCCAGAAGATGTAAGGGCTGATTTTTTGCAGCCAACAGGACGCAGCCACGACGGCCGACACACCTGGCATGTGCAAGTGGGCGACAAAGAGGCGCCCAATGCAGCCTACAGTTACACTCATTTAACCGGGGAAAATAAGCGGCTGAACGGGTACATCGTTTTTCGCTGGCACAAGATGGATCATTGGTTTGAAGAGGCGGAAGAGGTATATGTCCATGCCCGTGATCCCCATCATCGGGTAGATACGGTGGCCAGTTCACGACATATCAAAGTAATGATTGAGGGGGTGACAGTGGCAGAAACGACACGGCCGTATCTCCTCTTTGAGACAAATTTACCCACTCGCTACTATATTCCCCCCCAAGATGTGAAGATGGATCTGCTGACGCCGACGGACACCGTGACCCAATGTCCGTATAAAGGAGATGCTGCTTACTGGACGGTGGATGTGAATGGCCGTACGCACAAAGATATTGCATGGGGTTATCCAAACCCTATACTTGAAATCCCCAAAATTAAAGGATTGCTCAGTTTTTACAATGAGAAAGTGGATGTTTATGTGGATGGAAAATTGGAACCACGGCCACAAACAGCCTGGTCATAAATCTGATTACCAGGCAGCATTAGACTGGATAGCTACCTGCAAATCATTCAGGAATTTGTCTTTGGGTAGACCGTAAATATCGGCTACGGCCGCTACATCACAAAACGGGGCTATTGCACAACCTAGACAAGCCGGTGAATAATGGCGAAACACCGCTGCGGTTTGTGGCCATTTTTTCAAGACTTCATCCACTGTCATGTTAGTCAGATCATTTTCTAAAGTAGACATCTTGTCACGTTATTGCTATAAGTATTTAAGAACTATCCTCGATGTTTATAGATACACGGAGTAGACGGATAACATTGATTTGTACGGATAAAGACAATTTATAATTGCTTGAAAAACCCGTGAGAATCTGTCCAATTGTGTCATCCGTGTATCTATTTTTCGACAGCTTGTTAGAGTAAAATCTACTCTTGTAACGTGCGGACATAGGCGATGATGTCCATGATTTGGTCATCTGTCAGGGCCGGGTTTCCCCCTCTAGGAGGCATATCAATGCCGGTCGTATTTTCGGGGTCGCCAGACGGCCGTCCAGCTATGACAAATGCCAGGAACTCATCATCCGTTTTAGTTTTTAAGAACTCACTGGTGGTTAAATCTTTACCCAGGTTAGGTACTCCTTTGGCGTCTGGGCCGTGGCATGTTGCACAAAGTTGTTGAAACTGTTTGTCGCCTGCATCCGGGTCGCCAGAGTGTACCTCTTCTGCAACTTCGGCCGTTTCATCGCGCGGCTTGATTTCGCTGTCGCTACTGCTCTCACTTCCGCCGCCACAGCCGATGAGTAAGCCAACCAATAAAATAAATAAGGCCAATAAAGCAATCTTTTTTCTATTCATAGTTCCTCATTTCTTAAAATATTTGTATAAGAGATGCTAACGATCTGAGCGTTGACATCTGCGGTTGATAAAAAATAGGTTTTATCCATCTGTATTAGAATGGTCTATTTCGTTGTGATCCATCTCATTTTGATCCGTTTCATCATGATCCATCTCGTTATGATTCATTTCGCCATTTTTGTGGATGTGGGCGTTGAGTGTGCCGGGGTCTAGTTCGCCAGTGGCTACGGCCGTTTGTAGATCAGCCCAGACCGTCAACGTGCCCCCATTTTCAGAGATGAAATGTTCGGCGTCTGCTTTGTCGGCAAAGGCTAGCAGACCCCAACCCATGGGGGTGGTTGTATCTTCGTCTAGCACAAAGGCAGCCTCTTTAGCCATGATCCATTCTTCTGTGTTGAAATCATGCACCCAGTAAATATGAACATCTTCATGATGTTTAGACTCGTAGGCCAGCATACCGCCCAGATCATCGAAGCGGCGTACTTCGCCGGCAGGAGTGATATAGGAGGCGGCATAGCGGGATTCGTTGATGATCATGCTGCACTCGTCGCACACATCTGCTCCGTAACGGATGTTGGGTGGATCTTCCAGGTTTGGGCCGCTGCCACAAGCTGCTAACAGGAGTATGGCCGTTAGCAAGAGTAAGGCATAAGGTGTTTTTCGGAAACCATAAAAGGCAATATTCATAATATCCCCTTCCTTTTGAAGAGTTGTTGCGTAATTAATAAGGGAATGAACGTCCAGGCCAGCAGCAGGCCAATGAGCAGCCACAGCAGCCAATCGCCAAAGGTACGCATGGCGTACACGCCGGCCGGGCCGAGTAATTCCAGGTTGTTTTGGATGTTCCAAATGGCCGCTATTTTGAAGATTTGCAAGGGATTGGTCAGGGCCAGGGCAAATAATTCATGCACACTCAGCCGCAGGACAACGGCCGTGCCCATCACCCCCAAATCGCCAATAAACACCAGTAACAGCCAGAGAAACAGGGCAATACCTACGGCCGTCGCGCTACGCTGCACGGCTGCTGAAATAAGCAGTCCCAGACTCAAGCTGGCAATGGCTAATAAAAAAGTTAGCCCTACTAAGGTAAGATACGCTCGTACATCCGTTCCCCCAGAATTAAAGGCAATGAGCAGACCGGTCAGGCCAAACCCCAGCCCTAAGGCGGCTAACAAAGCCAGTCCCAAGCCGATGAACTTACCCAGCAGCAGTTCTACTTTGCTGATGGGTTGCGCCAGAAGATAAATGAGCGTCCCTTTTTCCCGTTCCCCGGCCAGGGCAAGCGCACCCAATGTTAGACCCATGAGGGGCACAATCATCAGAATCAGGTTGATGAGGCTGACCCCGGTACGGCCGAATCCAGCCAAGCCATAACTCCCCATCCCGGCTAATGCCAGCCAGGCCAATGCCAGAGATAACACCGCAAAGGCGGCCGCATACAACAACAGCCAACGGTTACGTCGGGCATCGCGCAGCTCTTTTTGTGTCAGAATGAAAATGTTGTCTATATCTATCATTTTTAGTTTGCAGTTTTCAGTGACTGAATACTAATTATTGATCAAGTTCAAAATTATTCACCGGAATACCCGCTTCATATAACAGTCGCAGTGGTTCCCCTTTGGCATCCGGTTCTACTTGTACCCATAGGCCACGGCCGTTTTGGTTGACTGTCAGACCATGCTGGCTCAAAATCTGCATTGCCGGAACCAGTCCGTTACCAGACATATGCAAGTATAGTGTCATCGGTCGTCCTAAACGTTCCGTCAGCTGTGAGGGGGGGCAATCAACTTGCAAGCGGCCGTCGGCCATAACCAACACTCGGTCAGCCAGAGTTAACATTTCTTCCAGTCGGTGTGAAGAAAAAATCATCGTCTTACCGGCCGCCTTCAACTCCAGCAACAAACCCATGAAATCTTCACGGGCGGCCACATCCAGGCTGGACGTAGGTTCATCCAACAGGAGAATGGGCGGGTCAGAGAGCAAAGCCAGAGCCAGAGCCAAACGCTGCTTCAGCCCGCCGGACAGGTCATGCACAGGTTTTTGAGCATGGGCGGCTAAGTCTAGCCGGGCCAGCAATGGGGTGAAATTATATTCGTAGCCCAGTTTTTTCAACAGGGCGTAAAAGGTCATTGTCTCCTGTACCGTCATATCGTCGTGGAAGGTAAGCTCTTGGGGTACAAATCCAATGCGCTGCCGTACCGCTTTCCCTTCTGCGACCGCATTCATCCCGGCCACAATAATCTCGCCATCGTAGGGGGTAAGGTTGAGGATGCAGCGCAGCACCGTCGTTTTGCCGGCCCCATTGGCTCCCCATAAGGCAACGATTTCTCCTTCGTTAACAGTGAAGCTGAGATCATCTACGGCCGTTAACCCATCAAATTGTTTCGTTAAGTGATTTACCTGAACCATTCTCTTTCCTTCTTACAAGCGATGAAACTGAATATGTAAACGGGGAATCAACATGATTGCCGCCGCCAGTAAAATAAGCCCCAATCCACTCCATAAGCCACCAACACGAGAGGGCTGTGGCAAAGAGGGTACATCCGTAGGGATGACCGGAGACATTAAAGGCTTTGTATCTTCCAATTTAGGTCTGGGCCGGACAAGTGGAAATGCTTTGGCTGCAAAATCAACGGCCGTCACTGCCGGGCTGTACAAATAGAGACGCAGTTCCGGTTGACGAGCGGCCATTTCTTCAAACAGCTTTTCCGATTTGTATGACATATCGCCCAATCCATCAGCCAATACATCATACCCGGCATAATCGCTCCAATAATTTCCGCGGCCGTTGACTGTCCAGACATTGCTTTCTACCTGATTGCCGCTGCTGGTAAAGCCCACCTGCTCTTCATTTTCTATAAAGCTGTTGTTGGTGAACTGGTTGTTGCGTACTGAGGGCAATAGGTTGACGCCAATGTCGTTGTAACCTAAGACATTACCTTCAATCAAGCCCACGCTGTCCACTTCTCGCGGAGAGTTATCCAGGTGAATCCCAATACGGTTGTCCAGAAAAAGATTGTCGCGCACGATGGCGTCATCCATATCCTTTAGACCCACACCAAAACCGCTGGGGCCACGATTGCCGGCAATGGTGTTGTTGAACAGTCGTAAACGGCGGCTGTACATCATAAAGATGCCCACGGAGTTATCCAGCAGACGATTGTTTTCAATGGTGGCGTCGTCGCTGTACATGAAGTGTAGTCCGTAGCGGCCGTCGCTCACCTCATTGTTCCGCACCGACAACCGTTCCGAATACCACAGGACTACATCCCGCCCTTTGCTTATCACATTATCTTCTATGGCTACACCATTACTGTACCAGACCCGAATGGCATCGCCTCGTCGCTGCACCTCTAAATCTTTGCTGGATATGATATTATTCCGAATGGTGCTGTTGTGGGCATGACGTAGATAAATGCCAAATAATGTATCTTCAAAGCGGTTGTTTTCTATCAATGTGTCGGTTGCTTCAATGGCCAGCCCTGAATTTTCCTGATCTAAAGAATCGCCGCTATTTTTAATGACGAAGCCGCGCAGTGTAACCCCCGGCGCTGAAATTTTCAGGACAGTACCTTCATTTTCACCATCCAGCGTTGGCCAGTCCACACCGATGAGGGTCAACGGTGTGTCTATTTCCAGAGAACCGGTGTAAGTTCCGCCGGTTACTTCGATGGTGTCGCCGGGTTGTGCGGCCGCTACGACCGTGGCCAATTCCTCGGCCGTTACCCTGATTACATCCCCCGTATCCTGAGCCAGCGCCGAGCCACTCCCAACCAGAAACCAGCCCAACGCCAACAGGAGTAAAACCAGACGCTTTCCTTGACTCCAGTTCACTAATTGCCACCCGCCGCTAACTGTTCTTTTTCTACCAGCGGCTTGTATGCTTTACGATGGAAATACAACCCCACAATAACAAGAATTGAAGTCAGAAATGCCAGGTAAAGGCCCGCTCCCGGCGTTCCTACTGTCTCAAATTGGGCAATCTTTCCTCTGCCCAGGACAATCGGCACAAATGGCTTAATCGAGTTACTTAAAGGGGCCTCTTCATTTAAGTTGGTGCCAAATTGGTACATCCAAAATTGCAAGTCAGCTAAAAACATAACTGGCATCAGGATGGCTGGCAGCGCCAACAGCGCCGCCCATTTAGTATGGATAAAAATAGCCGCTACAATAAGCAGCGCGACAGCCCCAATGGCAATCGCACTGACAGATCGCTCAAACTGGGCTGCTTCTTCCAACGGCCGCATGCCAATGTAATGATTCAAGGTGTTAATTTCAAATAAATCACCCTCTAATTCATCTATGTAGGCTGTTATGTGTAATCCTTTGGGGTATTGCGGCGCGAGCAGTTCCATATGCCAGTAAGGCAGAAATATGGAAATCAAAAGCAGAATACCGGCCGCAGCAAAAAGTAAGGTCGGCGCTAAAAATCGCTTTCGTTCTTCTTCTGTTGTGTCAGCCGGCGCACGCGGCCCAACAATTTTCTGAAAAAAAGTAGTCATGGTACTTATCTCGTAATTATGCAGGTCATTCCTGCGAAGGCAGGAGTCCACATAGTATGAATACCCGCGAAGGCGGGTATGACAGTCGAGAGATAGCTGTATAGTTATCTCATCGCAACAAACAGCTTGTGGAAACATGTTCCCGCAAGAGTAAATCTTTATAAAGGTTGGAGTTTTCAGGAAATAGAGATTGGAGAAAACCTCCAATCTCTATTCCTAATCATAAGGTGGTTAGTTTCAGTTTCTCTTATTCGCTCGGAGCGACCATCATGTAGCCAGTCATCTCTAAATGAAGCGCAGAACAGAACTCGGTGCAGTAATAGGAGTAAACGCCATCTTCTGTAGCATCAAACTCAAAGGTAACTGCTTCGCCCGGCTCAATGCTTAAGTTGATGTTGTATAACGGCAGCGCAAAACCATGTGTGGCGTCATAAGCGCGTTCCACATTGGTAATATGCCAGGTAACATGATCCCCTTGTTGGATTTCTACATGTTCCGGGGTGAAGTGGCTGCGCACGGCCGTCATCCAGATTTCTACATTATTGCCGTCCCGTTCAATCCGTTCCTCGCCTAGTTGAACGACGTTTTCATCTATCTCACCAGTCCGCGGATTCCAGCCGATCTCCGGATAGACTTCCCATGGGTCCAGCTTGTCCGCTTTAATGATTTGAGCGTAATGCGGTTCGCCATCAGGAATGGGCATGTCGTAAATAACCGGCATGGTTGTTCCTGGCTCACCAATGTCAAGTAACTGGAGGTTCTGGGGCAGTAATGGCCCAACGTTGAGGAAGCGATCAATCGCCCACTTATTCAACGCTACAAGGTATTTACCATCGGGGCTAACCGTATCCCCCTCAGCCGCAGAAATATGACCCACATTGTATTGTACCGGTGTTTTCTGGACCAATGTCCAATCTTCTTCATCATGCAGGTCAGAGAAACTGCCGCCCAATGACCAGCGAGCGACGGCCGGTTCCAGGAAAAGGCTGGTGTAGCCGTATCCTTTATCGTCATATTGGGTATGCAGCGGGCCTAAGCCGACCTCAATTTGTGCTTCTACCACATCGTCAAAACTCAAAATCGGTACGCCGTATTGATCTGTTTCAAAGTTACCGGCGGCAATCGCATCTTGAATTTTAGCAAAGCTGTAAACAGACACATGCGGATCAAGCTTACCAGAGACGGTCAGGAATTCGCCATCGGGCGTCACATCTACACCATGAGGGCTTTTCGGTTCAGGAGAAAAGTAGAGCAGGCCTTCTTCTACGGCCGTGTCTAACGGAATGACGGGGAACCCTTTAATATCTACTGTTTTACCGGCCGCAGCCACTTCCACAGCTTTGTCCAGGTTGAAGATATGCAGATAATCCATATCCCGTTGCGAGGCACCAGCTTCAAAAGGAGGATTGCCATCTTCTACACCGCCAGTCGCTAATTCCGTATTAAATGAATTACAGAATACCCAACCTTCACTGGCTAATTTGCCAGAGTCACACAAATCTTGCCAGTAAGGGGGTAGTTCAATGGCAAAGGATTGATCTTCCAAAATACGACCAGAATCACGGTCAAACTTCCAGAATGTTACCATACCACGATAATCTGCTTCATAATCTTCAATAGAAGCATACTCCCAACCCAACGGCGAACCGTACTGTCCACCTTCAATGACCCAATCTGTGCTGGGCGTCACAAATGTGCCGCCATGGTCACCCAGAGCGATGGGATTCTTGACAAGCTGCTTAGTTTCAAAATCTTTGAGAGAGATAACGGCGACACGGCCGTTCGCTTTGTCATTAATAAAGAGAAATTCGCCATCATAATCCCCGTCCGTTTCACTTAACGCGGGATGATGCGTATCGCCCCAGGTGATGTCGGTGTCAGATCCTTCAACATTTCCCTCGGCCAAAATTTCCATTGAATCCAATGACCCATAACCGAATCCTTGCCACGGTTCAGGGGTAAACACAGCAATCTGCTTGATGATACGCATTGAGGGCATGCCAATGACATACACCTGTCCACCATGTCCGCCAGAGGCAAACATGACATATTCATCGTGCATGCCGGAGGGGGTGTATGTCTTCACTGCGGCCAAAATATCATCTGGTGTTAAGCCGCGGGCCTCCGCAATAGCCGCTGCATCGCCGGACACAGACGCAGTAGCTGATTCGGAGGATTCAGGGGCAGGGGCCGCCGTCTCATCAGATTCATCGTTACAACTGGCCAGTAACCCCAGACCAACTATGACGACAAATAAGCTTGTCAGCATTAACTTGTGTTTATAAAACCATTCTTTTGCCATTTTTCTTCTCCTTGCTGAACTTTTCAGCAATATGATAAATAATAATGGCCTACTTTAGAGCAGGCTTTTGTTACCTATAAAGGTGGAGCTTATATTTAGCTATAGTAGGAGCTTATCGGAAGGAGAGACGGCCGTCTTTGCAAAAGTGCAAAGACGTGAGTGGCAAGTATGCGGGCTGCAAGTTGCAAGTTTCGGGTTACGAATTAAGGTTTACGCTTTGTGTTTTTGGGGCAGGTCTTCGACAATGATAACAAGTTTATGGGGCTGGCACAGGATAACACGCTTGCGGCCGGTGTGGACAATGCCTTCGTGTTCCCATTTGCTGATAATGCGGCTGACATTATAGAGGTTGGTTCCGGTCATTTCGGCTAAATCTTGACGGGAGAGGGGCATATCAATCAATACGCCATCGGACACTTTTTTGCCAAATTGGCGTACCAATTGCAGGATGGTACGGGCGATGCGTTGTTCCACACGCTGTGTAACCAGATGATGATACTGTTTTTGCAATCCGGCAAAACGCCAGGCAACCAATTCCATACCGTTGATAGTCAGTTGAGGGTAGCGGAGCATCAATTGCTGGATAACGTCTCTATTCCAGCCCAGAGCAAAGCAATCTTCAACAGCTTCAGCAGCGACCAGATAATTAATCCGGCTGAGAACCACAATGATACCCAAGCCATCGCCAGGCCCAAGATAAGTGATGATGATTTGATGACCTTCGGGATTGATTTGAGTGAGTTTAACCTCGCCTTGAATTATGATGTAAAAATGTTCAGCCGGTTCCCCTTGATGAAAGAAGTATTCACCCTGGTTGATGTGATACGGCCGTGCCGCAGCAATAACGGCTTGACAGTCGTCAACGGTTAAGTCTTTTAGCAATGTACAGCCGCAGACTGCATCCAGAGTAGTTTGTTGCCATATCATAATTTTGAAATAGTAACATGAATTGTATTGTTGAGCATATTCTCTTTTGAGAATAGTGGGTGGTGGTTGGTGAATAATGCAAGTAATTTTGGGGTTGACACAAAACAGGAATTAGATTATCATCTAATAAGTTAGGTGATAATCTAATAGATTAGATTGCTATCTAATGAAGAGTAGAAATAGTATACCAATATTATTCGCAAAAAATTGTAGGAGAACATCATTATGTTACATTTTCCAGATACGACTTGGTACAAAACCCATCGTTTGCAAGAAGCAAACCGTGAGTTATTGCGCGCACAAGATTATTTCGATACGACAAAATCAAAACAAGCAATTTCTATACAAGGGAAAATGCTTTTACAAGTTGGGACAACTTTCATAAAAATTGGACAACAGATGCAAAAACGTGTCAATATCACACATCTCGATCCACAATTGGTAAAATAGGTCTAAAATTTACCTTTTGGAGGATGAGATGAATCAGCTTAAGTTACAAACGAGACAGGTTGGCCCGTGGGGGATGAATAGCTATGCGCTTATTTGCCCGACAACCAACCAGAGTATTTTGATTGATCCTGGCGATGATGCACATATTTTGCAGGAAATGCTTGGCAACAGTCAGCCTATAGCCATTTTATTGACCCATACGCATATAGACCATATTGGCGCTTTGGCTGAGATGCGTGCACAGTTAGGCGTACCTGTTATTGGCAGTGACGGACCCCATGAGCCAGGGGGTAAGGATGTGGGGCTGGATCAAGTTTTGCGTGATGGCGATGAATATCACGTAGGCGAACACATTCTGCGCGTTTATTATGCCCCCGGCCATATTGGCGACCAGATTTGCCTGGCAATTAAAAATGATCGTCGGGTGATTGTGGGCGACACAATTTTTGACGGTGGGCCAGGAAAAACATGGTCTACGGCCGGTTTTCAGCAGACGTTACAGACTTTGCGCCAGGTGGTGTTGCTGTGGCCCGATGAGACTGTTTGTTATCCTGGTCATGGCTCTGCGTTTCGTTTGGGTGATCGGCGGGTGCAGATTGAAGCGTTTTTGGCAAAGGATCATGGTGGTTTTTATGGGGATGCGACCTGGAAATTGTAATTGAATAAGGAGATGAACATGGATAAATTAGCGTGGTTCAATAAACTGAGTGGGCAAGTGGCAAATGGTATTAACGAACAGTATATGCCCGAAATAATGCCTTTAGTAGAAAGTTCGGCAGCGGAGCTAGGTGATTTTGCGGCCGCGCAAACGGCCGTCTCCACAGACCCCGATCCGTTGACGCCAGAAATATACTTGATTCGAACGCCATATCAAACTCGTGAAATCATTTTGGGCCAGTTTGAAGGCGCGGCCGAACGTGGTTTTTTGAAAAAGACTGGGGATGAAGCTTATGCCTTAACGGACGTGGGAAGGGAATTAGCGGAAAAGATTGCGATTACGGCCGATAGCAGCGGCAAAAAAGTTCAGGCGCTTCCCCAGGCCGAAATGGATCAGTTGGTTTCGTTATTACACGCTGTGGTAGATGCCTGCGTTGAGGCTGCCGAACCGCCGCACTCCAATCTAAATCGCAGCCGATTTTATGACCCTGGCCTCGACGCGCCGGCCATTGAACGGGTTCGACGCTATCTAAATGATTTGAATGCGTTCCGGGATGACGCCCATATTTCTGCCTGGCAGGCTTACGATCTGGCAGGATATGAATGGGAAGCGTTTAGCCATATACATGGGGAGTTTGTATTTGGCGACCCGGTGGGTAATGGTGAAGAACTGGCTGAAAAATTAAACGGTTTTCGGGGTTATGATGCCCCTGCTTATGAAACGGCTTTGCAAGAGGTAACTGCGCGGGGTTGGTTGGAAGAGGATGACGGCCGTTACAAATCTACCGCCGAAGGCCGCCAACTGCGAGAAAATGTCGAAGTAGAAACGGATCGTCTATTCTTTGCTCCCTGGGAGTTGAATGTAAATGAAACAGTGGCGTTGGAAACCTTAATGACCCAATTACATGAATCATTGTAACCATTCAGGTGCCCGGCACTTCATTACCAAGTCTACTGGAGTAGTACACTCGTTTATAAATGCCGGGTACCTTGGAGGAGTGAATGGTTACGAATCATTTAGTAAACTGAATGGTTACGAATCATTTAGTAAACTGAAAGATTCTTTACAAGCCTCCTCAGACTAACGTGGATCGTTAGTCTCCTCCAAATCTTTGTGGGATGTTAGATTGAGGGATCTAATATCCCATCTTCTGAATCTAACAGGAAAAATAGCTGTCCAAATTGAATATCATAATGCACAAGGTTAAATCATTTGCGGAGAATTGCTTTCATGATTATAACTTAAGTACCTGCGTATAGTCCGCAGAAAACAATCATTTGAGATGGGGTAAAACAACATGGCGTCAACACCGCAGTTTATATGGGATATAAGCACAGCTTATGATTTTTTTATTAGCCTGGATGTTTTGCATGAACCGGCGCGATACGGTTTGCGCGGCAATTGGGCGGCTGGTGTGCGCTCGCGTTTGCCCGCAGAGTACCGTGAATTTTTGCAAGGTGTAACCAAGAATCATCAGCTATGGGCGGTTCCCTGGATTTTATCTTTGCCCGGACATAAAGATAGCGCCGCTGTTCTTGATCGTCTTGAAGAAATCCCTGCGGCACAAAGGCTGCGAGAAATCTCTAGCTGTTTTATGTATGGAACCCATAAAGAGCTGCTTTTTGATGTAGCTGATCGGGGAACATGGAATGAAACCGATAAAGAGGCGTTACGGGAAATTTACCTGGAAAAATACCGGAAAGAGGGCAAAAAGAAGAAGAAAGTAGATGAAGATGTGGTAAACACGCTTGATATTTGGGCAAATTCGGAACAGTTTGGAGATAGTCTCCTGAATTCACTTAAATGTTATTATCAGGTTTTTTTCAAAGAAGAAGAATCTCGCATTCTGTCCGCCATGACGCAGATGGTGACGAATGCGAAGCAGCTTGCGGAAAAGATGCCCTTAGATGAGTTGTTAAACGAGTTGTCTCAGGGTTTGCGTTTTGATTTAGAGGGAACGGGGGAACTGGAAGAATTAGTCATGATTCCTTCCTTCTGGATAACGCCATTGACCTATTTTGGCCCGATTGGGGAAGATCAGAAGCAGTGGGTTTTTTTGTTTGGCGGCCGTCCCGTAGACGTATCATTGGTGCCTGGCGAAATTGTGCCCGAACTCCTTTACAACACCTTAAAAGCATTGGCTGATCCGACTAGGCTGCGTATTTTGAAGTATTTATCTGAAGAGCCACTGACACCGGCTGAATTGGCTCGGCGGCTGCGTTTACGGCCGCCGACAGTCATTCACCATTTGGATGTGCTGCGGCTGGCGCGGTTGGTGCATGTCACTTTGAGCCATCAGGGACGCCGCTATGAAGCCCGCCGCGAAGCAATTGAGGCTACCTGTACCGCTTTGGAGAAATTTTTTAATAGGGATCTGCCTGAATAAATAGAAAGGTTATGAAGCAAATAGCAGGGATCATTTTCCTGGCAATTTTTGGTATTTTTTATTTGCTGGCAGTGATGCAGCTCAGTATTGGGGTAGGCTCAGATTCGGTGGCTTACTTTGGGGCGGCCGATAATTTGCGTAATGGTCGTGGCCTGACTCTCCCGTATAACAGTACATTTGTTGGCGACAAGGATGTCGTCATGACTCATTTTCCACCGTTATATTCTGTTATATTAGCTGTGGGAGCGGAGGTGGGGGACACGGTCGTAACTGCGGCACGTTACCTTCATGCTATCCTATTTGGCTGTATGATTTTGGCAGTAGGGCTGCTTACAGCCTTTTTTCAACCCCGATCTATTTGGTCGCCTATTATTACTTCTTTCTTAATGCTTTCATCAGCAACCATCATTCGCACATATATCGGGATGATGTCGGAGCCTGTGTTTTTGCTTTTATGGCTGGCCGGTTTCTTTTGTTTAGATCGTTATCTGGTTCACCAACGTTGGCTATTATTATTGGCAGCAGCTATTTTTCTAAGCCTGACTTTGCTGACACGCTATTCAGGCATTACATTGACAATGACGGCCGTTTTGTGGTTGCTCTACCGACGACAACTAAAGCCGGCAATCGGTTTGGGCATTATTAGCATCACCCCCTTAGCTACCTGGTTGCTCTTTACAGCGCCTCAGAGTAATGGCGTTGCCAACCGCTCGTTGGTCTGGCATCCTTTTGAGGCTTATCATTTTTGGCAGAGTGTTCAGACTATCTCCTCCTGGATAGTACCTGACAACATAACACCTGTGTTGCAAGCTGTTTCCTGGTTACTTATTATTGGCGCGTTGGTTTGGTTGATCTATCGGCGGGCATTGGCAGAAACGGATCATCTGCTGCTGGACATGCCCGAATTTTTGCGAATGATGCCGTTAATGACTCTGATTTATCTACCGTTTCTTGTCTTATCCATTTCGTTTCTGGATGTTCAGATACCTATGTCTGGGCGTATTCTTTCTCCTATCTTCATTGCTGGCATTTTGTGGTGTGGGTATGTGATTCCAGCTTGGTGGCGGCAGGCATCATGGCCGTTACAACGGGCAGCATTGTTTCCTGGCACTATCTTTTGCTTGGCTTATTTGGTTAGCATGGCGGCTACTTATCAAGACTTCACCAGCAAGGGTGATTTTTACAATACACCCCGATGGTATACCTCAGAAACAGTTATGTATCTGCGTACATTGCCACCAGATGTAACCCTTGTTTCTAATGCGCCAGATGTCATTTACTATTTTACGGGGCGTAGTTCTGCTACGCTGCCGGCTCAGTATCATGATACATCGGTACAGCCGAATGAGAATTATGCCGCCGAAGTAAAAACATTGGGTCAAGAGATGGCTGCTGGTACGCAGATTGTTTATTTTTATGATATGCCCTGGCGCTGGTTCTTACCTGAAGAAGCAGACCTGACGGCAGCGTTGCCTTTGCAGCCAGTCGCTCTTTTGTCCGATGGCGCTATCTATACTTGGGGCGGCCATTAGCTGCCCAATAGGATGCGCAAGGAACGAAAAATGGAATTTGCAAATGTGGTTTACAAACGGTGAATGGTTCGTAATTTTACAGATGCGGCGGTAGACACGGCCGTCATCAATGAAGTGATACCAGTGGGGGTTATCCCTATCGGCCATCCGGCCCCGGATAAACGGCCGCCATCCCTTAAACGAGGCCACAAGCCGCTGACGAC
>JAAEOP010000249.1 GCA_024223125.1 Chloroflexota bacterium
ATGAGCGATACTCAGTTGGAAATCACTTTAACTGCGCTCGATCTGGCTTTTGCCGGTTGGGGGGACGTAACAGTAGAAAACCCCACTCCTGGCGGCGGTGTATCCAATGTCACCCGGTTCAGGATTTTTGAATATGCGATTTCTTTGCCGGTCATCATCCGGTAAACTGTAAACCGAGACCCGAACCCCGAAGACGAGGTTCGGGTCTCCAATAGTGGTCACCAACAATTGAGGTATTTGAAAAGACAATTTCTATATGGGAAGCATTTGCTATTTTAGGAGGGACATTAGACATGCTGGCTGGTTTGACATCTGTAATTGCATTTGTCAAATTTTGGTCATTCCAGTCCATTCTATTTCTGCATACGCTTAACGTGGCGTAGCAAAATCCTGCGTCCAGTAATGGCGGTAGTTTACCGAACCGGCATCATTAGCCAGATAAGTATAGCCAATGCCGATTTCTGTGTAACTGCAATTGAGAATGTTAGCTCGGTGGCCGGGGCTGTTCATCCAACCATTCATCACACTGGCCGGGGAGCTGTAACCGGCGGCGATGTTTTCTCCCCAACGGGACCAACGATATCCTTGCCGATCAATACGGTCTCCGGGGCTGGAATTATCGGAACCTGTATGGCTGAAGAAATCATTGACTGCCATATCATCACTGTGATCCCGCGCGGCCGTCACCAACTGATCATTGGCTGTCAGAGGAGCGCAGCCGGCCGTCGCCCGCTCCTGATTAACCAAATCTAAAACGTCCTGCTCAAAGGGATGTAAACTATTCGATTTGAAAATCAGCGGCAGATAGAGTGTTTCTGTGCCAACTGCACCCATATGTTCTTGGCTGATGGGTAGCGCTGTGCTTGTTTCTCCAGGCAGAGAATGGGTGGATGATATAATAGGGGGAATATCGGTTTGGGCAAAGAGGACGGCCGTAATCCCCAACAGTAACAACAAGTAACTCCCCATCAACAAGTAACGTTTGCCCTTTGTCATCAACTTTAGGATTCCTCGAAATGACGCAAAACTTCCCGAATATGGTAAACAGGTTTGTTTTGGGTTTCATAATATGTGCGCACAATTAATTCGGCAATCAGCCCCATGACTAGAAATTGGACGCCCAAAATTGCCAGCAAAATGCCTAATGACAGTAACGGCCGATTCCCAATCTCCATCCCCTGAAAACCGGCCCAGCCGCCAGAAATGCCGGCCCACAATTTTAATAAAAATAGATACAACAATATCAGCCCGCCGCCACTGCCAAACCCTAGCCCCAAATAGCCAAACAAGTGCATGGGCCGGTCACTGTATTTACGCAAGAAAACCACCGTCATTAAATCCACAATGACGCGGAAGGTGCGGCTGATGCCGTATTTGGACTCTCCGGCTACACGCGGCCGATGATTCACCGGTACTTCGGCCATAGAGAAACCAGCAAAATTGACCATCTCCGGGATGAAGCGGTGCATCTCGCCATAAAGATGGAGTTCTTCTGTGACTTCGGCGCGGAAGATACGCAGTGAGCAGCCCCGGTCACGCAGATGCACGTCGGAGGCGCGGGCAATGAGCCGGTTGGCAATGTAGGAGGGCAATTTTCGCATCAGGAAAGCGTCTTGCCGGTTTTCCCGCCACCCATTGACAACATCGTATCCTTCTTCCAGTTTGGCGATCATTTTAGGAATATCGGTGGGATCATTTTGGCGGTCGGCGTCTATGGTCACAATATATTTACCACGCGCATAATCGAAACCGGCGGCAAAGGCGGCCGTTTGCCCATGATTGCGCCTAAATTGAACGGCGACGACGTGTACATCTTCTGTAACCAGGTCGCTCAACAATTCTGTGCTGCCATCTGTGCTGCCATCATTTACAAAAACAACTTCGTAATTGATGGTTTCAGTGGCCAGGGCTTGCGTGATTTCGTTGAGAAACGGCCGTAGATTTTCCACCTCATTATAAACTGGAACCACAATAGATAAGTCTATTTCAATCATAAGGAACTTACTTTTAGGAGATTAGAAATTGGAGATTAAAAGATCGGGCAATCGCCAATCTCCATGTTTAATAAGTAACCACACTCTACTGTTGGGGTTACTTAGAGTAATCACAATTTTTCAACACGCGGCGTCCGCATTGTTTGCAGCACACTACGTACAGCAAACAGCAGACCGCCTATTAGACCGGTGCTGAAACGCAAGAAATAAAATGCCAATGACATGGCGATGGCATAAGAAGCGGATACACCCATCGGCACAAACAGTAATTGGTAAACAGCTTCCCGTGTTCCCAAACCATTAAAGGCAATGGGCAGCAAATTAACAATGGCAATCAAGGGTACAAATAAAAAGAACAGGCTGAGAGGCAAATCCACATTGAGAGCGATGGCGATGGCGTATTGTACCAATACCAGGCTAATGGTGAATGGTAAGCTGATGGAGAGTGATTTAACCAGCACCGGCAACGGATAACGGTTTATGGTATCAGCCAGATTTTCTAATGAATTGTAACGAGGTAGACGGCGTACAGCGGGGATGAAACGTTCTATAATGCTTAAAATATTTATCCAGCGCAGTAACAAGAATCCCACCGGAATGCCGATGCTAAATAAAGCAATAATGGCCCATATTGCCGCTGGCAGATTGATGTCTGCGGTACGTCCTAAAGCGTTTAAGGTCAGCGCAATTAAGGCAATTAAGGAAGAACCCAACAACCCGGTTAACCGATCCATGACCACAGAACTGAGGGCTTCGGCGCCACGGCCGTAACGCTGGCGCAAATTGACCACCTTAACTACATCACCGCCAAACCCACTGGGAATAAAATTGTTGGCGAAAAATCCCAGATAATACAGGTAAAGCAAATGGCCGAAAGAGGGTCTCTCATTGAGAGAATGTAGTAAGATAAACCAGCGGTAAGCGCGGATAACGACGTTGATTTCAAACAGTAGAAAAGCGAAAAAATACCAGCCAAAATTAATCGTGGTATAAATTTCGATGATCGACCCTAGACCGACCTTACGAATAAATATGGCTAAAAGGCCAAAACTTAATATGATTTGCAGGATACCCCGCAGCTTCTTATTCTTTAACATAGGCAAGGGATTATAACATAGAGACACAAACGGAGAAGTGAATTTTGTTAGACTTAGATGACAATTTACAAACGATTGCTATTCTCAATGATGACCCCATAACACAAACAATGATGCCGGTTTCGCTGATTGTAACGGTAAAAGATGAAGGTGAGGCAATACGGCCGCTGCTTGATTCCCTCATCCAACAAACCCGCCTGCCTGATGAGGTGGTTATTTGTGATGGCGGTTCCAAAGATAATACGCTGGAAATTATTGCTGAGTACAAACGGTGGCTGCCTTTGCAGCTACTGGTTGCGCCGGGGGTTAACATCAGTCAGGGACGTAATCTGGCAATTAATGCCGCGGCCGGACCGATTATTGCCGCTACTGACGCCGGGGTAGTATTGTCTCCCTGTTGGCTGGAAGAAATTGTGCAACCGATTGAAATGGGACAGACGGCCGTAACTGCCGGTTGGTTTGAAGCTGACCCTTATACGGATTTTGAAGTGGTTATGGGAGCCACCGTTCTTCCCACTCGTCAGGATATTGACCCGGAAACCTTTTTACCATCCAGTCGTTCGGTGGCCTTCTTAAAAAATGCCTGGTCTTACGTCGGCGGCTACCCGGAATGGCTGGATTACAGCGAAGATTTAATGTTTGATTTTGCGCTGCGAGAAAAGTATGGGGCGTTTGTGTTTGTAGACACGGCCGTCGCTTACTTCCGCCCCCGCAGCAGCCTGACCGCCTTCTTCAAACAATATTACAATTACAGCCGCGGCGACGGTAAAGCCAACTTGTGGCTGCTACGTCATCTGGTCCGCTACGCGACCTATCTCATCGCTCTCCCCTTCATCTTGCGCCTCATCTGGCGTGAAAAAGCGTTGGGTTGGGTTTTGTTTTTTGTCGGAACCGGCGCTTACTGCCGCCGCCCAGCCGAACGGCTATGGGAAAATACCTGGGGCTGGCGTCCCCCTTCTCGCCTGCGTGCCCTGGCCCTTATTCCTATCATTCGGCTGGTGGGAGATGTGGCTAAAATGTTGGGCTATCCCGTAGGTGTATGGTGGCGTTGGCAGCGTCGCCAAAAACCATAATCCGACAAGCTGTAATTTAGACTGACCGCGTAATGCCCCCATCTACCCGAATATTTTGGCCGGTAATATACCCGGCATCCTCAGATAGTAGAAAGGCAACTGTTTTGGCTATTTCCATTACCGTACCTGGCCGGTGCAGGGGAATGGCGTCCAGGCGGTTTTCATCCACTTCATAACTGGCAATGTAACCGGGCAAAACATTATTCATGCGAATGTTGTCGGCCGCATACCGATCAGCATACAACTTACTGAAACTACCCAACGCCGCCCGCAGTGACGATGAAATAGGGAAGGCCATCGATGGCTCAAAGGCGGCAAAGGTGGAGATGTTGACAATGGCTCCACCCCCCTGTTTTTGCATAATGGGCGTCACCAACCGGGCCAACCGCACCACATTCAAAACCAGCAAATCCAGGGCGTCGTGCCACGCTTCATCGCTGATTTCCAGCAACTCTCCTTTGGGTACATGGCCGGTATTGTTGACGAGGGTGTCAACACGGCCGTACTTATTCATCGTCTCTTCTACTAATCGCTGCAAATCGGCCGTTTCTGTCACCGACCCTTGCAGCCCCAATCCACCCAACTCGGCCGCCAGCGCCACCGACCTCGCCGACACAGACATCAACGCCACTGCATATCCTCGACTGGCTAATTCACGAGCGCAGGCTGCCCCCATGCCTCGGCCGGCCGCTGTAATAATAGCTACTTTTTGATTTGTCATATCCGTTTTTCCAATGAGATGAGAGACTGATTGTCCTGAAATCTCCAGTCTCTAATCTCCAATTTCCCAAACTCCGACCACATCCACATAATACGTTTGCGGCCGTAAATCTACTGGTTGAATTTGTAAAAGTTTGTAGCCGCTTTCAGTTAGCTGACGGCCGTCCCGCGCAAACGTCGCAATATCTGAACTGGCATAAACAATGCGCGACGGCCGTAAATCAACTACCAACTTCACCGCCTCTCGTGAAAGCCCCTGTCGCGGTGGGTGCATAACCAGCACATCAGGTTTTATGTCTAGCCGGGGCAAAGCTTCTTCTACACGGCCTTCGTACAGAGAAACATTGTCGGCCTGGGGTAGATTTACGGCCGTGTCTGCCACCGCATCTGGATTCATCTCTACTGCCACTACCTCGGCCGCCTGTTCCGCCAGAAATGCAGTTAATGCACCCACGCCACTGTACAGTTCCAGCGCCGTTTCCCTTCCCAATAACTGTGCCTGTTGTAACACAGTGTTTACCAGCAGTTCCATTCCCTCTGGGCTGGCCGCAAAATCGCAGCCGGCCGACACACGAAAATCCCGCCCCTGCACAGATTGGATGGTAAAGTTGTCGCCGAAGAGGTTAACGGCCGTTTTATCAGGCAGCACGATCACCATCGAAACAGGGAAATTAGCTTCCAGGCGGGGTGGTTCTACGCCATCCACTTCCACGGCCGCCAACAAAGCCTCATCATCCCCCACCCACAAAGATAGTTTGCGTAAACCGGGCAAATCCAGGTCTACATCTTGCCGCAGTTCCAACAGTTCTGGCCGGGTGATGGGGCAGGTTTCGATAGGAATGACTCGCCGCTCTACCGGCGACCAGAATCCCAGTCCGCCCTCTTTTACCGGGCTGAGGTGCATTTGGACATTGTAATGCCACGGCCGTGGGTTGGCTAATGTGGCGGCCACAGGCGTTTCCTTAAAATGCCCAATCCGTTCCATCTGGTCTTGTACGATGGTTTGTTTAACCTGGAGTTGTCTCTGGTAGCTCATATGCTGAAAATGACAGCCGCCGCAAACGGTAAAATGGGGACAGCGTGGTTCGATACGGTCGGGCGACGGCCGTAACACTTCCACCAAATGAGCATGGGCTATTTTCCCCTTTTCCGTATGAATTTCAGCCCGCACCTTTTCGCCAGGGATACCATAGGGCACAAACAGTGTACGCCCCCGTTTAGCCCGCGCCACAGCAGCTCCGCCGTTAGCAATTGTTGTTAAATCTAAGGTTAGTTTTTCCATGATTTTGAGATTAGAGCTTGGATGTTGCCTATAATCACCAATCTCTCAATCTCTATAACCTTCCTGTCGCCACCAACATCGTAAATGAAGCAATGAACCAATGGATGAGGAAGGGGTATACAAATGATTCTGTTTGCCAGGCAATAAAGCCGAAACCGACGCCGCCAAACAAGGTGGTCAATGTCTCCATTTCTGGTTTGCCCAGGTGCATAAAAGCAAAAGGAACAGCTTGCAGCCAGATGGCAGCGCCTGGCCCAAAAGCGCGGGCAAAAGCAAACAGCATAAACCCGCGCCAGATAAATTCCCAGCCAAATAGATCCACTCCTGTCAGGAAAATAATACGAGGGACGCCTTCTGGGGCGCGGGCTTCATAATAGGCTACCATGTTTGGAGTGCGGGCAATAAAGTAGAGAATAACGGCCATAATAAGGCAGACGACGGCCGTCCAGACCAGACCCAGTCGCCAGTTGCCCCATTGAAATCCATAATCGGAAAGCGGTTCCCGAAAGAGCAACCAAATAGTTAGCGCCGGAATAAGAAAATACCAGATGACCCGATCATACGCTTTGGTGGCTGTGATTTTGTGGCCGTACCAATCCAGCATGGGGACGATGGTGCAGATAATGATGACTAGCGTAATTTGCCAATCAAACTCAATACCGCCGATGGTCACGATGCGTCTCCTCATGGCGCTGGGGCGATGCCAACGAGTAAAGTGAGACGGCCGTGCCCCTCATTTTCTACCCCATGCAAAACCCCGGCCGCTGCCCAAACCAGTTCTCCGGCTGCGGCCGTAACCAGATCATTGCCTATGGTGAAACGGCCGTGACCCTCTACCACATAATAAAACTTATCCTGGCCATCATGGGTGTGCGCTGTTTGTATCTGGCCTGGTTCCAGACAATTCAGCCCCAGTAAAAGCGCCTCACTTTGAAAAAGAGTTGTTTTGTAGAATTTTGACGGCCGTTCCCCTACATACTCACGAATCTGCTTCACAAATTGATTCATTCTTTCTCCTAATACCAATCATTAGTCCAAGTGACGGCTTATGTCATTTCGAGTGGAGCGAGAAATCTTGACGCTGTCCAGAAAAGGATTCCTCACCTCTCTGTGGATTCAGAATGACATTGACAAGCGACCATGTACCATCCAATTTTTTACTCATCCTTTCTGTCAGCAGATGATTATAACAAAAAAAGCCCATCCAATTGGACGGGCTTTTCAAATCAGGTGTTTTAGGGATTTCAGGTAGACCAAACCGGGACGGAAATCATTTCACCGAGTACCTTTTCCAAGGCCATCGTATGGCTGCAAAAACCGCGAGTATCAAAAAAACTGCAATTGCAATTCCAGGCGCCTTGATCATAAGTCACGTTGTGAGCCTGCCCGCTATCCCCTTCCAGGCGCACAGAAAACGAATCGAAGTTAAACCGTTCCGGTTCCTGTGCATAAAACTTCGCTTTCTCAATCTTACCGATCATTCCATAGTCCATAATTTCACATGCTCCTCTCTGCAATAGGTACAATACGGACAAACAAAAAACGCACGCGGATGCGTGCGTTTGCTAACAAAAAGTTGGGTTCAGATATACTTCTGAAATTATTTTGTCCACCATGTTTCAAGTATAATCAACTATCTATTCATGTCAATTGGGAAAAATGACGATTTCCCTACGATTTGTTATAAACCTACGGCCGTCGCCTGCGGCAGCGTAAAGTAGAAAGAAGTTCCCTTTTCCAACTGACTTTCCACCCAAATTTCTCCCTGGTGCAATTCCACAATACCTCTGGTAATTGAAAGCCCTAACCCAGTGCCTTTGGCCTGCCGAATGTTGGGGTTTTCGGAACGGAAAAACTTGGTAAACAACTTGCGTACATCTATCTCAGAAATACCATACCCATGATCCTGCACCGAACACAGCACCATCGGCTGAATTGTCTCATCCTGACCATTGGGGAATAGTTTGGCTTCAAAATGAAGGTCTACATCCGTTCGGGGTGGTGAATATTTGCAGGCATTGCTTAATAGATTGGTTAGTACCTGTACCAGTCGTTCTTTGTCGGCCATCACCAGAGGTAAATCTTCCGGCAGTTGCAAATGGAGCCGAATCTCTTTTTCATCGGCTAACTGCTGCACCATGAGTAAGGTTTCATTTACCACATGCACCAATGATGTGGGAGCCAGCGTGACATGTAGTTGGTCTGTTTCAATGCGAGAAATATCGGTCAGGTCTTGAATTTGCTGGCTCATGCGCCGGATATTGGCGGCAATCGTTTCCAGGAACCCTTTTTGCTGGTCGTTCACTTCACCGGTCATACCGGATAAAAGTAAATCTGTGTAACCGTGCATGGAGGTCATGGGGGTTTTTAATTCATGCGAAACCATACTCACAAATTCAGATTTGGCCTGATTGGCGGCGTTCACTTGTTTAACCAGCAGAGCATTGGCAATGGCGATGGCGGCATGGTTGGCAACACGCACGGCCGATTCCAACGCATCCTCGTCAAACGCATACATTTCATCACTCTCAATCGCTACCACGCCAATTAATTGCTGCTTGCTCAGTAGTGGCAGTGTCATCTGTGAATGGGTGGCAAAGTTGGCCGTTACATACCCCGCTTCTTCATGGACATTGCCACATACAGATGGTTCTTGGCTTTTAATAACCTTGCCTACCAGTCCCATTTCAGCCGTCATCATTTCTGGCGCAAAGAAGTCGTCGTATCCCCGCGTCTCTATACTAGATGGCTCTTTATTTTCCGTTACCAGTACAATGGCTCCGGCCGTACCATTACAAATTCGCAACATCCGGTCCAGCGCCAAATTCACCACATGGTTCAAATCCAACGTCGTGTTGAGATCCCGGTCTAACTGTGTCAGCAACGAGAGTTCGTTCACACTTTTACGCAGCGCCTCATCCGTTTGCGCCAGTAAGCGGGCATTTTCCATAGCTACCACTGCCTGACTGGCGAATGTTATCAGCAAATTTTGCTCATCTTCATCAAAAGGGCCGCCATTGCGCTTGTTAATCAACTGCACCACACCCCAAACAGCATTATGCCGCAACAGAGGGACTGTTAAAATGGAGCGGGTTTGGAAAGCAGTATCTTCTTCTACCTGGGCAAACCAACGTTTGTCTTCATGCACCTCATTTACAATGATGGGTTGGCCTGTTTGTGCGGCCGTACCTGCCAGACCCGTACCCATCGGCAGCCGTTTCCCAATCAGTCCCTCACTGGCCGGCCCTCGCGCCACCCGGAATTCCAGCTCGCCTGTATCCAGATCACTCACCATGAAGGTTCCCGCTTCCGTATCTAATAGTTCGATGGCTTTGTCCAAAATTAGCTCCAGCAAAATTACCAGATCCATCGTTGTCGCCAATGAGAAAGTGACTTCATTAATGATTTCAAGTTGTTGAGCACGTAATTGAAGCTGACGATTGGTTTCTATACGAGCCAATGCTATTGCCGTCTGATCAGCCAGAATATTGAACAACTGTTGGCGGCGCGGCGACAAAGTGACGCCTGGGTCTCGATAATAAGCGTAGATGACGCCAACAGTTTCAGAGATAGCATTTAAGGGAGATGCTATCCAGGTGCAGCCGGCTTCATTTTCAGCAACCTTAAACTGGCCGTTATCAATGACATCATGGATCATGTCGTCTGTAACAATCTGCTGACGGCCCTCCCGTTCGTCATACCGCTCTCCTTCTTCTAGGCAAAAAGCGGTGTAGATTTGCTGGGTATCAGGGTCGCACAGATAAATGGTAAAGTCATTCAGATCGAAGATGCGCTCATAGGTTATGAAAACGAGTTCGAGCATATCGTCTTGTTCGATGGTGAAATTGAGCGCCTGGGAGAATTGACTGAGCATGTCTTGTTCATAGACACGGGCTTCCAGGCTGCGGACTACGCTGGCCCGTTCAAAGCCGATAATCGATTGGTCGGCCAGGGTAGCCAGATAGGACAATTCGGCCTGACTAAATCGGTGTGTCTCTTCTTTGAGGGGGAGACTTAACCAACCTAGAAGTTCTTTTTCGTTGTACATGGGTACGACAACGGCCGTGTCCATAATATCCACCGTCTCTTTTTCCTGCTTGAAAACGGTGGGCCAGATGCGTTCTTCAGCCAGGTCAACTGACCCATGCGCTTTTTTCATAAAGTTGACCAAGGGTGTATCTACTCCCAACAGCAGGTCATTGGCGCGATAATAACTGCGATAGGCGCTCATTTCACTATTGGGCAGGTAAAGATCGGGTTCCGCACCGGGAATGCCGGTACGGACGTACAAAAACAACATCGAGGCGACCTGGTCTTCGGTGACGGCCGTTGTCAATTCCCGGTTATAGTCACGCAACAGCGAATCCATACCTAGCGGCTGCTTGAAGAACATCTCATCTATACTGGCTTGCAAACGGCGGCGCAGGGGATCAAAAACAATAACTACCAATACGACAAAAACAGCCAGCAGAATGGGGTTGCTGAGATTGATTATGGGGCCGAAGACGGTCGTCAGGCTCAACACAACGACGGCAAAAGCGCCCACCAAAACCCCCATCAACAGCAAATACGTCACCCCCCGCCGCATGACCATATCCGTATCCAATAGGCGGTAACGGACAATCGTATAACTGAAAGCCATGGGGTAAAGCACAATGAGCGGAATGAAAAACGCCTGAGGAATCCAGGACGCATTATACCCCAGCGAAGTTGCCATAAAGTAAACGATGACGGGCGTATAACCAGCCACGCCCCCGACCAATATAATACGGGACTGTTGGCGAACCACAGGAGAAGGCGACCGCGCTGACCAATAGCCTATTATCAAAATAGCGGCTAGCAGCCCCAGCCCATTTAACAGGAAAAGCGCCCGCCAGCCGGTCACATAAGCCCAGGGATTGGCGGCATCATATAAAATGATCTGTGCCCAAAGGCCCACAAACAGACCCGGCAGCATAATTATCCATTTCAATTGGGGATAACGGGTAAAAAGGCGACCTTCATATGGGAAAATAGCGGCCAACAAAACAGTGAAGCCACAGGTCAGAGACAAAGAAAACAGCCACAATCGGGTAAAGATGTGTGTGGTGCGGGCATCAAAAAGCAGCCCAACGACCAACGCGGAAAAAGTCATGAGGAGGGCAAAAACTTGAGAGACGGTCGCATACGGCCGTACCCAAAATACCCAGGCCCCTATTCCTAGTAAAATCCAACTTGTCACATAAAAAAACCAGAACTGATTCCACAAATCTGTTAGGTCAATCTCAAATAGAAAAACTTCTTTGGTCCATTCAGGGTCATCAAATCGGGTTTGCAGGCCAGTTTCTGGCGGCGGCTGGATAAGAGTCAGGCTAACACCCTCGCCCACATTTTTTTCTGCTAGAACTATTTGCAATTCCCCCACATCGGCCACTGGCAGATCATCAACAGCAATCAGCCGATCAGGATACGCGGCCGTTTCGGTTCCTTGTTGGGCCGGCCAATCAGTGTCGCCACTATCATTTATAACCAAATTGGGATCAAAAAGGATACCGGTGAAGGGGTCTTGCGTCCAGCGAAGGGCAATAAAAGGCAGCGATAAAAAGATGATACCGCTCAGGAGTACCACTGCAGCAACAACGCCTGTGCGTAACTGGCTTTTTCGTTCTTCTGTCACAAATTACCTAAAGGGATCGTTCTTTTCTCGACTATTATACCCGCGAAGATGGGTATACAGATGTATGGATTCTGCCTTCGCAGGAATGACTTGTATAATTACGTTTGTTGTTTTGAGATGATAATGTTGTTTTTGAACAAGCCCTCAACAGTTTCCCTCGAATTTTGGATGGATGTTTGCTAATTTTATGGTGTTAGTCGCACTCTTGCTAATAATAAGCGATTGTCTAGTATGTGTCCATCGTCGGCTAATATATTTTGTGGTTCTTTTGTCATAGGGTCAATCAAGGCAACGTGAATAAAGTAGGTTCCGGCCGGTATGTCGCCGGGTAGGGATAGCTGTACTGTGTCTGAGATGGTTTGTCCCGGCTGCCAGGCAGATGTAGGTGGATGAAGAGGATGCACGGCCGCAGCCCGCGGCGACATCCACTTTTCACATGGCTCATCACACACCCACATCTCTACTTCATAATTTCTGTCCAGCTTTTGCAACGCCTGCCAATATAAATTGACGGCCAATACATCCCCAGGCTGCAACTGCTGCGTATTATATTCATACCCTACCAGCGCCGACTTATCATTGAAATTCTGCTGGATTGGATTGGGCGCCTCACCCGCCGCCGATTGTAAAGTTATTGTTTCTAGCACAAGGGCGTCTCCTAAGCCGGAACCATCTGCGGCCGTAATCCCCAAACGATACCCATCCGGCACATACAACCCCAGGCTCAAGTCGGCCGTACTTGGCGTATACATTGTCTCTGGTATATGCAGGCGTACTTTGTCTACAAATTGGTCGCCGGGCTGCCAGCGGCCGCTGGGGAAATTGCCCAGCCCCGGATGTGTGTCTCGTTGGGCAACCATGATGCCGTTTTCATCAATCAGGTGCAGGAACATCAGGTAATTGCCCGGCGGCTGGCCGGTGACTTCCCAATATAATTCCAGTTCTAGCACATCTCCTGGCTGCACGGCCGTTGTGTTCACATCATAGCCACGCAACTTTACCAGATTGTCAAATTGGGCATTGGTGGGGTGGGGTACGACCGTGTCTATTGTAAATGATGACGGTCGGGCATAGGCTGTCTGCAAATATCCCCATAAAGTCACAATTGTTAATCCGGCTAATAGAATATTCGTAGCCCAGGCTAGTTTTGTGATTGGTGATTTTGCCCTTGCCAAATCTAGCCAGCGGCTTAGGCCGTAGAAAGGGAGGATGGCTAATGCGGGCAGAGCCGGGAAAAAAAAGCGGCCCATCGCCCCCGCCGGACTAACCAGTAGATAGTTGAATAGGACGCCAAAAAATAAAAG
>JAAEOP010000250.1 GCA_024223125.1 Chloroflexota bacterium
AAAATAATGATCCCGAATTGATGCCATTTCGGGAATTGGCTAGAGGCTTTTTCAAAACGGGTAGGATCATTTAATTTTTGAAAAAGCCTTAATCAGCGAGCGTTACTAGCACATCCAAACGGTGTAACCATTCAGGTGCCCGGCACTTCATTACCAAGTCTACTGGAGTAGCACACTCGTTTATAAGTGCCGGGCACCTTGGGGGAGTGAATGGTTACAAACGGTCGCTATCAGGTGCGTCGAGTTCAACATCAAGAAGATTTTCAATCTCTGCTAAAGCCCATTCATAATCTGTTTCTGTCTTAATAGGTCGAATATTCATAACAACTTGCTCCATTAGACTGTCGTTGCGTCAATCTTATCGTATTCGTTGTGTATACCAACAAAACGAATGCAAGCAATGTTTTTTTTATAGACGATAAGTCTATGGTTTGATCATGCCTCCGCATCTCAACATATTGTTCAATCTCCTGATCTCCCAATCCCCCCATTGCCCCACAAACAGAAAATGGTATAAACAGCCTCATGCTTGATATTGAACTCCGAACCCATGCGCTGATTGTATATAAAAACCAACCCGGCCGTATTAACAAGACCGGTAAGAAAATTGGAATTGAATTGGCTGACGGCCGTAACCTGAGTGTACGGCCGAAAGATGTGACTTTGCTGCATCCTGGCCCCGTAGAAAACCTGTCTCAATTACAGCCGCCAACGGGTGAAATTGAAACGGCCTGGGAACTGCTCATTGGCGAAACGCCCACGCTGCCAGACGTGGCGGAGTTGACTTATGATGACTTTACGCCCGCTTCTGCCTGGGGAGTGTGGCAATTGTTGGACGATGGGTTGTACTTCACGGGCCAACCGAACGCGATTCATGTAAACACGGCCGCAGAAGCAGCCCAAATTCAAGCTAATCGGGAAGCCAAAGCGGCCGCCGAACGAGCCTGGAATGAATTATTAACGCGGTTGAGAGACGGCCGTTACCATGACGAAGACAGTGGCCATTTACAAGAAATTGTGGCTCTGGCGTATGAACAGCAAGATAACAGCAAAATAATGCGGGCGCTCAACCAATCTGAAACACCGCAGCAAGCCCATGCTCTGCTTTTGAAATTGGGTTATTGGGATGAATTGGTAAACCCATATCCGCAACGGCTGGGGCTGCCTACCGACATCCCCGCTTTTCCCTTACCCGATTTGCCCGACGAAGATCGCCGCGATCTGACCCATCTCCTGTCATTGGCGATTGATGATGAAGATAATCAGGATCCCGACGATGCTGTGAGTCTGGACGGGGAGCGCTTGTGGGTACATATTGCTGATGTGGCCGCGTTAGTTACGCCAGACAGCGCTGCCGATGTAGGAGCGCGGGCGCGGGCCGCCAATCTCTATTTGCCGGAAGGCACAATTCCTATGCTGCCACTGGCCGCAACCCATCAATTGGGACTGGGGTTGGCAGAAGTGTCTCCGGCGCTTTCATTTGGATTGGATTTTGACGAACAGGGCGGTATTGCCGGGGTGGAGATTGTGCCCAGTTGGGTGCGTGTCAGGCGCATGACGTACCCGGAAGTGGAAGCTCAAATCAGTGAGGTCCCTTTTGCCCAATTGCTGGCGTTGGCGCGGCGCTATGAAGAACGTCGCCGTCGCAACGGGGCTGTTTTTATTGATATGCCGGAAGTGAAGGTGTCGTTGGCTGAGGGGTTTGTGGAGATACGGCCGTTATCCCCGCTTCAAAGTCGTGATCTGGTGCGGGAAGCGATGTTGATGACCGGCGAAGCGGTAGCTCGTTTTGCTCGACAACATGAAATTCCGCTGCCGTTCACCATTCAAGATCCGCCGAATACAGATGAGCGTGAACCGGAACGGCCGTCCCAAATGTTAGCCCTGCGTAAAAAGCTCAAACGGGGCCAGCAAACAACCACGCCCGGACTTCATGCTGGCTTGGGGATGGATATGTACGTTCAAACAACCAGCCCCTTGCGCCGTTACCTGGATTTGGTGGTACATCAGCAGCTTAGAGCCTATTTGCAGGGACGGCCGCTGCTGGATGAACAGGCAGTTTTGGCCCGTGTGGGCGAGGCCGGGGCAGTCATAGGCACTCTTCGCGCGGCCGAGCGGATGTCGAATACTCATTGGAAGTTAGTCTATTTGATGCAGTGGCCCGATTGGGAAGGGGAAGGCATCATTCTGGATCAGCGCGGCAATCGTTGTGTTGTTTTGCTGCCCGATTTGGAACTGGAAACGGATTTGTATTTGCGGGGTAATCCGGCGCTGGACAGTGTAGTAGGGCTACTATTGACGGATGTGAACCTGCCGGCATTGGAAGCCCATTTTAAGGGTTAAGGATTTGCCCCAGAGGACCCAGAGTTCACAGAGGCAATCTCTCTGAGTTCTCTGTATTCTCTGGGGCGTAAAAGGGGAAATTGAATGAGCACAGACGGTAATGAAAAAGAGATGGAAATGCTGAAATATATGTGGACGCGAACGTGGTGGACGTTTGCTATTTTGGGA
>JAAEOP010000251.1 GCA_024223125.1 Chloroflexota bacterium
CCCAGCCATCAACTGTGGGAACAAACAGAACCGCTCATCATTAACGATGTGGCTCAAGACGACCGTACTGATGCCCTGCGATCTATCATGCTGGCTGAAGGTTTTCAAGCTTACGCCATTTTCCCTCTGACCACGGCTCAGAATGATTTACTGGGCGCTCTGATTACCTATCGTGATCACAAAACGCTTTTCTCGGCCGCTGAAATAACCTTAGGGCAAACCCTGGCTCACCTATGTGCTTTAGCCATATTAAATATTCAATTATTGGATGAAACCCGACTCAATCTGCTGCACGAAAGACAGCATAACAACATCACTCGCGCTTTGGCCAGCGCCCTAAACTTGCCCACCATTTTAGGGCAGGTTATTCATTTAGCGGCCAAACTTGTGGGGGCCGACGCTGGTTTATTGGGCCTGGTCATAGATAATCAGGTGATGACTTTTTACCCCTACAATATTCCCGATCAGATTGTGCTGCGGCCGATGATTAAAGGGCATGGGGTAGCTTGGCGGGTGGTAAGCGCTCAGGAGACAATCCATATTGCTAACTACCCGGTGCATCCCCTGTCTTTGCCCAAATGGGTGCAGGCTGGGGTTAAAGCCGTTGTCAGTGTGCCTATCACAATTAATGATGATTGTCTGGGCGCTTTATCCTTGTTGCATCTGGTCCCCTCTGCACACTGTTTCAGCAGCCGCGAAATTACCTTATTGGAGTCTGTTGGTCGTCAAACCGGTATTGCCATTCAGCATGTCCGCATGGTAGCTGAGGAGCGTCAGCGTACGGTCGCCCTGCGCAGCGCTCTGTCCCGGCAAGCGGAGTTAGATGAACTGAAAAACCAGTTTGTGCAGAATGTTTCCCATGAATTACGTACCCCGTTGGGTATTATTTTTGGTCATGCAGAACTTTTGGATTCAGGTGCGTTTGGAGAGATTGACGGCCGTCAAAAAGAGACCCTGCAAATCATTATCCGCCGGGTACGCATGCTCATTGATCTGGTAAATGATTTAACAGCCCTGCTCGCGGCCGAAACACAAGAAATGCGCCGTGAAACAATCAACCCTGTGTATTTGTTGTATTCTATGTTGTCAGAATATCGTCTCCAGGTCGCTTCGTATGAAATTTCATTAGAGGCCGAATTCGCCAAGGAACTGCCTATGATTGAGGGAGACATTACCCATTTGCGGCGAGTCTTTGACAATCTAGTGACCAATGCTTGTAAGTTTACGCTGCCCGGCGGCACGGTCACGCTGCGTTCCTGGGCCGAGGCGGGTGATGTTCTCATCGAAGTAACCGATACAGGGGTGGGTATTCCCGAAGAAAAGTTACAGCGGATTTTTGAACGCTTTTTTCAGATACGGGAGAAATCAACCAGCCACCGGCCAGGCACAGGCTTAGGGTTAGCTCTGGTACAAGAGATTGTAGAAGCGCATCGGGGAGAACTGTCTGTCAGTAGTGAAGTTGACGTAGGGACAACTTTTCGCATTATGCTACCGGGGATTGCTTCGTAATCCATAATCCGAAAACGGGACACAGATTACGGAACACGGAACACAGATCACGAGATAGAAATGCTGGAGCCAGACGGCCGTTTCTCAACCTCAATGCGAGTCGGGAAGGCATCCCGTAGCTCATCAATGTGGGTGATTACCAGAATCACTTTGAAATCTTTCTGAATGGTGTTAATCGCTTCAACCAGACGTTGACGGCCGATAGGATCTTGACTGCCAAACCCTTCATCCACCACCAATGTTTGCAGCCGCGCTCCGGCTCGTTTAGCCAACACCTGCGAAAGCGCCAACCGGATGGCAAAGTTAACCCGGAACTGTTCACCACCACTAAAATTGCTGTATGGTCGTTCGCCAGCATTATCCACAATGCGAATATCCAACGTTTCTGCCAGCGCATCACGGGTTTTTAGCTGGCGCTGTGTGTCGAAGATGACTCGCATTTGGCCGTCGGTCAGACGGTCGAGCAGTTCATTGGCTCGGTCTTCAATTTCGGGCAGCGTCTGTTCAATCAACAAGGCCTGCACCCCATTACGGCCGCATGCTTTTTCCAGCACCTTCAACCGTTGAATCTGAAGAGTGGTTTCGCTGCGTTCGCTGTGCAGGTGTGTTTGGCGGCGACGTAAATCATCCAAAACATCCAGCCGTTGTTGGGCGGCTCCTACTTTACGGTTAGCTCTGATTTCTTCTTCACGCAGGTTTTGAACCGCATCCTCAATCTGGTTGAGATTGCCGCCATCCTGAGTAAGTATTTCTAATTCAGTCACGACCGTATCGTGCTGCTGCTGTGTGTCAGCCACCAATGATTTTTGCTCGGTAATCTGTTGCTGCTGGTCAGCCAGACTATCGGTCAATGGTTTTAGGGCAGCCATGGCTTGTTGCAACTGCTGCTGTTTTTCAGGCGCATCTGCCAGAGTATCACGGGCAGTAATGGCGGCTTGATGATCGGTTTCATTGTAGGCGACGGCCGTTAACTGCGCCTCCAAATCGGCCAATGCAGTTTGCGCTTCGGGGGCATAGTCACTCGTTTCAAGCTGCTGTTGGACGGTCGTACGTTCAGCCTGCCCTTCATCTTCCCAGACCGTAATCAGGCGCTTGGTTTCTGTAAGCCGGGCTTCGTCGCGGGCGATTTGCTGTTGGGCGGCGTGGCGTTCTTTTTCCAGGGCTGTTTTTTGGGCGACGGCCGTTTCCAGTTCCGCCACTTCTGTTTTTAGTTGTTGGATGGGAGCCTGGTTGGCCATGGCCGTTTCCAATTCTACCAACCGTTTAGCCCCTTCCGCTTCCCACTCGGCCGCTGCTTGTTCAATTTCATCCAGACGGGCAACGGCTCTGGCTTTGCGGTCTCGTTGGGTTTGTTCTTGTTGTTCCAATTTGGGTTTGGCTTTCAGACGGCCGTCCAGCGCCGCCACTTCCGCGCTCAACGTTTCAATCTGGGCTGCATTCTCACGAAACTCGTCCCCCATTTGGCTGCCTTCTTGCTTTAATTCGGCTAACACTTTTTGGCGATGATCGGCCGTTAACGGTTGCCCGCACAAGGGACAACTACTGCCCGTTTCCACAGAAAGCTGATCCAGTCGCTCTTTGTGCTTTTTCATTTGCTGACGCAGGTTGGGCTGCCATCTTTGCAAGGTGTCCCGGTCAGCCATTTTCGTCAGGTAGGTTTGATTGACGGTTGCTAAAGTAGCGATTTCGGCGGCCACATTAACCAGCGTTGTCTCTGCTTCTTGCAAATTTTTGGAAACGGCCGTTTGCTCTTTTTTCATTTTCTCGATTTGCCGGGTACGGGTTTTTAACTGTCCCACCTCTTTTTGTTGTAGAGCTAAATCCCCCTGGCGCTGTTGTAATTCAGCTCGCAGTATCTGGTATTCATTTTCTTGGCCAGCCAGAGCTTGCAAGCTTTCCTCAAAGGTTTGTAGTTGGGTTTGATTAACGCTGATAGTAGTGGCGAGGGTTTCTTTTTCGGCCGCGGCCGCGGCAGCCGCTTGCTCTTGTTTGCCTAGTTCACGCAGCCGCTGTTCCCGGCGGGATATTTCTTGGGTGAGAGTGAGTTCATACGGCCGTTTGGCCTGCTGCAAACGATTGTACGTGTTCCCCTTTTCCTGCCAGCTTTGCACGGCATTGTCAGTTTTCTGCCAGGCAGAAAAGGCAACAGCAATCTCGTCAGCCTGATCCACAATTATCTGGTACGCGGCCTGTTCTTTTTCCCGTTGTGCATGAGTGTTCTGTAATTTGGTCAGGGTATGGCGGGCACGGGTCAGGTTGGCAGCCAGGGTTTGTACATTTTTTTTCTGCTGGGCAATGGCGGCCGCTATCCGGCGCATCTGTTCCAAAATGGCTTGTTTATCGGCCAGACGGGTAGCGATGGCAGTGTGGCCTTCCTGGGCTGATTGCAAAGCAGCTTGGCGTATTTCTGCTTCGTTCAACTCCGCTTCGATTTCGCTCAACTGCCCATCTAAAAGGAACAGTTGCCCTTCTTCTTCTTTGCGCCGGGCAGAAGCTAACTCTTTGTAACTGTCCCAAATATTTAAGCCTAACAAATCGGCCAAAACTTCTTTCCGTTTGTTGGCCGTTTTGGTGGTGAATTCATCTGCTTTACCTTGCAGTAAAAAGCTGGCATTGATGAAGGTATCGTAGTTCATTCGCAGCAGCTTTTCAATTTCAGTCTGAGTTTCGCGTACTTTGCTTTCAGTGAGGGCTTTCCAATGCTCGTTTTCGCCCTGTATTTGCAGTTCAAGCCGGGTGGCTTTGGACGACCGTTTACGCCGCGATACTCGATACGTTGTGTTTTCCAAGGCAAATGTAAAACGCACCTCGGCGCCATCTCCATTTGCGGCCGCCATCCGGTTGACTAGATCATCATCGCTTTTGCTGCGACTTTTGCCAAAGAGAGCGTAAGTCATGCCATCCAAAATGCTGGATTTGCCCGCCCCGTTTGCCCCAGAAATACAGGCCAGATGGATGCCGTCAAATTGGAGTACGGCCGTGTCCCGGTAAGAAAGAAAATTTGTTAGTTCTAGTTTAAGTGGAATCATACAAACTCAACTGAATTGACAACAATGGATAAAGGAATAAACGGATAATGGTTTGGGGGTATTCTATCCAAAATTTGTGATGAAAACGAAAATTAAGCTGAGGCTGCGCCAATCACGCTGGTTAACCCGCCTGACAGTTGTTTATCTGTTCGGGTTATGGGGCTGGTTTTTGTTGTGGGTTCTTACAGGGGAATCCTTTTGGTGGATGATGCCGCTAAATCGAGCCGTTCCTTATTTGTTTGTCCCGGCGTTGTTGTTGGGTTTATTGGCGATTTGGTATAGGAATGGGAAGGCGCTGGGGATGACGACTATGAGCCTGCTGCTGTTCGTCTGGCTTTATGCCCCTTATCTGCTGCCACGGCTAACCCCATCTCAAACGAAAACAAAATTCTCAGTGATGACTTTTAACGTGCTGTACAGCAACCGCCATTATGATGAGGTGGCTGAAATCATAGAAACCTACCGGCCCGATGTGGTAGCGCTGCAAGAGGTGCAGCCAGAAATGATGGCGTCGTTACAACATTTGCTGGCCGACAGCTATCCCTATTCGATCATGGGCAGTGAGCATGATTATGGCACAACGGCCGTTCTGACCATTATCCGCTGCTGGCTCAATTTAGCCTGGGATTGCAAATCCCAGGCTGCCACACAAAGTACGCTGAAGCGCACTAAAAGTGAGCCGCGCACAAACTAGGAATGGCCGGTTTAACGCGCTTGAGCGCGTTTTTTATATCAGATGATCATAAGTGTTAACTTAAGCGAAGACCTCGCAGGTTTTAACGCAAAACCTCAGAGGGGCGTAGATCATTTTGGAAACCTGCGAGGTCTTAAGTTAACGACAATGATCAGATGATGAATGAATTCATCGGACATCGGGTTCATTTATCGGCGAAGACTGCCAGCGCCAAAGCTTGCATAGCCTGTGCCTCATCCGCTTCCATGCCGATGGTGTCCCAATACGTTTCCAACAATTGTTCTGGCGTCATTTCCTCTACGGCCGCCGTATCCCCCAGACGAGACCGTTTTTCCACCAGATGATGTTTGCGAATATGGACTTCAAACGCATTTTGCAGATGGTCGTAAATCGCTTTATCATCCAGCAGCGGCTCCTGATCGCGGGGATAGGTCAGGCGGACGCGGCAGATGGCGTCTGTTACCGCATCGGCCGCGGGAAGCTGACTGAGAATGTCGGCCATAAAGCTGTCGGCCGAGGGGGTGATGGGATCGGGGTCTATAAAGCGGCGGGTTTGCAGTTCGCAGAATTCCCAACTGGTGTGGCCTTTATTGATTTCGGCCAATACAAACCCTTTCTTTTCCCGTACTTCGCCAAAATCTATGCGTTCAATGGAGCCGGGATAAACGACGGGTGGATGGGAACCGGCCTCGTTAAGCGCCTGGTGTTTGTGAATATGCCCCAGGGCGACATAGTCCAGCCGGTTATCCTTTACCAGCCGTCCGCTGATGACCAATTCCTGACCTAGCATGACAGCTCGTTCGCTGCCAAATTTAGCTCCCTGTACACTGGCGTGGGCGGTAAGGATAAGGGGGATGTTGGGATCGGCCGTTTCCAAAAACCGTTCTACCCGCTTTTCAATTTGCTCTTCAATGTAAGCGTACACATCATCGGCCGATAGACCGGCAATCTCTTCACGGGTCACAAAGCGACTGCGCGATACCCAGGGAATGGTGATGATCTGTACTGGTACGCCCAGTTCTTCCGGCGACCATAAACGCACAGTGTCGGCTACATGAATGTAGGGTACGTCGAGGGTGCTAAATTCGTGCATGGTGTGCGCCCGGCCGCTGGCAGGTGCGACATCATGGTTGCCCACCAGCAGCAAGGTGGGGATTCCAGCCTGAGAAAGGCGCATCATGCGGCGACCCCATTCTCGTTGAAAGGTGGGTTGGGGATTGCGATCTTTGTAAGCGTCTCCGGCAAAGATAACCAGGTTTACAGCTTCAGACACGGCCGTGTCCACAATCTGGTCCAGCGCCTGTAAAAAGTCCATTACGCGCATGGGTAGGGCGGTGGTGGGATCGTGACGGCCGTAGTTGGCCATGTCAATATGCGCGTCGGCAAAATGACATATCCGCACAGGTTTCGTGGTAGACATATTTCCTCGCTGTCAAATGATCATTTACAGTAACATAAAACTTGTCAAACGACTTGCTTAGTTGCTAGCGTCAACACTCTCTAGCGATAGTTTATTCTCACGGGTAACTCGAATTAAAAACCGCAGAGCTTCATTCACTGAAAGCACAGGGTAGCACAAAATTTGGCAGATTGGTTTATTTGTTTTGTAATCTGATAGATGAAGTACTCAACGGTCGTTTCCTATTAAAATTTAGTAACTGTACAGGTGCGACGCACTTTTCCCAGAGTAATGTCAATGCCGCTGCTCTTTGCAAGTGCGTCGCACCTCTGGAAGCTAAATAGTTACAAAATTTATTTGAGAACGCCTAACCGATAATACGAATCGTCTGATTGGCCTACAATTCGTTCTACCAAAATATAGTATCGACCAGTGGGGAGTGAATTGAGAGTGATGGTTTCATCCAGATTGCCGGCATTATTGCTGCCTCCCAAAATCAACTTATTGTAATTAAACAGGTAAAGATCATAATCGCTGCCAGAGGGAATGTCCCGTAGTTTAGCTGTTACTGTACCGCTGTTGTTAATGAAAAAGGTATAGAAGTTATAGAAGTCTGTACTTTCTTCATAATCCCCACCTACCCAATTATTCAACGATAGGGAGCGGGCGGTAGCTAGAGTGTTGTCTTCATCTGGGTAACCAGGTTTTAGGATAATAGGTAAAAAATAGGATTCTTTGGGTAACTCTAATTTTTGGGTGAGGGGTGAAACGACATAATCTACCGTATTATGGCCGCCGGTTACATAAAGGCTGTTGTCTATAAATTCACCGCGCGGAAAAGCGCGGGATAGGACGGTATCGGGATCAACCAGATCGAAGGGAATGTTCATGATCTGCCATTGGGGATTGGTAGAATTGGGGTCGTACACTTCAGTGGAAGCCACGGGCGTTCCATTCCCTCGAATACCACCGAATACATACCAACGGCCGTCTTCATCTACCGCGCTGCCAGCCCCATATCGGGGAATGTTGAGAGACGGTATTGTTTGCCAGGAACTAAATGGTTTTAGACATTCCCCACCACCCAATAAAACACTCGAAGGGCTAATGCCGCCCACCACACAAACAGAATTCCCCAGTCTGGCTCCCGTGTGGCCAAAACGGCCGATATTTAGTGCAGGAGCTGGCAGCCAACTGTCTTGAGCCAGATTGTACTTCCAGGTATTGCTGATAACCTGAGCATTACTGGTTCCGAGTGGAGCCGTAATGCCGCCAATCAGATAATAGCCACTGTCGTCATTGGTAGGCACGGCCGCTGCCCAGCCGACGGGACCAACGGCCCCAACGTCCGTGGCCACAGGCGCACATTCTGGCCCTGAAGTGCAAGACAGATTGGAAAAAGACCAGGCGTCATTATTGACATCATAAACATAATGGGTTCTATCAAAGCCATTCAACGCATTGTTGTCGCCGCCAGGCACATAAATCTTACCTTTCAGATACACGGCCGACACATTGGTAACGCCTAACCCCGGCATTTGCGTCCTTTCTTCCCAGGTATTGCTTGCCGCGTAGTAACGATGAAGCGAATTGGACAATTGGGGCGATCCGGCCGCATTGGGCTGCCCGCCAATTAGAAACATCGTGTTATTGTCTGAGACAGTGGCGTGGTGGGTGCGCCCCGGAGCTAGTGAATTAGCTAAAGTCCATTGAGAAAGAATGGGCTGTGGTTCAATGAAGATATTAAGTGAGGTGTCGCCGGATACGCCTTGATTCCAGTCGGCCGTTACCACATAATAAGTAACCCCTTGCAGCACGGAGAAAGACAGTCTTGAACTAAAGCCAATAAAATCATCATTACAGGCAATGGCGGTCAGGCTACTGCATGAGCCGATGAAAACGCCTACAACCGTATCGTAATTGCTGGTTTGGGTGCTGATGTTGACAAGGCCGTTGGTCACGGCCGTAAATTCATACCAGACTGTGCGATACCCTCTGTTTCGAGCGGGAGCGCCCCATATACAATCTAAAACCGGGTCTGAGGATGATTCGGTAAATGTCTCTACATTTTGCGTTTGCGCCCCGATGGGTTGGTTGGTGTAGGCAAAATCGGTGGCGTTGTCACAACTATCCCCCCCATCAGCCAACGGCGCAAATGGAGAAGCGTCCTGTTGGGGCGCATCAATGGGCGTCAGCCAAACAGATTGGGCGCCAGGCGGCAGTTGCAGCGGCGGCGCATAGATGCTCTGTTCATTTTTATCTACGGCCGCTTCCTGCGCGGCCGCTAACAAAGCCAACCCTAACAATAGTACCGGTATTAACAACAAAACGATTCGACGCATAAACCCCTCTTTCAGTGGTCAGTTTTTAGTGGTCAGTTTTCGGCCGTTAGCCATCAACGAATTGTACAAAGAAAAACGAGCAGACACCATTCTCGCGTCTGCTCGTTCATCAAATAGACATTATCGGAAATAACTTTTTTGATAGGATTAACACGATTAACTGGATGAAATAATCCTGTTAATCTCGTAAATCCTGTCTGATTTCTTATTTCCGATAAGGTTGAATACAAGTAACTATTCAGCTTCCAGAGGTGCGACGCACTTGCAAAAAGCAGCGGCATTGACATTACTCTGGGAAAAGTGCGTCGCACCTGTACAGTTACGAATACAAAACTGTTGTGTTAACTGGCTTTACGCAAAGCCAAAGTAACGTCCTGATCGCCGACGGACACGGCCGTTTTGTATAACGCTTGATCCAATTTGCCTGTGACTAGATTCGTCGTCAATGTTTCTGCTGAAATGTAGTCACCAAAGGTGGCAAAAGCGGCCGTCACATCCCCCTCGGCTACATACGCCAATTCGATGCGATCTGAAATTTCCAGACCGGCCTCTTTACGCATATTGTTCACATGACGGATGATATCCCGCGCATACCCTTCTTGCAGCAGGTCTGGTGTCAGTTCGGTGTCTACGGCTACGGTTACGCCTTTTCCGCTAGCAACGGCCGTACCCCCGCGAGATTCCGTCTGTACCAATACATCTTCACCAGTTAGAGACACCGTTTCGCCAGCCACATCCAGTTCAATCGTTTCGCCAGCCTGGACAGTGCGAGCGACATCGGTCGGATCAAGTGCGTTCAGGGCATTTCTTACCTTGGGGAACAAGCGGCCAAATTTCGGCCCCAAAACCCGATTGTTAGGCAAAATCTTGTAATTCACCAATTTACCCACTTCAGAGACCACTTCTATTTCTTTCACATTGATCTCTTCCATCAATACATCCCGCAGTTCACGCAAATCATCCCGCGCCTGTTTACGGCCGACATTGACCCGTGCTTTGGCTAACGGTTGGCGCAGTTTAATATCGGCCGACGCCCGCGCAGCCCGCCCTAAACTTGCCGTTGTGATCGCCAGCCGCATCTTGTTCAGCAGCTGCCGGTCCAAAGCAGCTTCATTCGCCGCCGGATAAAAGGTGTGATGTACACTCGTAGGCGCATTTGCATCTACGCTACCCACCAGATTTTGGTAAATTGCTTCCGTGGTAAAAGGAATGAATGGGGCCAGTAATTTAACGAATTCAACCAACACATGATGCAGGGTGGCATAAGCGGCATTTTTGTCAGCATCTGCCTCGCTCTTCCAAAAGCGGCGCCGCGACCGGCGCACATACCAATTGCTCAAATCATCCAGATATGCTTCCAAATGCCGCGTCGCCTTTTCGGCGTCATAAACATCTAACGCCGTCCGAACCGCCAGCGTCGTCTCTGCCAGCCGTTCTACTATCCAACTATCCATCTGTGCGTTGGCAGAGATTGGAGATTCAATCTCTAATCTCCGATCTCCAATCTCCGGCTCCCAGCCATCTAAATTCGCATACGACACAAAAAACGAATATACATTCCACAGCGGAATGAGGAAACGGCGGCGGGTGTCGTCGCCAATGTGGTAACCGAAGCGCAGGTTTTGCTCTGGTTTGCAACTGGCATAGAGCCAGCGCATCGTGTCCGCGCCCATTTTGTCGGCCGCTTCGTTGAACTCGATCATGTTGCCCCAGGATTTGTGCATTTCACGGCCGTCTTCCGCCATCAACGTACTATAACCAAACAAATTCTTAAACGGGCCAACCCCATCGGCCATCAACGTGCTTTGGGCCAGCAAACTGTAGAACCAGTTGCGGAATTGGCCGGGAAAACTTTCGCTAATCCAATCGGCCGGATACCATTTCTGCCAATAGTCATGATCTGTGCTGTAATGGATGGTGCTGATGCCCACAATACCGGCATCCAGCCAGGGGTCGCCCACATCTTTAATCCGTTCCACCGGCTCACCGCAGTTGGGACAGGCGATCTTGACCGCATCAATATACGGCCGATGGGGTGTGTGACCTTCAAAAGCATCCCAACCTTCAATCGCCCGTTCTTGCAATTCTTCCCGACTGCCGACCACATGGAAATGATCACATTCCTGACATTCATAGATGGGCAGCGCCAGACCGTAATACCGCTTTTTGCTGATCATCCAGTCGTGCATATTTCGCAGCCAATCCATTTCCCGGTCATAACCAAAGCCGGGATACCAGTTTGCCTGGTCTACGGAATCCATGATCTGGTAGCGGAAACTGGCGGCTTTTTCTACGGCCGTCACTTCGCTGCGCGGCTTGTCATATAGGTCGCCCATATTGATAAACCACTCGTCCACGAGCCGGTACACTAGCTCGCTGCCACAGCGCCAGCAATGCGGGTAACGGTGGGAATATCGTTGTTTACGATAATATGTCCCTTTCTCACGCATATTTTCAAAAATATCCGCGGCCACATCATGAGCGGAACGGCCGCTCAACCAATCAAAACCAGCTTCATAAATACCATTCTCATCCAAAGGGGCAATAACAGGCAGATTGTTTTCCTTGCTCAGTTCAAAGTCCTCCGCACCGCAGCCGGGCGCAATGTGGACAATACCTGTCCCTTCATCAGCTCCCACTTCCTTCCAGGAGATGACACGATGGGTGTAGTTGTTTTCGGCAAATGCGTGGGTGACTGCCGGTAAATTGTCAAAAGGCCCGCTGTATTCCCAACCCAGCATTTCTTCCCCTTTTAGCCTATCCACCACTTCATATTTACCGATGAGCGACTGTTTGAGCGCTTCTTCGGCCAGGTAATATGTCCAGCCATCTTCGGCTTTAACTTTAGCGTATGTTAATTCGGGGCCGACGGCCGCGGCCACATTACTCGTCAATGTCCAGGGCGTTGTTGTCCAGACCAGCAGCGCTTCCTTTTCCAAAACCCGAAGGGTCTCTGAAGACCCTTCGGGTTTAGAGACGAGCGGGAAACGCACAAACACAGACTCATGAGTTACTTCCTGGTAGCCCTCAGTCACAATCTCGTGCTGACTGATGCCGGTTCCGCAGCGGGCACACCAGGGCATCACATCCCGCCCTTTATACATCCAGCCGCGATCAAAAATTTTCTTCAGGTAGCTCCAGATTTGATAATTGTTCTCATCGCTAAAGGTGAAGTAAGAGCCACCCATTTGGGGCATACCTAACTGTCCCACCACTTGCTCTACTGTGCCGCTGATTGGCCCGTCAACCCCCTGCACAGTCACAGGTTGCAGCGGGTCTTCTTCCATCAGATCGCGTAGATGGCGCAGCGTAGCCGGGTCGTTCCAATCCATCCAGTAGCCCAGCCGTTGGGATTGTTCTGTTTGCACGGCCGAAAAATTGAGTACTTGAAGTTTGCATTCGGCCGTGAATTTTTCCAGACCAAACTTTTCGATTTCTCGTTTGCTGTTGAAGCCCAGTCGCTTTTCTACATTGACTTCCACCCACAAACCCTGGCAGTCAAACCCATTTTGCCAGCGCAGGTTTTTGCCTTGCATCGCCTGGTAACGCTGGTACAAATCTTTGTAGGTGCGTCCCCAGGCATGGTGGGCGCCCATGGGATTGTTGGCGGTGATGGGGCCGTCTATAAAGCTAAAGATGCCATGTTCAGCTTCGGATTCAGCCCGCAGGCGGCGTAGTTCATTGAAGGCGTCAGTTTCTTGCCAAAATTGTAATATTTCTTGTTCCAACTGGACGAAACTCACTTTGTTGGAAACGTCTTTAAAAGGCATGTTGTTTACTCCTCAAGCGCTAAGTGCGTTATTTTGTAATGGGGTGATTTGGTAATTGAGTAATTGGGTCATTCCCGACGACGGTGTGGTGGGGTACGGCCGTGTCGGGGCTGGTAATTCGACGTTCAAAAAGATGCATTAACATTTCTGACTTCACTCTTGTGATTTTGCCTTCATTGGCTTATTAGGGAGGAATCTGAGTTCCTCCCTCTCTGTGCTAACTAACAGAAGTGTTGAAGCTGGCTCTGATTGCCAAACTTCCTGTAATTTTTGTAACCCTTCATGGCGTGACTCAAACACCTCAACCATTTCAAAGTTGTCAATTATTTGATGATTTCGCTCATCAATGTGAGATTTTAGTGGTTCTATTAATAACCACTTGTTTGGGTATCGCTGACAGGTTGTTTGCCAGTTCATGTCTATTCCTGGATTGACGGGTTTCTACGGCCGTCCATCACCCAGCCGCTCTAATCTCCATCGCCGTTAAATCAATCAACGCGCCAGTTTGCCGCAAAAAGTCAAACCCTAACAAGCCGTCAATAACAAAACCATAATTCATTGCCCCTATATCCACAGAAAAATGTGCTATATGTAAATTCCCCACTTCAATTTTTTCGATGCGTTTGGCTACAACCGTTTCTGCCCCACCAACACCGCGTACTTGTTCAACAACATCATCAGATGCAAAGACAATGCCAAGCTGTAACAAATCATCCATCCGAAAAAGAGTTGTCGCAGAACCCGTATCAATGACCACATTTTCCAGGGTGATTGTTTTGCCATGATGGATCAATTTTGTAGAAACGTAAGGCAGTCCATCTTTAATTTCAATTTTCATCGTATACCTCGAAGTCCTAACCAGCGCTTGATAGTAATGTCCAATTCTGGGCGGTCTGTGTGAAACACAAACATTTCCCGATCTGGATTCTCTCGATGAGCTGCTGCGTAAGCCTGCCAGGCAGTCTGTCCGTCAAGATAACGGTCTATTACACTGATTTGATCAAGTACGCGCTTATCGTTTTCAGTATGAGCTTCAATAGCTTCAATCAACAGCCACGTATCTGGATAAGTTTTACGAATGTCTTGCCATTTCATTTTTTTGTACCTCCATACTCCAGTTTAATACCAGATGTAGCGGGTTTCAACGGCCGTTAACATCCCCCCATCCACCATCTGCCGCTCCATCTGCACCGGCCAACCACGGCCGTCACGAGAAATTACCCGCACCTCATCCTGCCAACGCAGCATCCAAGGCACAACCAGCGCCGTTTGCCGGCCGATTTTTATTTCTACCTGATCCGTAATCATCATCGAGCGGGTCAGATTAACTGGCTGCAAGGCAAGTGTGTTGTTTGTGCCGACCTGATTGTTGAGGGTCACGGCCGTACTCGTGCCCACCTTACCATCCAAAACCAAACCCAACCCAATCGTTGATGGAAACCAAAATAGCGTACCCGATTCCACATCTAAATCCTCAGAATAAACATTCCCATTCACAGTTCGTGTTCCGGTAATATGCGTATCAGAAAAAAGTAATGTCCCTTCTATTTCTAATCCAGCGCCCCAAAAACGATACGCCAGCCGTTCTGGGGCGCTGCCTGCCCGCCGTACCAAATGATACAGATACGAATGTCCCGACACGGCCGCTCTTGCATCCAAATCCACCCGCAAAACTTCATACCCTTCCGTCGCTTGCGTTAGCCGCCATGTTTCCACCGCGCCAGTCGGCCGTCCAGCCAAATCATACCGGAACTGTCCGGCAGCGATTGGTTTCTCGTAATCCTGTTCGTGAACGATAAATCTCATTGGAGATTGGTTATTGGAGATTGGAGATTGGGGTTGCGGTCACACAATCTCCCAATCTCTAATCTCTACACATCCAGTTCAATATAAATTCGCTTGTTAATCTTGCCTTTGCTTTTGTAATTAGTGATTCGCATACGGCCGACTTCGTTTGTGTTTTTAACATGTGTGCCCCCATCCGCTTGCAAATCCAGTCCCACCAATTCTACCGTGCGTACCTCTTGAATTCCTTCTGGCAACAGGTTGATTTTGGTGCGAATCAGATCGGGAATTTGGAACGCTTCAGCGCGGGGTAGAATCTGGACTCGTGTTTCGCGGGCGGCCGTTACTTCTATATTTACCGCTGCTTCAATGTCGGCTACCAATTCCTGGCGCATCGTTTCAAATTCAAAATCCATACGCCCTTTCAGCGGGTTCATATTGCCACCCGTTACCGAAGCCCCATAGTCGCGCCAGACCACGCCACAGAGAATGTGCATGGCAGTGTGCGTCCGCATCAATTGGTAGCGTCGTTCCCAGTCGAGTTGTCCGGTCACGACCGTACCCACCACAGGCAGTTCCCCAACTACAAAATGCACCACTTTACCGCCCACCTTCTTCATCTTTGTCACATTCCAGGCCTGTTCCCCGACAGATAACGCACCATAGTCGCATGGTTGACCGCCGCCTCCCGGATAAAACGCTGTTCGATCCAGCGTCACGCCACCTTCAACCTGTTCCGTCACGGCCGCCTCAAAGCTCTGCGCATACGCATCTGTCAAATATAACAATTCACTCATAACTCACTCCATAAAAAAACGCCCTCATCCCATTATTGGGACGAAGGCGTTATATCTTCGCGGTACCACCCAAATTTCTGGCTAGACCAGACACTTAGTTCAGCATCAGCCATTGCGAATGCTGCAATCCCGGTAACGAGGGATGAGTTCGTCTGAGCCTAATTTTCAGTGTACAGTTTGCAGTGCTCAGTAGATATGTCCGATTACTGATAACTGGAATTGTTCAGTCAGAAGCTCCGGAGGGATTTTCAATAACAGCCCCTTACCTGGCTTGCACCATCCCAAGTTCGCTAAAAGAGGCACTGCCGTTTACTCGTCTCCATCTCAGCCTTTTATTTGTTAACTGTGGGGGCGATTATGCCAAAACGGCCGTAGCCTGTCAATGTGAACTTTGACAGCTTATCCAATAGTGAACTAAAATGATGGTAAATGGTACTATCCACCATCCACCAATCACTATTTACAGAGGATTGTTTGTTTATGTACCCAGAAGATCGTGTCCTGGTTGCCTATGTGCCCAAGCCATCGGACTTTGCACTCATTCAGCAAGACGGTTGGTATCGCATTCCCCAAAAACACGCCCCCAAAGGATTGTATGCTGAATATTATGCTTTTTATTTCGGCCGTCTTTTTGGGGATGATAAATGGACGATCCAATATTTCGCAGCCCAAGAGGGACGCGAGCTTGTTACCCGGCGCTCCTTATTCCCCGATCAACCAAATCATTCCCGTGCGGATGATTTGTATTACAAAGTACAATTAGGACGGCTGCAAACATTGCCACAGCCCATTGTCAGTCTACGCTGGCGGCGAATTACCTTTATTCATACCACCTGGGATCGCTTTCAAGATGCCAGAGAAGTCATTGATTTGTTTGTAGATGGAGGCGAATATGTTGACCGACTGTATGCCACCTTGAAAGATGGAGATGTGCAATCAGAGCGAAATTACCAGGTGAAGGAAGCAGGCAAACATGACTAATTTCCTATCATTCTTAGCCTATACAATGATCAAATCTACAAAAAAGTAACCGGGTTCTTAACCAAGAATTGCTAAAAATAAAAGGAATTATTCAGCGACCAGAAGTTAGACACACTGGCAACCAATAAAGTTGTACTAAATTACTCTGAAAAGTGCGTCGCACCTGGGTTACAAATAAAAAAGTTCTCTATCAAAAGCTGATCTTTTCAAATAGGCAATCCTCAACGATTAGATGTATGCAGAATTATTGCAGTTGCCCGCTACCGGGAAGTGTTACATGTATTTGCATAATATCGTTAGCGATATTGACGACTTTTTACCCCAATCTCCATACGTCCGTGAAGGCGGCAGTCTCTTGTTGATGGTGGGACTACCGGGAACAGGAAAATCATCTGTAGTAGAAAATTTACAAAAACGGCTCCCTTGTGTTGTTGTCAGCACCGATAATATTAGGTTACTCATGCGCAACAAACCAACTTATACGGCCGCTGAAATGATGCTGGTCTATGAAGTTTGTTACTCCATCATCGAGGCTCGCTTGAAGCAGGGACAGCGCGTTATTTTTGACGCCTCTAACTACCTGTCTGCCCGCCGTGAATATCTCAAAAAATTGGGTCATCGCGCCGGAGCGCCCGTAGCCATCTGTTACGTACAAGCCTCACAGGACATCATTCGAGACCGGCTGCAACAGCGCAATAGCGGCCGCCGACGGGCCACAGATTTGTCAGATGCTGACTGGTCTGTTTATAAATGGATGGTAGAAGCCCAAGAACCTGTTATGGGTGATCATTTAATCATAGATACGACTGATTCACGCGCCACTGAATTAGCCGCCCAACTGTACCAATATTGGCTTAACTGTGAAACAACTGCCGCAAGCGACCCTGATTTACAATCCCCTAGCTGGGCCCGCCAATTTAGCCGCGCCAATAGCATTGGTAGCTGATATGTGGCAGGCTCAGGGTTGGGATATTTCCATCTGTCCCACCAAAGCCCCAGGCCATGCTACAGAACTTGCGGCCGCGGCCGCGGCCGCTAATCATCGCGTTGTGCTGGCGGCCGGGGGAGATGGCACGTTGGGAGAAATTGCCAATGGGCTGGCCGGTACATACACAGCAATGGCCCCCCTACCCGTAGGTACGTCCAACTCCTTTGCCCGCGAACTACTCATGCCCCGCCCCAATATTTTAGAAAAGCACAAATTGCTAGATGCGTCAGAAGCATTGCTGGCCGGTCAGATTCAAATGATGGATATGGGATCATTGACGGATGCAGAAGGCAACGGCCGAAACTGGCTCTTATGGGCTGGTACAGGCGCCGATGGCTATCTGGTAGACCGCATTGAACCGCGTCCGAAATGGTCTAAAAAAATGGGACGCATTGGTTACTTTCTGCAAAGTTTTGCCGCGGCCCCCAGTTTGCCACAAATACAGGCCCGTATTGAAATAGATGGAACCCAATTTGAAGATCATTATATATTGATCCTGGTCAGCAACTGCCGCCTCTATGCTGGCGGACAATTAATGCTTAGTCCAGATGCGGCTTTAGATGATGGTTTGTTGGAAGTATGGATGTTTCAGGGAGATGGATTGGCTACGGCCGTACAATATTTCCTCGAAGCCAAACTAGAACGACATCAAAAAAACCCTAATATCAGGCGGATACGCGGCCGTAATATCATCATTCACACCGACCCTGCCATGCCCTGCCAGACCGACGGCGACAAAGCTGGTAATACTCCCATCCACATACAAATCAAACCAGGCGCCCTACGCTTACTCGTTCCCAACACCGCCCCCCCAGACCTATTTACCCAACCAGGAGAACCCCTCTAGCGTCTGCCAGTTGGCAAACTTCCCAATATTACGTAAACTTCATACATGGATAGAATTGATTTTCGCTCGGACACTGTTAGCTGGCCTACCCCAACCATGCGTCAGGCCATGGCCCAGGCGACCTTAGGGGATGATGTTTACGGTGAAGATCCTACCGTCAATAAATTAGAAGAGATGGCCGCCACCCTGGTGGGCAAGGAGGCGGGCTTGTTTGTTACCAGCGGCACAATGGGCAACCTGACCGGTATTCTGACCCACGCCGACCGGGGCGATGAAGCCATTGTAGGGCAAGATTCCCACACCTATCTACATGAAGCCGGAGGCATGGCAGCTTTAGGCGGCGTTGTTCCCCACCCCTTACCCACAGACCGCAGCGGCCGTATGAACATCCATGAAGTAGCCGCGGCCGTGCGCGAAGACGATCCCCATTATCCCCGCAGCCGCCTTATCTTGCTGGAAAACAGCTATGGCAGCGCTGGCGGCTACCCCATTCCCCCAGATTATTTTGCCAACATGAGAGAAGTTGCCAACCAACACAACTTGAAAATTCATCTGGATGGGGCACGGTTGTTCAATGCGGCCGTCGCCCTCAACGTGGATGCACGCCAGATAACCGCCGACGTAAATTCCGTCAGTTTTTGCTTGAGCAAGGGATTATGCGCCCCCGTCGGCTCCATTTTATGCGGCTCCCACGATTTTATTTACCAGGCCAGACGCATCCGCAAATCGTTAGGTGGCGGGATGCGGCAGGCCGGGATTCTGGCCGCCGCCGGCATCGTCTCACTCAGCGAAATGATTGAGCGACTAGCCGAAGACCACGCTCATGCACACATGCTGGCGGCCGGGTTAGCCCAAATTCCGGGCATTAAATGTGATGTAGACAAGGTTAAAACCAATATGGTCTTTTTCAATTTCAATCCGGGAATACGGTTGACGGCCGACCAATTTGCCACCCAACTACGTCAACAGAGTAACATCTGGCTAGGCCCCGTTGGCCCACGCCATTTTCGGGCTGTCACTCATTACTGGATTGGGCAATCAGAAGTTGAACAATTATTAAAAGCCGTCGCCATCATTATGGATAAATATCGTTAGAACCGAGAGCTAAATGGGTTTCAAGAGATTGGAGATTGGACGAATCTCTAATCTCCAATCTCATATCTCATTTCATGGAGGGATTATGACCAGTTTAATCGGTCAAACCATCAACAATCGTTACCGGCTTGAATCGCTTTTGGGGGATGGCGGCATGGGCACGGTATATCGCGCCTACGACATCAATCTTGACCGTCAGGTAGCACTCAAATTGATGCACGCCCATTTTGCTCGCAACGAAGAATTCCGCGCCCGGCTCATTCAAGAAGCCCGCACGGCCGCTCAACTGGATCATCCCTCGGCCGTGCGCGTGTATGACTTTGGAGAATCAGATTCCGGGCTGTTTATTGCCATGGAATATGTGGATGGCGGCAGCCTGCGCGACCATTTGCGCCGTTTGCAGCGGATGCAAAAGTATTTGCCCCCGGCCCAAAGTTTGCAGATTGGGGCGCAAATTGCCGACGCTCTGGATTACGCCCACAACAAAGGCATTGTGCATCGGGACATCAAGCCGGGCAATATTATGCTCAAGCGGCTGATGCGCCCCGATGAGCCAGGCGAACAACCATTCCGGGCTGTGTTGACCGATTTTGGTCTGGTCAAGCTGCAAGAAGGAACAGCCATCACCCAGAGCGGAGCCACCCTGGGGACGCCCACCTATATGTCGCCAGAACAATGCGCCGGAGAGAAAATAGACGGTCGTGCCGACATCTACGGCCTCGGTGTGGTTTTATACGAACTATTTACCAACCGTTTACCGTTTACCTTCCAAACCCTGGCCGAAGCCCTGGCCACCCACCAACGCGGCGACATGCCCCAACCTGCCAGTGAGATTCGCACCGATATCCCCCAAATAATAGACACCATCCTGGTCCGCAGTCTGGCCAAAAATCCCGACGACCGGTATGATACTGGCGCTGAACTGACAGACGCCCTCCGCAGCGCTGTTATTGCCTTGGAAGGTGCGCCTACTCTGGTCATGACGCCGGACGAAATGGATATTTTGGAGCGGGTGAGCGAGCCGCCCCCCGGCCATGAGCTGCTTATAGATACCCCCGGTCATCCGCGCAGCATTGTGCCTCTAACCCAGGCCGTCATCACCCTCGGCCGTCAGGCTGATAATGAAATTGTCTTACCGGCCGATGGCGTTTCCCGCCATCATGCCCGTTTGCAAGCCACTGCATTAGGCTGGGAAGTGTTAGACCTGGGAGGCATTAATGGCACTTATCTGAATGACCGTCGTTTACGGGCTGATGATCCCACACCCATTACGCCTGGTTCCCATTTACGCATTGGGCCTTATGAATTGACTTTGCAAGGGCCAGAAATTGCCGTCCATGAACCGGACCCGGATGAAGTCCACACAATCATGGGGGGCACGGCCGAGCAAATTACAGTCCCGCCCGGTGAAATGCCGCCCACTCAAATAGAAGACGTTCCGGCAATGGCCATGTTTCTACCTAGCGACCGTATTTCTATAGAGCCAGGTCAGCGGGCGGAAATGGTGGTTGAAGTTGTCAATCGTAGCGATGAAGATGATCGCATCTCTATTCGCGTACAAGGGCTGCAACCGTCATGGGTGGTCACGCCGGGGCAGTTTGTCAATGTGCCCGCCGGAGCGACCGTCCCCATTCGCCTTGCTTTTCGGCCACCACGACATCGTAGTACGCCCAGCGGCCGGCAACGGTTCCGTTTAGAGTTGGTATCGCAGCAAAATCCAGCGCTTAAAGTGGGCATCTCTGCTTCACTCATCATTGGCTCGTTTATTGCTTTTGAGGCCTCGTTGGATCAGGAGCAAGTGCGCCTGCCGGATATTGTAACGGTGACAGTGCGGAATACGGGCAATGCGCCCGGTGATTTTAGCGTCGTCGCTCGTGACCGTCAGGGTGGGTTGAAGTTTCGGGGTGAACGCGGCCGTATCCGGCTGCAAGGCGGCCAGGCAGCTCATGTTGAAATTGAAATTGAAGCCGAGCAATCCAGTTTACTAGGGGGCAGTGAACTGTTTCCTTTTGAGATTGATGTGGCTTCTACCGCCGGCGGCCGTCAGGTCCTTTCTGGTGAAGCGCATACCGGCCCAGCTATTCCGCCAATCTTTATGTATGTGATTATATTTTTTATTACCTTTGCCTGTGCCATTGCCGCTTTAACCATTGTGTTCAATCGGGATGTGCTGTTTGGCCGGGACGACCCGACCATCACCCCCACTATGGATATGACGGCCGAACTATTTGTGACAGAAACGGCCGCAGCCCAATTGACCGTCATCGCCAACGCCACCAATGTAGCTGCCACCGCCACCATCCAGGGAGATTCTGACGGGGACGGTTTAAGCGATTTGCAAGAAGCAGAAATTGGCACTGATCCCTTTAATCCTGACACAGACAGCGACGGTTTAGGGGATGGTGAAGAAGTGTTGCGCTATATAACAAATCCCCTTAATCGGGATACAGATAATGATATTTTGATAGATGGGGATGAAGTGCATACGTATAGTACTGATCCTGCCAACCCCGATACAGATGGCGGCTCTGTCTTTGACGGCACAGAATTAACCCGCGGCACGAATCCATTAGACCCCAATGATGATGTACCGGCTACGGCAACGGGCACAGCGACATCGCCAGGGCCAACAGCTACGTTTACCCTAACTCCTCTGCCGAGCGCTACCCCGTTGCCTAGTGTGACACCCTTGCCGTCGGCCACATTAATACCCTCGCCCACGCCCACCAATATACCCCCGCCGACGGACACACCTCTGCCTTCGGCGACGCCCACCCAAACAGCCACGCCAACTGTGACTCCCACGCCGTCTAATACCCCCCTGCCTAATCCGGCCGTTTCCTGGCTGGCTTCTCCACCGACGATTGATGGCACGTATAATCCCGCAGAGTGGCCGTCGCAACCGTTTGTACAATTTTCGGTTGTAGGTAATCCGGCCGCATTGGTGCAGGTTTATTTCGGCCGCGATGCTCAAAATCTTTATCTGGCATATCTGGTTAATGATGGCGTCAATGATGCCACTGATTCGGTGAAGATGTATTTTGATACATTGGGCAATCAGGGCGACCCGGATGCAGCCGACCGTTTCTTCCAAATCGGCCGTGATGGGGCCACAGAAATACAGGCTGGCATTGGCAGTAATACAGATGGTTTGTTGTGGAATTCGGCCTATACCAGTACCAATTGGAGTTCGGCCGTTGGCGAGTCGGGTGTGCAGTGGGTGGTGGAGATGCAGATTGACCAACTGGCGGAGATGCCCTCGCTGGCGAATCCGTTTGGCATGATGTCCCAAGTCTTATTTACGGGTGAATTGGCTACCTGGCCAGACGGTGCCAGTTCGGCCGATTTGAATTCGTGGCAGTTTGTGGATAATGTGAGTAGTCCGTAAAATTTGGCGCTGCAGACAGCCGATTCCTTTAAAGAAATCGACTGTCTCACAAGGGAGCTGATTTGCAATCCGTCTGGCAAGAATTAGTTACGACCGTTGTGCATCTTCTCAACCAAACTGCCGCCAACCATCTGTTTGATGATGTGGTTGTGCGGTATGGGGAAGACGGCCGTTATTACCATACATTACAGCACATCCAACAGATGCTAACTGATGTGGCTCCATTAAAATGTGAAGTTGAGAACTGGACGGCCGTGCAATATGCCATCTGGTTTCATGATGTCGTTTACGTACCGGGGGCCAATGATAATGAAGAACGCAGCGCTGCCTATACCTGTGATGCTTTAGATAAAATGGGGATTTGCCAGTTTACCGATCAGGTTGAGGGTATGATATTAGCTACGAAATTGCAGGCAGCGGCCGTAACAGACCCAGATACCCAAATTTTGTTAGATGCCGATTTAGCCACTTTGGGTTCCCCACCACACAAGTACCGACAGTATGCCCAGGCTATTCGTCATGAATTTACCTTTGTCCCCCTGCCAGACTATTGTCAGGGACGCATAAAAATACTTTCTCAATTTCTGCAACGGCCACAAATTTATTACACCGAGCGCTTCTATGACAAATATGAATCCCAGGCACGAAAAAACCTCCTACACGAAATCTCTCAATTAAATAACCAACGTGGTTTAGCCTGACAAAAAGTTACCACTGACCTAAAAAAGCCCGGCTCCGCTCCTGCTGGTTTTGGCAAAACAACGCTGGTTACAGAATGGATAGCTCAAATTCAAGATGTAACCAGTACCTATTTACAAAACTAAGACTCTACAGAAAAAAGGTCGTTTTAGCCAAAAACCCCGGTTCCTCTAACGGTTGGGGCGGTTGTGTATCGAAACGATCTCATTCCCGCTGGTAAGACTGGCGGCATGTGGCGGTGCAAATTCTGAGTGAGGCGTTGTTGCTGGGAGCGCAGGGGAGCTCTAGCGGTGTTTTATTAGGCGTGGGGGTAACGGCCGTTTACGCCAACATCAAAGAGTGGGCAACCATCGTACCGCCAATTGCGATGGCTGAGGGGCTGGCGGCGGCGTTAAGAATGACGTAATCCTGGAGGTGGGCAGGTAACATCCTTTCTTACTTAGTATCGGATATGTGATCAGCCACTTCATCCGACGATACCAATACTGGGTCACCAAATTCCAGACGAAACGCCAGTTAGGGGCAAAATACCAAGTTGGAAAAGCAACACAACTCACGCACCTAATAGTCGGTTAATAGTTGGTGCGGCAAGGGTTTGATACATTGCATCCATCGCTTCAGGTGATTCAGGCATATCTGTAATCACCCATTCAGTTATTAATGCAATCAAGGCGCTCACCAAATATGTCGCCATCATCCGCCTGGGAATTTCATCATGAGCGTCTGGCAAATCCATCTTATCAAGCTCAATCTCCAAGCGTTTGACCAAAGGGGGAATCAACATTCCCAATCCTGATTCAGGGTTCGTAGCACCTTCCTTAAACCAGCGATGTTTTTGAACTGCGATCCGAAATAGGGCTAAACTTGGAACCAGGATTTGAGTGGCGCTTTGAGTGGCGCTTTCTTCCAGACTGATCTGAATTTCCTCCTCAATCTGCGCCAAAAGTTTGCTAAACATGAATCTGCCGAGATCCTCTTTGTCATCAAAATGGGCATAAAAGGTGGCCCGCCCGATATCTGCCCGCTCTACAATATCGCTGACGCTGATTTTCTTATATTCCTTCTCCAGAACTAATTCCCGCCATGCTTCCACGATCAAACGTTTGCTGCGAATAGCCCGTCGGTCGATTTTGATTGGTTTGTCTTGAGTTTCCATACAATTTTCCTATTTTTGTCTGATACTGGACAAAACTTAAATTTTTGCATCTTGACGTTAATAATACGGTCTGTAAAATACTAGACATATGTATTTTAGCATACGATCACCTGATAAGCAACAGCTAATCGATAAAACAGGAGCGATAAAATGGAATTCGAAAGAGAAGTAACAATTAGTGCATCAGTCGATAAAGTATGGAAAATCATCGGTACAGATTTCAACGACATCAGCGAATGGGCCAGTCCCGTTCTCGAATCGCACGCCATCCCCAACCTGCCTGAAGGCAGCGGACGGGTTTGTAATGTTGACGGGGCTGGCAAAGTCACCGAAGCGCTTTTTGAATATGATGCCAAGAAACAGGCCCTGGCATTTACGCTGGACGGTGAAAAAAACCCCTTTTTCTTCAAGCGTGTCGAGAATCATTGGCGTGTCGAACCCAAAGGCGACAACCAATCTGTAGCCTATTTTGGTGTCAGTATCGAACTTCTGCCCGTATTCAAACAATTATTAAGCGGTCGTTTGAAGAGCAAGCTGCAAGTGCGGGCCGATAAATTTGTCGGCGAATTGAAATACTTTGCTGAGCATGATCAACCAAAACCAAAAAATTAAATAAAAAAACACCAGGAAATAGTTAAAGGAAAAAATACCATGAAATTAACGTTTAAAAACACAATTAGCGCATCTATCCCAGAAGTATGGGACAAATTGGCAATCCATTTTGATCGAGCAGAGGATTGGATGTCCTTGATTCCAAAATCGGTTGAAATGACAGATGGTGTGATGGCAGATGGCGCGCCAATGGTTGGCAGAGTTTGTGATTTGA
>JAAEOP010000252.1 GCA_024223125.1 Chloroflexota bacterium
ACCGCAACACCGGCATCTTCAGCAAATCAACAAAAAATCACCCGATTGCTGCAACAGGCCGATGCCTATTTTGCCCGTCAATGGTACACCACGCCGGAACAGACAAACGCCTTTGATGTGTACCTCGAAGTGCTCAAATTAAACCCGGCGAACGAACATGCTTTTCAGCAAATAGACAAGATCGCGCAGTATTACAAATCCCGCGCGGAACGGGAGATGCAACGTAATAGACCCGAACAGGCGATGCAGTACTATCAAAAATATCTCAAGATTATGCCGAATGATGAAGAGATTTTGGACAAGATCGCTGAATTAACGGTGACACCAATTCCACAACCCACAGCAACACCTACACGACGCCCCACAGCGACACCTGTGCCGGTCCCCACAGCAATCCCGACAATGCTGGCTGCGCTGCCTGCGGCGGGTCAGGAACGGCATGATCCTGTTTCCGGCATCGATTTTGTCTGGGTACCGGAGGGCTGTTTCCGGATGGGAAGCCCGGACAGTGAAGCAGGACGATATTCAGATGAAGGCCCGGTGCATGAAGTCTGTGTAGACGGATTCTGGATGGGAAAATATGAGGTCACACAGGCCCAGTGGGAGAAGGTCATGGGCAGCAATTCTTCCCGTTTTAAAGGAAATTCTCGTCCTGTTGAACGGATGTCGTGGAATGATGTGCAGAAGTTTCTGAAAACCTTAAACGGGAAAGCCGGAAAAGAGATCTACCGTCTTCCCACCGAAGCGGAGTGGGAATATGCGGTACGCGCCGGGACGACGACCCCGTTTTATTTCGGCGCCACGATCAGTACGGATGTGGCGAATTATGATGGAAATTATACCTATGGTTCCGGAGTCAAGGGGGTCTATCGGGAACAAACGACGGAGGTCGGCAGTTTTCCGCCGAATGACTGGGGCTTGTATGACATGCACGGGAATGTGTGGGAGTGGTGTCAGGATTGGTACGACAGCGAATATTATTCAAAGAGTCCGAAAAAGAACCCGCAAGGCCCTTCATCAGGGGAATACCGGGTGCTGCGCGGTGGTTCGTGGGTCGGCAATCCTGCCTACTGTCGCTCGGCGATTCGTAACAGGATCATTCCGGACCTCACGAACTACAATCTCGGGTTTCGTGTGGTTGTTGGTGTGGTTGCGTGGACTCTTCAGTAGCCCTTTACGCTTTTGTTCTTTTGCGCTTTGCGCTTTGTTTTTTACCCTTTATTTTTAGCTCGCGCAGCGAGCTCGAAAATTTTTTTTGGTTCTTCCGGAATTTTTGTAGAACTACAGGAATTAAGAATAAGCAAGAATATGTCTCCCGGCATTTCTAAAGTGCCGGGCACATTTCGTGCAAAGAAATCGCTTCATTGTTTACATGAGGATTATCTTTATGAGAAACAAAAATGGTTCTTTGGTAATTCCCGTGAAATATCAGACTAGCACCAGACTTCAGTCTGGTGCTAGTCTGATGCCATTTCACGGAAGAT
>JAAEOP010000253.1 GCA_024223125.1 Chloroflexota bacterium
AATTCTCTCCCGACCAACAACCTATTGGAGAAAACCAATGAATACCCCCACAACTGATACATTTAACCGCCCACTTCGCGACTTACGTATTTCTGTCATTGATAAATGTAATTTCCGCTGTCCCTACTGTATGCCGGCCGATATCTTTGGCGCCGATTATGATTTTCTGACTAAAAGCCAATTGTTAAGTGACGATGAGATTGTGCGTCTGGCCGGTTTGTTTGCCCGGTTGGGGGTTTCAAAGTTTCGTCTGACAGGTGGGGAGCCGTTGATTCGACCAAAATTACCAAAGCTAGTTGCCCGGCTGGCCCAAATTCCGGACATCGAAGACCTGGCGCTGACGACCAACGGTTTTTATCTGGCAAAATATGCTCCTGCTTTGCAAGCGGCCGGACTGCATCGCTTAACCATCAGCCTGGATTCGTTAGATGACAGGGTGTTTCTGGAGATGAACGGCCGTAAATCCACCCTCGCCCATGTATTAAACGGATTGGCTGCGGCCGAAGCGGCCGGGTTCACTCGCCTGAAAATTAACTGTGTGGTCAAAAAAGGGATCAACGACCATACCATTGTTGATTTGGCACGGTATTTTAAGGGCACAGGCCATATCGTACGCTTTATTGAGTATATGGATGTGGGTAATTTGAATGGGTGGCAGCTGGATGATGTGGTCACGGCCGAAGAAATTTTACAAGCCATTGACGCCGAAATGCCTCTGGAACCCGCCCTGCCAAACTATGTTGGCGAAGTGGCTGTCCGCTACCGTTACCTAGATGGCTCAGGGGAAATTGGCCTGGTCACCTCAGTAACAAAACCGTTTTGCGGCGATTGCAGCCGCGCCCGGCTTTCCAGCGCCGGTGAATATTACACCTGTCTTTTTGCACATCATGGTACAGACTTACGACAGCCGCTGCGAGACGGCGCTTCTGATGCCGACATGCTGGCTTTAATTGGCGGTGTCTGGCAACGGCGCAAAGATCGTTATTCAGAGCTGCGTACTTCTTTTACACACATTCCCATGAAGGGGGCAGAGATGTACAGGCTAGGGGGATGAGTGATGAGTGGTAACCATTCACTCCCCAAGGTGCCCGGCACTTATAAACGAGTGTGCTACTCCAGTAGACTTGGTAATGAAGTGCCGGGCACCTGAATGGTTACGATGAGTGGGAAGAAATAGTGTCAGTCACTTCTCACGGATCAACACAAGTGAGTTGTTTGTATGGAAACTGATAGTGCGATTCGATTGCTGGGTTTGAGTAAGACATTTGGTCATCGCCAGCGACAGGTGAAAGCGGTACGCAGCATCAATCTGGAAGTGGAGTCTGGTCAGGTCTATGGCTTTTTAGGCCCAAATGGGGCTGGCAAATCAACCACTATCCGCATGATTTTGGATTTGATACGGCCGTCACGTGGCGAAGTTCATCTCTACGGCCGCCCCGTCAAACAAAACCGTACCATTTTGCAACAGCGCGTCGGCGGGTTGGTGGAAGGAGCTATGTTCTATCCATTCCTGACCGGAAGACGCAATCTGGAAGTGTTTGCTCGCACCGGCGGATTTTATGATGAAGAACGGATCGGGGCACTGCTAGAACAGGTTAATATGGGAGACCGGGCGGATCGGCCGGTGAAAGGGTATTCCACCGGCATGAAACAGCGATTGGGCCTGGCGGCAGCGTTATTGAATGATCCCGATCTGGTGATTCTGGACGAACCAACCAACGGGCTGGACCCGGCGGGCATTCAGGAGATGCGCCAATTCATCCGTGAACTGGTGGAGGCGCAGGGCAAGACTGTGTTCTTGTCCAGCCATCTACTGAGTGAAGTGGAGCAGGTTTGTGACCGGGTGGCGATTATCAACGAGGGGAAAATCATCCGTGAAGGGCGAGTAGCTGAGTTGCTGGCGGCGCAGAGCCATTTGCACATTAAGGCAGAACCGTTGGAAAAGGTAACGGCCGTTTTGGGGAGCCAGTGGCCAGCGACCTACGAAAACAACGGCGTGACGTTGGCGGCGACGCATGAAGATACGCCTCACATTGTGCGCCAACTGGTTGAAAACGACATCTCGATTTTTCAGGTACGCAGCCAGCGACAAAGTCTGGAGGCATTTTTCCTGAAAGTAACCGGTCAGGAAGAAATGAAGGGGGAGGCAGCAGATGGGTAATGTATTACGCGCTGAATGGCAAAAAATGACTGGCAATCGGTGGACGATTGGCCTTCTCATCTGGGTTTTTCCGATAGGCGCTTTTTCGCTTATTGCTAGCTTATCTTTGATGGCTCTCCTGAGCACCACTGCTCGTGATAATTTATATCTGCAATTGTGGACGGAAGCCTTTATGATGCCATGGAGCTTTATCAACAATATGTTTGGTCAGATGTTCCTGTTGGGATTTACGGCCGTTACTTTTGCCGGCGAATACCAATGGGGTACTTGGAAAAACATCCTGCCTCGTCAGCGGCGCAGCCAGTTGATCATAGCCAAGTTCATCAATATAGGCGTACTTATCCTCATCACCTTTACCCTGACCTCCTTGATTTTTGGTTTCGGTTATGGAATTCTCTCCTACATTGCCGGCGAGCCTTATGGCCCGGAAGTGACCAGTCAAATTGTTCGAGAATTTCTGGGTGATTATGCTCTGGAGGCGACATTGGCCTTTGTTTCGATCACCATTACGTCTGTTTATGCCGCTCTGGCCGCTATTCTGATGCGCTCTATTTTGGGCGGGGTCATGGTTGGCATAGGGATTTCCCTTGTAGACCCACTACTCTTCACCATGAGCTTGTGGTTGTCCCGCGTACTTGGCAGTGCGTTCTTTTTGCATCTGGCACGTATCAGCCCGTTTTACAATATCGAGAATATCAAATCTTGGGTGCGTAACGATCAGGCTGTCAATTGGATGGAAACGTCTTTTGAAATGTTCCATGAAAAAGCGCCGGTTGATAGCATGGGCTTTTCCATGCTGGCGCTGGCAAGTTTGGTACTGTTGGGGATTGGGCTGGTGTTGTTTTTGTTCCAGCGGCAGGATATTACGACGTGAGGTAATGAGGGGTGGGGGTCAGGCGTAGGCCAGACTTTCGCGGACGCTGACCTGGGTGGCGGAGCGGGCGGGCATGACGGAGGCCAGGATGGAAATAAGTAGAATGGAGATTAACCAGATGACAACGGCCGTGCCGTCAAATATAAAATCGAGTTCAACCCCCATGATCGTTTGCCCCATCGTTTTGGCCATCGGCTGACTGAAGAAATAAGCCAGCGGGATAGCCAACAGCCAACTCAGTAATCCTTGCAATACCCCCTCCATCACAAAGAGTGACATAATCGTGCCCGAAGAAGCGCCAATTGCCCGCAGTACGCCAATCTCGCGGGTACGTTCCACCACACTAATGCCCAACGCCCCCATCAAACCAATACCCCCTACCACTGCCATAATCATCGCTAAACTGAGCATAATAATGATGATGCTGGCAAACTGGGCATCAATGTCGGCCCGTTCCTGGGGTTTGGTAGATGTGGAGAAAAGGGACACATCCATGTTTTGGGTTTCGTAGGCATCTTTGAGAGCGTCGGCCACGGCCGTCGTCCCTGCCAAAGATTTATCAAAGGTTGTCAAAAAAAGTAGCGTCCCCCGGTTGGCCTGTTTGGTCACATCCACCACCGCTTCCAGAGGGGCATAAATGGCTTCCGTATTAAAATCCGCTCCAGAAACGGAGATGTAGGTGCCGACAACTTCCCAACTATCTTCCCCCAATAGTCCCAGGTCCAGCCGAATTGTGTCGCCGATGCTGATCTTGTTTTCTGCGGCCGACAGATCGCTAATGATCACCACACGGCCGTCGCCCGGTTGCAGCCAACGACCTTGTATGATTAACGGCCGCTGCATTGTCGTGCCTATGGGAATACCGGTTAACTGCGCCCCCAACCCGGCCGAATCGCGTACCCGCTCCCCTTCACGTAAAATTGTGGCGCTGTGACTATACCAAACCTCCGCTTCATCCACCTCCGGCAAAGATTGAGCAATGGCTAATATCCGCTCTGTTCGCTGATCTTGAAAAAAACCGATACGAGCATCATAACCACGCCGGGTCATCTCATTATCCAGGGTGTTGGTGGTGGACGTGGTCAGAGTCATGACGATGAGGAACATGATCCCGGCAACCACCAACACCAACTGTGTCAACAACAGCCGCCCTTTACGCCGGAACATATTGCCCAGCGAGGCAGCGTAAACAGCCGGTAAATATCGAGCGCTAAACCGTTCAATCAACTGGTCTAATAGACTGCTGCCAAAATCACCGCCCAACCCATAGCTGGCGATGGCTTCACGCACGCTGATGTGCGCTCCTTTGAGAACAGGCCATAAAGCAGCCAGGAGGGGTACGGCCGTTGCTGCCAACACCTGCCACAAAAGCGCCGATTGGGAAACCCGGAAGGTTTCAAGATCAACATTAAACAGGTTCAAAAACCAGCGGCTGCTGCCGAAAGCGGTAATGGCCCCCAGCGGCAAAGCGATGAGTAAAGCTGCCAATCCATATACCAGTACTCCGACCAAATACATTTTGATAATTGTGCCGCTGACGCCCCCAACAGATTTAATAATGCCAATCTGATCCGTTTGTTGGGTAATAATCGCCATAAGCGTATTGATAACCAGCACGACGGAAAGGAAGAGGGAGACGACAGCCATGACGCGCAGGACAATCATAATGCCGTCTACAAAATCTCGTCCCCAATGCCGGTCAGATTCCTGGTACAGTGTCACAGCGACGTTGTACCCTTGCTTCGTCAAGCGGTCACGGACTTCGCCGGCTACTTCTTCGGCATAATCGCGGCTATAGGGGTCAACAGAGATGAGTACATTGGTGAAGGCGCCTTCGGGAATGCCCAGTTTAGCTAATCCCTTGCCGTCGGTGAAAAAATGAGCTTCGCCGCCAAATGCGGGTGGTTGCACAAAAGGGTGGCGAATCAGCCCATTGATTTGAAAGGGGCGGTCGGTGGCATCCAGCTCCAAAATGATCTCATCCCCCACACCAATATCAAACGCCTGGCTGGAAAGGCGTTCAATGCCGATAGCGCTTTCGGTAGGCCAGTCACCTTCATTCAGGGTCACGAAATCGTAAATCTGGTTATTGAAATCGTCCCGCATGGTGACAGTGCCTTCCTGCCATTCTCCATCGGGGCTGGTTTTGTAGCGCAGGCTGATGCGATTGGCAGGGTCTACATCTACAACACCGGGAATATCTTTGAGTCTCACGGCCGTTTCCCGATCTATTGTCGTATTCAAAAAGACAGAGATATGTGACGGATTGACAGCCCGATGAGAGGTGTCCATCCCTCCCAGAAGCTGATCTACCATGCCAAATACAGCCCCAATAGCAAACACCCCCGCCGCAATGCTGAGAATTACCAACAATGTGCGGGCTTTGTTGTGCCACAGGTCGTGCCAGACTTTGTGCCAGATTACGTCCATTTTTTGTGTTCCGTATTCCGTGTTCCGTGTTCGGATTACGGTTTACGGCCGTTCATCGCGGACAATACGGCCGTTACGGATTTCCAGGAGGCGTTGGGACTGCTGTGCCAGGGCGATGTTATGCGTCACCATGATCAGGGTTTTGCCCTGGTCAATTAAGTGGCGAAACAGGTCAAACACCTCGTCGGATGTGCGGGTGTCCAGGTTGCCGGTCGGTTCGTCGGCGATGATGAGCGGTGGGTCATTAGCCAGGGCGCGGGCGATGGCGGCCCGCTGCTGCTGCCCGCCAGAAACAGCGCCGGGCAGCTTGTATGCCTGGTCGGCCAATCCAACTAAATCGAGCAGATGCAAAGCCCGTTCTTTGCGTTCTTTGCGGGGCAGCTTTTTGGTAAAGTCCATGGGCATGATGATGTTTTGCAGCAAGTTGAGGGCCGGCAGTAGTTGGAAAAATTGGAAGACAATGCCCAATTCAACACCCCGCCAGAGAGCCAGCTCATTTTCGCTCATGTGGGTGAGGGCACGGCCGTTGACCACAATTTCCCCCTCGGTGGGATGATCAATTCCCGAAATCATGTTGAGCAGGGTAGATTTACCGTTGCCCGATTCGCCGACCACAGACACAAACTCCCCCCGCAAAATATCCAACGAGATATGACGTAAAACAGTGATCTCCCCATCCCCTACCGGAAATGTTTTAATCACATCCTGCACCTGGACAATTGCTTCTGTGGGACCTGTTACCGCTTCGTTCATAAAGAAACCTTGTATACACAACTGTCATTCCTGCGAAGATAGGAATCCACGCTTGTTCAGATATAGATTCCTGCCTTCGCAAGTTGGATAATCTCTAATCTCCAACCTCTATTCAATTATCAACATTAAAATCCCGTTTGAGTAAGGCGAAGAGATGCAGGTCGTGGTAAGTGCGACCCCAGTAACCATATTCGCGCAGTACGCCTTCTTCCTGAAAGTTCAATCGCTGCAGCAGGTTCATAGAAGGCGTATTGCCGCGCATGACGTAAGCTTCAACCCGGTTTAGCTGCATCTGGTTAAAGCCGAATTGGAGGACGGCCGTTAACACCTCTGTCATAATCCCCTGCCGCCAAAAAGCTTGCCCCAATTCATAACCAACGCCGGCACAGTTAAAATGACGTTTCCAATCGTTATAACCACACGTTCCCAACAGCCAATCATCTGTCTGGCGGGCGATGGCCCAACGGATAGTGCGCCGTTCGGCAAAGCGCTGCCGCATCCGCGAAATCAGCCTCTCTGCCTGAGACATTTCGGTGTATGTGGGTTGATCATAGTAGCGAGTCACGGCCGTGTTGCTGAAAATATCATAAACAGCCTGGGCGTCTGACGGCCGTATCGGCCGTAAAACCAACCGCGATGTTCCCAACACCGGAAACACATCAAAGAGCGCATTAAGATCAGTCATAAAAATAAAGAGATTGGGAGATTGGAGATTAAGAGATTCATAATCCTCATCACCCTAAGACAGCCCAATCGAAAACATCTCTTCCAGATCATGCTTGGAAAAGGCGCGGAAGGCAATTAACGTTTCGGAGCGGATAATGCCGGAAATGTTGAGCATTTTTCCGGTCACAACTTCGGCCATTTCATCATTATTTTTGACGCGCACAATGGCGACCAGATCAAACCGGCCGGCGACAGAAAAAACCTCGCTGACACCTTCAATTCCGGCCATAGCGGCGGCGACTTCATTTACCTTGTGGGGTTCTGTATTGAGCAAAACAACTGTACTGACCATCATCTGCCTCCATTTCCCTGAGTTAGTTGTAACTATACAGGTCATTCCTGCAAAGGCAGGAATCCACACATCTGGATACCCATCTTTGTGGGTATGACAATCGAGAGATAGCTGTATAGCTAGGCTTGGTTTACAATTTATGGGTAACATAACGTCAACTGGCTCTTTGGGCAACCTTTTTTGAGATTGAAGATTTAGTAGTTTCTTGAGGTGACAATGGCAAAGATGAGTTTATTGGAACAGGCTATAGCGCTGGCAGTAGCAGCTCATGCGGGGCAGGTGTGTCGCAACGGCTGTCCTTATATCCTTCACCCCCTGCATTTGATGATGCAAATGGAAACAGAGACAGAGATGATGACGGCCGTGCTACATGATGTGGTCGAGGATACGGCCGTAACCTTTGACGATCTGGTCGCCCTTGGATTGCCTGAAGAAGTGTTAACGGCCGTGGGTCTGCTAACCCATGATAACGATACTTCTTACCGGGCCTATATTGCCACCCTCAAACCCAACCCCCTGGCGCGGCGGGTAAAAGTGGCCGACCTGGAACACAACATGGATATTCGCCGCCTGCCGTATGTTCGTAAAAAGGATTTGAAACGACTGCGAAAATACCATTGCGCCTGGCAAATGCTTTGCGATTGAACGTAACGTCCTATGCGTATGAGCACTTATTGGCCGGTCTGATCATGCAGCTAAACCAGCGCCGCCAAATCAAACAGGTGCAAGATATGATACCGAAGGGTTTCCTATTAAAGTTGTGATAAAATTGTGTTATGGATAAAGAACTCATTGTAATTGGGGGCGGTTTGGCCGGATCGGAAGCGGCCTGGCAAGCGGCCGAGTTGGGAATCCAGGTATATTTGTATGAGATGCGGCCGCAGAAAAAGACACCCGCGCATACAACCCCCAACCTGGCTGAACTGGTTTGCAGTAATTCCTTGGGGTCTGTGCTGCCCCACAAAGCACCCGGCTTATTAAAGGCAGAACTGCGCGGGTTGGGGTCATTGATTTTGGCTTGTGCGGCGCAAACGACCGTACCCGCCGGTTCTTCATTAGCTGTAGATAGAGACCTATTCGCCGAAGCTGTGACCAGCAAAATCGGCAGCCATTCTAACATTGAATTGGTGCGGGAGGAAGTAACGACTGTGCCCGCCACCCCGGCCATCATCGCCAGCGGCCCGCTCACTTCCAACCCCCTGACAGCCAGCATTAGCAACTTGACCGGGCAACAACATCTCTACTTTTACGATGCCCTTTCCCCCATCGTTGAGGCAGACAGCATCAATATGGAGATCGCCTTCCGCAAATCCCGCTACGACAATGGTAAACAGGAAGATGGGGACTACATTAACTGCCCGTTGACGAAAGAGGAATACGGCCGTTTCATCGCCGCCCTCTTAAAAGCCGAAACCATCACCTTGCGTCAGTTTGAACAGGAAGACCCCCATTTTTTTGAAGGCTGTATGCCCATTGAGCAAATTGCCAGACGGGGGCAGGATGCGCTGGCTTATGGCCCTATGCGGCCGGTGGGTTTAATTGATCCGCGGCATGATAAACGGCCGTATGCCGTCGTCCAATTACGGCAAGACAATCTGGCTGCTTCCCTCTACAACATCGTCGGCTTCCAGACAAATTTACGCTGGGGCGAGCAGCGGCGGGTACTACGTCTGATTCCCGGCCTGGAAAAAAGTGAGTTTATACGCTACGGCATGATGCACCGCAACACTTACATCAACGCGCCCCACCTTCTGCAACCTACTTTGCAATATCGCGGCCGTGCCGACCTCTTTTTTTCCGGACAGATTACTGGCGTAGAGGGATACATGGGCAACGCGGCCACCGGTTTATTGGCTGGTCTCAATGCCGCCCGTTTGCTGAAAGGTCAACTGCCTGTTATCATGCCTACCAAGACCATATTGGGTGCATTGTGCCATTATATAACCCATGCCGAAGCAAAAAAATTCCAACCGATGAAAGCCAACTTTGGCCTTTTGCCTCCACCACAGCACAAACTGGCAAAATCAGAGCGGTATCGTTGGTACAGCGAACGGAGCTTAACGGCAATGCGCCGCTTTACACGCACCCATCAAATCCGGTATGATCGGGACAATGCCGAAAAATTGCTAGTGACTGGTGGCTAGTGGCTGGTGGTTCGTCGTTACAAGCCACTAACCACCAACCACTAGCCACCATGTTCACAGGAGAAAATCTATTGGCTGAAGGTTTGAAGTTGTGGTTACGACAACAATCCGCCGCACTCTGTGCAGGTACCTTACGTCGCGCCCCCAACATGCTGGTAGATGAAGATGATCTGTTTATATTTCTGGCTAATCTGGCTGCCAACGTTGGCTCCTTACGAGAAATACAGCTAGCCAATATCCAATCCTGGGCCATCACCAGCATCGGCCATGATGCGCGAGGCGCTTACGATTGGCTGGTTGTGCTGCGGGTATTAAAAGAGGAAATCGGCCGGCGTTTAGAACAAGAATTTCCGCCAGCCGAAGCCTTACGCGCCTGGCGGCAAATAGACGATCTGCTGATTTACGCCATCATCGAAGCATCCCAATTGGCAACTGATATTCAGCGGGCAGATTTGTTGGAGCATATGGTGCAGCTGCGCGAAAAAGAGGACCGTCTGGAGGAAAGCAAAACTAAGTTTATCGCTGTCGCCGCCCATGAACTGAAAACTCCTCTGACAATTTTAGAAGGGTACGCCAACATTTTGCGGACGGAAACAGAAGACGACCCTCGTCTGGCTGTTTATGTAGATGGGTTGGGAAATGGTTTCCGCCGTATGCGTGAAATTATCAGCGATATGATTGATGTTTCTTTGTTGGATTTGCGCTCGATTGAGATGAAATTCCGCCAGCTAAACCTGGAACGGACAATATTATTGGTAGCCGACAATCTGGATAAATATTTTAACAAACGTCGTATTGATCTGGAAATTCCCCCGTTTACCATGAATGCTCAGACATATGGAGATGAGGACAAGCTAAAAAAGGCGTTTACGAAGGTGATTATGAACGCCTTGAAATTCACGCCGGACGGCGGCCGTGTGCTGGTGACGGCCGTGCCCATCCGCCAGGATGAAACATCAGACGAAATGAATGGCTTTATTGATATTCAGGTAATAGACACCGGCATTGGTATTGATCCGGAAAATTTGGAAACGATTTTTAATAAATTTGGCAGCACGGCCGATGCCAGCCTCCATTCTTCTAGCAAAACAAAATTTAAGGGGGGTGGCCCCGGCCTGGGTCTGCCCATTGCCCGCGGAATTATGAACGCGCATGGGGGACACATCTGGGCCGAAAGCAATGGCTATGACGAACTGAATTATCCGGGCAGCACCTTTCATATGGAACTGCCTCTATGGGTAAAAGTCCCAGATTGGGGAGGGCAATGATGGAAACTTCTGTTGAATCTGTTGTACAAAAGGTAACTGTTTATCCAGATCGGGCGCGGGTCACGGCTGCCGGCCAATGTGACTTAGAAACCGGTCTCCAACGTTTATTGCTAGACGAGCTACCTCTGACGTTAGAGCCAGATTCGGTGCGTGTGTCTGGGTCAGGAACGGCACGTGTCCGCATATTGAGTGTGGATGTCACCCGTCGCTATTATGAAGAAACGCCGGCCGCTAAAGTGCGCGACCTGCAAGAGCAGATAGAGCAGGTACGCGACGAAATGCGTATCCTAGGAGATGATAAAGCGGGTTGGACAACCCATGGGAAATATCTGGACGGGCTGCGGGAAGCAACGGCCGAATTCGCCAAAGGTTTGTCTCGCGGCAAAACAACAGTAGCCGACCAGTCCATCCTGATTTCTTTTTTGCAGGAACAGGACGGGCAGATGCGAACGGCCGTGCGCGACCTGGACAAACAACAGCAAGAGTTAAAAAAGCGTCTGGAAAAACTGCTCAAAGAAATTAAGCAGCTGCAATCGTCCCGCCCCAAAGAACGATTTCAGGCGCAGGTAGAAGTAGAGGTTTTGGCAGCCGGCAACTTTACCCCAGAAGTAAGTTATGTGGTGCGGAAGGCTGGCTGGCAGCCGCTTTATGATGTACGTTTGCAAGCAGCGAATGGCGACCATACGGTAGAAATGGAAGTCTTGGCCCAAATTACACAAAACAGCGGGCAAGATTGGCTGGGGGTGGCTTTAACAGTTTCCACAGCCCGGCCGTCGCTGAACCAACGACTGCCGGAATTGACCCCCTGGTATGTGGATGTGTACACGCCGCCAGCCCCCATGCCCCGCGTCCGGACGGCAAAACCAGCGCTAACGGCTGCGCCAACAGCAGTCATGGCAGATATGCCAGTTCCTCAAGCAGCGCCAGCAGATGCATTAGTAGTAAATGAAGCAGAGATTGTGACAGCGACGGCTGAAAGAGAAGGCACGGCCGTTACCTTCCGTATTCCTGGCGGCACAGACATTCCCAGCGATGGCTCGCCCCATAAAAACAGTTTGCAACAGTTCAATCTGGACCCCAAACTGGATTACCTTTGCGTGCCCAAACACACAGACGCCATTTACCGGCGAGCGACAGTCACCAACAACAGCGATAGCCCCTTGTTGGCAGGACAGGCCAATCTGTTTGTGGGAGATGACTATATCGGCCGTACCCAAATTAAATATACACCGGCCAATGGTGAAATCGAGCTGCTGTTGGGCGTGGAAGAACGCCTTACGGTGGAGCGTGAATTGGTAAAACGGGACGTAGACAAGAAAATGCTGCGTGATGAGCGTCGGGTTCGTTATGGATACAAAATCGAGTTAAAAAATTTACTGGCAGAAACGGCCGCTGTCGAAGTCCATGATCACATCCCTGTTGCTCGTCATGAAAAGATTAAAATCAAATTGGACGGGGCACGGCCGTCGCCCACAGAACAATCAGACTTAAATTTACTGGAATGGCATTTAACTCTGGCCGCCAACAGCGAAGAGCGTATCCTGTATGAATTTTTACTTGAATACCCGCGCTCATTACAGATTATGGGCATTCATGAGTGATTTTTTAGGAGATTAGAGATTGAGAGATTAGCAATCTCCCAATCTCTAATCTCCAATCTCATTTTTTTCGGAGGACACTATTACGACCAAATTATACGAAACAATCCAACCGCGTGAGCGGGCATTTTTGGTGGGGGTGGAATTAAAACGGGGACGGCCGTTACTGACCGTAGATGAAAGCCTGGAAGAGTTAGCTCGATTAGCCGATACGGCCGGTATTGATGTGGTCGGTTTGACCTATCAACGGTTTGATAAACCGAACAGCGCCACCTATATCGGTTCCGGCAAAGTGGAAGAAGTCAAAACGCTGGTCGAAGAATTAGAAGCCAACGTCATCATTTTTGACGATGAGCTACAGCCGCGCCACCAACGGGAGCTGGAAAAAATCTTTGGCGAAGAGGTTAAGATTATTGACCGCACCGCCCTCATTCTGGATATTTTTGCCCTCCATGCCCAAACCCGTGAAGGAAAGCTGCAAGTAGAATTGGCCCAACTTGAATACCGCGTCCCCCGCCTGACCCGCATGTGGACACATCTAGCCCGGCAAGCTGGCGGCCGTGCTGGGGGCATGGGCGGCGGCGTCGGCTTACGCGGCCCTGGTGAAACACAGTTGGAAGTTGACCGCCGAGAAATCAACCGCCGGGTCAGTGTCATCAAGGCGGAGTTGGAGCAAGTGCGTGCCCGTCGGGAACAGCATCGTAACAAACGACAGCAAACAGAGTTGATGGTCGTAGCCATTGTTGGCTATACCAATACCGGTAAATCCACCCTGCTGAACAAACTGAGCAATGCTGATGTGTTGTCGGCCGATATGCTGTTTGCCACTTTAGACCCGACGACGCGCAAGGTGGTGATGCCTAACGGCCGTGAAGTCCTCTTCACCGACACGGTAGGTTTTATTCAAAAATTACCGACGCAAATCATAGCTGCCTTCCGGGCTACTTTAGAAGAAATACAAGAGGCAGATTTACTGCTGCATGTGGTAGACAGTGTTCATCCTAACGCGGCCGCTCAAATAGAATCAGTAGAAGATACATTGGCAGAACTGGGAATGGATCAACTACCGCTGGTGATGGCGTTGAACAAAAGCGACTTATTGGCCGACAATGTGGACATTGAAACAGAACTGGGGTTGGATGTACCCGCCATGCGCGTTTCGGCCAAAACAGGGATCGGATTGGATAAACTGCTGGTCACGATCGAAGCTTCGATGGTGCGCTATTTGGAACCGTTGACAGTCCTATTGCCCTATAAACGGGGCGACCTGTTGTCGTTATTATACGAACGCGGCCAGGTAGACAGCGAGGAACATGGCCCAGATGGGGTACGAGTTTATGGACGATTACCCCACCGCCTGATACCATATTTTGAGCCTTACAAAGGCTAATATATTGTTAGCCACAGAAACCAAATCATAGGAGGACAGCGGTCGATAATAACGCTATGAAAGTAATACTGGCCGATTTGCAATTATAGGTTGTCAACGCCTGGCAACAAGTGTTTCAAGACCACAGCAACGTTGAGATTTTTCACGGCTCTATCTTTGATGTTCATTGTGATGCCATCGTAAGTCCCGCCAATAGCTTCGGTTTCATGGATGGTGGGATCGATATGGCTATCAGTCGTCATTTTGGCTGGCATGTTCAAGAACGGGTACAAAAGATCATTCAATCCCGACATCACGGTGAGCTATTGGTTGGTGTTGCCGATATTTCGGCCACTGATAACCCACAAATCCCGTTTGTTATTGCTGCACCGACTATGCGGGTACCAATGATTCTGGAACACACGAGTGTAAACGTCTATCTGGCGACCCGAGCCGTGTTGTTATTGGTAAAACATGGCACATTTTCTGACGGTAAAGTCATCGCTGAAGTTGTTCAGCGAGTGGCTATTCCAGGTATGGGGACAGGCGTCGGTAGATTTCCGCCGGTCACATGCGCTAGACAAATGAAACAGGCAATAGATGATGTGATTCTTGAGAAGCTTGCCTATCCAACTTCTTGGTCGGACGCGCAAAAACGACATCAACTGCTTTACGGGAATGATTATCGGGATTTACAGACTTGAAAGATGTAAGAACTTGCAGGACAGCGAGCTCGTGGCTAACAATAATTGTAGCGGACGGGCGAGACTGGGGCCGATTCGCCATTTGAGTTAGTGGTAGTTGAAGGTATCACGCCCGCAAAAAATCTTGGCTTTTCTTGCCCACCGCTATGCAAAACATTGGGCAGACAGAACGGATAGGATAATGAGGTTTTAAAACAATTGTCACAGATGGATAACGTGGACATCTCTCAAATCAACGATTACCTTTTTATCAGTTCAGAACCTCAAGACAAAGATGTAGAGGCGATAATTGAGCGTAATATAAGACTTGTCATTTCCATGATCGGAAATCATCGTCCACCGACAGTCTTTGCCCAAGAGCCGCTTCGTCTATTATGGTTACAAACCTATGACAC
>JAAEOP010000254.1 GCA_024223125.1 Chloroflexota bacterium
AATCCGGCGACGGTGGCTTACCAAGCGTTGGTAGACAGAGTGTATTATGGTTGACCCATTGGCAAAGTTGGAAACGTTTGATCCGGAGGAAAAGATGCAAGAGGAAACGGCCGTCCCCCCCATCCCACCTGTCTCCAAACCCCAATCTCCTTTGGGGCCGCCAACACCGTTGCCTGTGCCCCAACCCTTCAGTAACCAGATAGAACAAGCCGACCAGCAAATCAGCCAACTGCACCAGGAACTAACTGCCAGAGAAGTCACTATTCGAGAACAAGAAAGACAAATGTATGTTTTGGAAACGGCCGTCAAACAAACTCAACAACAATTAACTGAATTACAAAAAGAACGCCATCAACGCCATGCCCTGGAAAGGGAAATGGCAGCCCTGCAAGTAGAAGTTAAAATGGTGCGCGATGCTACGGCCGCATTGGAAAAAGAACGTGAACTACGCCTGGAACTAGAACGTAAAATCGCCACTCTGGAAGTCCGTGCCGAACGCGCCGATCAGATAGCAGCCCAACTTGTAGAAGAACGAGATGCCCGTGTGCGTCTGGAACGGGAAAAAGCAACCCTGGACGTACAGGTGCAAAGTATGCAAAAAATAGAAACCCTGCTCACTGAAGAACGGCAGGCACGGATGAATGCCCAATCTCGCGCCGCCTCGTCCGAAGCCCAACTAGCCCGTTTGCAAGGGGAAGTCGCTCAACAAGATGCCAGTAAACAATCCTTCTTCGGCCGTCTGCGCGGCCGTTAATGGGTTGCCAGATCAAGATTAATCTCCCCCCCAAACCGGTGTTCTTCCCATCCGTGTATACAAAATGAGAATTGAGTAATTGGGTAACTATTGTTTACCCACAAGCTCTTTTATAAACGCAGCCCGCAAAGGTTGGCTGTTATCTGGTAACACAGAACGCATTGCCACAGCCGCCCTTCCTATCCAGGCCAGTTCACCGAGATTAAAGACGCCATCCAGAGCTTCTTCCTGGAACCAGGTATTCAAACTGGCCTCGTCACCAACCCGGCCCCATTTTTCATCTACCAGCCACCAGAGAAAGCCAATCTGGGTAATATGCCAGGCGTCGTCTTTTTGTCTTTTTACCAGACCTCTGCGCTGCAAGCGGTCAAGTTCAGTAGTGTAATCAGCCAGATTATCAGCTAAATGATCGTGGGAGGCTGGCGGCTCTGTAAGAATGATTGGGACTTGCAGGAGACCCACGGCCGTTAGCACAATACGCTCCTTAGGCGTCATCACAACCCAGGTTCCCCACCCGTTTACATGCCTGTAAAACTGGGTTACAGCCTCGCGGTAACGGGCCGTATTTTCTAATCCATCTTCATCAACTTCCCACAATTCGGAAGCGGCCACTTGTGCCAGATAAGGATGTTGACCGGAAATCTCCATCACAAATTCATGGTCTGTCCTGTCAAACCGCTCGCCAGCCCTTTCCAGTAATTGGTTCACCGCTTTCTTAGTAAGCGATCCCAGACGGCGTTCGGTGAAGACATTAAAATAAGGTGAACCGTGTGGATTGATGGCTTGTGTCAACTGGTTCAAACTTTCTACTTCGCGTCGGGCGGCAATGACGACGACAAAACCCGGCGAACGGGAAGCTAAAGTACGCAAGCCGCCATAAAATTCGGCCGTGTGCAACTTCGTATTGTTTAGGAATTCGTCAAAGTCATCCAGCAGCAGCGCCAGCCGCCGCCCTTCAGCATGGAGTTGGTTAAAGAGCTGCTCCAGAACGAAGGTGCCAAAGTTGTTGGCCACGGCCGTGGCATACATGCCCCGCACCGATTTATCGGCCGTTAATTGATTTTGCGGTCTTTCTTGGAGTATGTACATAACCAGTTCATCTAAACGCAGTCGCCGTTGTAAATACTGAATCAAATCCAATGACTTATCTGCCATACTCGCGCCGGCCAATTCGTTTGCATTCACACCCAATTCCAGACAAAGCTCCCTAAATTCTCGGTCGTCAAATTGGGCCGTCAAGATGGACAACAGTTCCCGCACACGTTGGCTATCCTGACTGTTGTCTGCGGCTGGAAATTGTTCGGTTAACGGCCGCAACGCTACCTTCCAGAAATTTGCCCGTGTTTGCACATTGTGCAAATCCAGGGCATTAGCATAACTGAATAGCACATTGGCAAACCGCTCTTGGTCAAATTGGTGTCGTGTTCCCGCATCAGCCAGGGCCAGCAGCAGCGATGTTTTGCCGCTGTTGGGCAACCCAATTACGGCCACCGACTGCCGGTTGGCCAGCCGCCCCAACACATAATGCAAATCCTTTTTGCGCCCTACTATTTCATGCGGTTCCAACACCCGCGGATAAATAAACGGATTCATTTTCCCTCCAACTTTCCAATGTCCAACAATTATCGTAACAATTATGGTAGGGGCGGGACAGGCGGATACTATCTTTGCCATTCACCAATACCTTGTCTCCCGCCTGTCTCGCCCTGATTGCCAGGCCAATACCTTTGCCATTCACCAAAATTTTGTCTCCTGTCTATTCTGCCCTAGACGGCCGTGCGTGGGGTAAAACAGCGCGGAGATGAGGCCGCACGTTTGCCCCAGGTTATACTACGCCGTCCTGCCCCTACGATGCGGGTTTATTATGGATGGTAATTCATTTTGGCAAAGAGGGCATCCAAATTGTCGCGGTCTTCGGCCCAACGGGCCGGGTTATTGATGATATATTCTCGCGTGGCTTGCAATTCTCGTTCATTGCGAATAATGCGTTCATAATAGCCATGTTGCCATACCTTAGCCCCTTTGCTATGGTGCAGATTGTTGATTCGGGTGGTCACGGCCGTTTTATACTGCCCCACCACCACCCCCAACGACCCTGCCAACGCATTTTCAAAATTGCCCGCCGGCACAGACAATTCTGCCTGGGCTGCATAATCAATGAAATCCAAAATGATATGCCCGTGGTTGGGCATCACCACCGATTCATCCACCAATACATGTTGGGCATGTTTCTGTTGGGGAATACGGTTTAGGGCGTGAACGGCAATGTCCCGAAAATCCGGGTTATCAAACAGATTTTGCCGTTCATAAGTACAAATCGTCACAAAATACAATCCAGGCGACCGGTAATCCCACCCGCGCAAACGGCTGGAACGACGATGATGTTTGTGGGGATCATATTTATTCATACATTTACCTCTGGTCGGCCGTGTGTTGGACAATGAAATTATCGTACCGGACGGCCGCGTCATTATGGTAGGGGCGGGACAGGCGGGCATTACCTTTGCCATTCACCAATACCTTGTCATCCGCCTGTCTCGCCCTGGTTGCCGGGTTAATTTTGCCATTCACCAAAATCTTGTCTCCTGTCTGTTTGGCTCTGGGCGGCCGCGTGTGGGGGGTGAGACGGCGCGGGGATAAGGCTGCACGTTTGCCCTATGTTATACCGCGCCGTCCCACCCCTACGATTCCCGTCTCGGTTTTTTGGGTAAGGCAGTGCGGAAATGAGACCGCATGGTTGCCCCAGGTTATACCGCACCGTCCCGCCCCTACGATTTGCGTCATTATGGTAGGGGCGGGACAGGCGGGTATTACCTTTACCATTCACCAATACCTTGTCACCCGCCTGTCTCGCCCTGGTTGCCAGGCCAATACCTTTGCCATTCACCAAAATCTTGTCTCCTGTCTGTTTGGCTCTGGGCGGCCGTGTGTGGGGCGAGACGGTGCGGAGATAAGACCATAAGTTTGTCTCAGGTTATACCGCACCGTCTCGCCCCTACGATTCCCGTCTTGGTTTTTTGGGTAAGGCGGTGCGGAAATGAGACTGCATGGTTGCCCCAGGTTCTACCTTGCTGTCCTGCCCCTACCCCAGAAAACCAGAAAACAGAAACCCAGAAACCCTTAGCCTGGGGGGACGACACACCGAAAACCAATAAGGCTGCCCGTGAAATCAGGGTTGTTGAGGCTGCGATACGCCGCCCGCACAAACGACTGATCGTTGAACCAACTGCCGCCGCGCAGCACCTTAAATGTGCCATCTTCCAGCCCGGGTGGGTTTTCTTCTGGGGAGCTAT
>JAAEOP010000255.1 GCA_024223125.1 Chloroflexota bacterium
AAATTGCCCGCGATATTCTGGACGCGGTGGTTAAAGATGGGTTGACGCCAACGCCCGATGGCAGCGTGTCCAATGTTCGGCGGGGGGCAATGGATTGGACCGACACGGCCACGGTCAAGGCTGCGCAAATTGCCGGCGGCGACAATGAGGCCGCGTCTCCGGCCGGAAGCGGGGCCAATGGCAAATTGGGTCTGAAAGGGATACTCCAGGCCGGTGGGGTTTTGGCGATGGTGATCATCGCGGTTGCCTGGTTCTTTTGGCCGGCGGGCGGCCAGGATCAGGCCGGTGATGAAGCAGGTGGCGGGGATGTGGCCTATGCGGCCTCCCATGAAGACGCGGCTGAAACCGATGAGATGTTTGTCCCCACGCCCACCCCGATACCGACTTTGGAAGCTGAACTGTTGTCAGATATTGTCGGCTCCGGGGCTAAGGTGAAGGCGTTGGTTGTGCCCCGGACGCTGGAGATTAAAGGGGTCAGCTTCATCGTGCAGCCGGTCAACATCAAGGTCGGAGACTGGTCACCCCCGGAGGTGGAACGGGCGGTTAGTTGGGTGCAAGGCAGCGTGATTAATTATGTGATGGGCTTGAATGGAAGCGGGGCCAATAAAGATTTGCTGGCCTCACTCCAACCGGGCGATCAACTGCTGCTGCGGATGAGTACCGGGGCCGCCTATCGCTTTGTCTACGCCGATACCGTCAGGGTCTCACCTCAGGCCTCGGAGGTGTTTGTGCAGAATAATCGACCCACCTTGACCTTGGCCCTGTTAGGGGATGAAACCTCAGAAACGCGGGTGATTATTCGCGCGATTTACGTGCCGGAGACAGAGTTGAGTCTGGCTAGCCCGTCACCGGTTAAGCCGGCCTTAGCGGGAGAACGGGTGGTTCTGGATGACAAAATCCGGTTGACCTGGCTTGGCAGCGAGGTTGTGCCGGCCCCGGAGACTTTGCGAGGCTATGCCTACTTGGGGGTGAATTACGTGGTCGAACATGTTGGCGGAGATTTGCCTTTATTAAGCGCCTCTTTCATGCACCACGTAGAGTTTGACGAGTTGCTGTATCCCACGGTTTCCGCTGCTGGAGATGTACCCTACCCCGTCCTGCCGGAAACCCTGCTGCCCGACAAACCGTACACCACTACGGTCGTTTACGCTGTGCCGGAGAATATACTGCGCCAGGAGATGCTCTGGGAATTTTCAGCCGACCCATCGAACGGCGGGGACAAGGCCAGGGCTGTCTTGCCGCCCTACGAGGGGCTGTTGAGTCCTGAGGTGGAGGTCAAGGAGTACAGTATGGAGAACGGCAGCCTGGTCTTTGTGTTGAACATCACGGCCGCCTTGCACAACATCACCCTGAACCTGGCCGATATCCAGCTTCACGGCGCAACCTTAAGTCCGGTTGGTAATCGCTTCCCCTGGCGTATCCCCGCCGGCCAAAGTGACGAATTTGTGCTAATGTTGAGGCCGGATGGAGAGGGGCAGGTTGGGGTGATCTTGCTGGAGCAGGGCATCGAGGTGACATATTAGATCACACTAACAATCACGTAGTCAAAATGAAACGCGTCACAAAGACTCTTTGATTGTGGTGCGTTTTTTATTTTGATTTGCGGCGGTGGTGACGACGTGAGCGTGGGGCGAAGATTTTGGCCCGGTCAGCCGGATTGAGAACCAGCTTTTCAACCCGTTCCATTTCCTCAATTAACTGTTTGACTTTGGCCTGCGAGACAAGACGGCGAACCCAAAATTGGCGCAATAGGTCGGCCAGATTTACCACTTTGATTTGTTTCTCTTGACAATAACGAACCGCCCTTTTGTCGTTGCTCAATAAACGTGCCTTACGGTTTTGCGATAAGGCTATGGCCTCACATTCGCCAAGATTTAATTGTTCAGGTAATGCCTGAACAATCTGTTGCTCTATATCCGATAAATCTAGCGATTGAATTTTATGAGCGGCTATTGCTTGCAAAACGGGGTTGAGATGAGTAACACCTCGGTCCAAACCAACTTGTAATTCCTGGTGTACCGCGGGCGGAATGTAAATCACCCTGTTTGGAAACAAGCGAAAAAGAAGAGCTAAAGACCCGCCGGCGGCCAGGGAACTGAGGATATTTGTATCACTAATAACTAACACAAAAGCCCTTCACGTTCAAGTTCTTCGGCCAGTTCATCCATCTCTTCAACCGACTTGTCGCAGTAAATTTCGACGGGGGTTCCCCGCTCATACAAAATGTTTTGAATATCCCAGCGGGTCACACCGGCTAATTCAGCCGCCCGACCCAAACTA
>JAAEOP010000256.1 GCA_024223125.1 Chloroflexota bacterium
ATGGAAGATTCCATTGGTTGCCACAGCGCTATCATTATCTGGCTGGCGGGGCAAAAGTGGCTGGTAGACGTTGGATTCCCCTTGTACGCCCCCCTGCCCATTAGCCCACACGGAACCATGTATCGTTCATCAGAATTCTTGCATTATGCCACATATCCCGACGGCCGTAACCGCTACCAGATCGAACAATGGCCGCACCCAAAACGGAATGTCTTCACCCTCATTGACAAACCTGTTTCCGAAGCAGAGTACCGCGCCCACACCAGCCGCGACTACGGCGAGCAAGGTCTTTTTCTGGATGCCGTTATCATCAATAAAATTATTCGCGACCAGCTCTGGCGCTTTAACATGCGCGAACGGCCGTGGCGGCTCAACTGCTTCCATTGGGGTCAACGTTTTGATGCAGAACTGGATGGCGACCCGGCTGCGGCCGTTGCCCGCCACTTCGGCATGGATGAAACCACCGTCCAAATTGCATTTGAGTGTGTTTCTTAGGCTTCCTTTTTTCTGTCACGGGGCAGCAACAATGACGGGTAGATACAAGTTGTAGGGGGCTATCGTAATGTAGACCGGGATGATAATGCTATCCGCCGCGTTGTCGCTATTGGCGAGGGTGATGCTGGCTTCGTAGAAACCATCGGCAAGGGCAGATTCATCTACCGAAACAGCAATGGAATGGGGTGTTGTGCCAGATGTTTGACTGAGTTGCAGCCAGGGATCGCTGACAGTGGCTGGCCAATGGATGGCGTTGTTGTTGTAAAGGCTGGCTAAATGGAGATAGGCTTCGGGGACACCGAAAGCGGGTTCGATGGCGAGCAAGCCAGGGCTGGCATTGATATGTGGTTGGTTCCGCGAATAGGCAGAGCATAGCGCGACAGGCTCATTATTTGGCTATCTCTTGAAAAGTCACTTCAGTCTCCAACTCGTTATAGAGATAGTGGATTTAGGGGAAGGAACGGTCGGGATTGACTTCAACAATTCTCAACTATTTCAAGCGACGGCTTAACAGCGGTTTTGTAGAAGGATTCAACAACAAAATCAAGGTTCTTAAACGGAGATGTTACGGTATATTTGATGTATCCCGCATTTTTCAACGGCTTTATTTGGACTTGGAGGGGTATCGTTTGTATGCTCATCCCTATTTTTGACACCCCCCACATATGGGCGTGTCACGGGAAAGCCTGAAGAACCAGAATCTACAAACAGGTTAGCAACATGTTAAATAATCTGTCTGGGGGGCCAGAGAGGGCGTGTGCCTGGGTGGACAAGGCCACGGCCGTTACCACATCAACCACCCCACCCTCCCCATGTACAACCACACCAATTCCCCTTTCTCGACAATCTAAAATAAAGGAAATGGTCTGGCAAATGCTGCCAAATTGAGCCGGGGAGAGATGGATTTGTTGTACGGCCGTTTCCTCCCCCAACACCCGCAGCTCATCCGCCGAAAAAAGGGTGTAACCGGCAGCCAGCTTCACACCCATTTGGCGAGTTTGTAGGTAGGATTGCACTGTTTTTAAGATTTGGATCACGGCCGTTACCTCCCCCAGCGCCACATTTTCCACCACCAATGAATATGGTTTGGCTGTCTGTTCCAAGCCATACAAAGCTCCCAATATTTTGCCTTCATCGTTGTCATACAATTCGCTGAATCCGCCCTGGATGTTCAAGTGAATGGTGGGGCAGGTATTGGAAGCAACGGCCGTCAGCCACTCCTTCATCTGGCGTACATGAGCTTGTAATCGTTCGGCATTGTTACCGAAAGTTAACTTGTAGTTGGTGGAACCGACACTGTAACCAATGGAAGCAACAGCCGTCGGCAACACAGGCTGCACCAGAGACATATTGGGTGCATTGGCCTCTACATGGAGAGGTACGGCCGTGTCTGGCACAGGTAAATCATATGCTTCCAACAACACCGTCAACAACGTCTTGTTTTGGCTTATTGCTACAGCATTAAAGATGGCTTGACTGATGCCAAAACGAAACGCGGCGGACAACGGCCGTTCTTCAACGACATCTTCTGTCTTCGGTTTATCTTCCGTTAGCAGACCAGTAATCAACCGCCGCCGTGACAACGTAGCCCCGCTTGCAGACGATTCGGACACAGGTTGGATAATACGAGTGGTCGTAACTGTTTCCGTCAATCCATCAACTTGAGCCACTAGATTGATGAAAGTGTCCGGCGATTGATCTTGTAAAAGTGGGGCTATCTGTTGTTGAATGATCTGGCGGGCAGATTGGAGATGAGGTACATGGGCACATTCACCCCAGGCGGTACGGCCGTTACTCAACTCAAGTCCCACCAGCACACATTTACCAACTGGGGATAAACCAGGTTTGACAACGACATTTACAATGCTTACGGTATTTTCCATCCGTTATTTTTACAACAACAGATAAGGGAATAAACGAATGATGATCTTAAAATCCGTTCCTTCCTCCATCCGTTGTTCAAACCATATAATTGATAAAGAAACCAGAAAATTACAATGCTTCCCTGACTCTACTGAAAAAAGGTCGTTTTAGCCAAAAAACCCAATTTCTCTAGTCGAGTGGCTAATCTGAAATCTAGCAAGAAACCGTGTTTTTTCAGTGGACTCCTCCCTATTATTGGGCTGTGGCGGCTTTAGCGCCATCCTTTTCTTCACGGCCGCGTTCACCCTGCTTGCTATCCTAAGCCAGGAACGGGAAGCAGCCCACTATCCAGGCGCCCGCCCCATTTCCAGCCACAACAATTATACCGGATTACCTTTTGAATATCGTTGGGATGATTCCTATTTGGTGGATGACAACTTTACGGTCGTGTAACTCACCTTCAACCTGGGGGCTGAATCACGGGCAAACGGCGACTGCATTCAATTTGGATGGACATGCTCATCAAGGTAAAACTCAATTTGACTGCTCATATAACTTCTGAATAAAGAGGGTGTTTTCTGGCGTAATGACTCGGCAAAAATTTCACTCTCCTCAAGCGATATTTTGCACGGTTATACGGTGTCCCGTGATGCGTGGTTTACCTCCTGCGATGTCCGATGAACTGACAATGTTTTGATACCGTATCTTAGCGCTCATTTTCATTATCCAGTCTTCATAAGATGATTCCAGCATACTTTAAGGAGAGACTCCGGCCAAGATGACTTACACTACCGTCCGCACATCCACAATTTCATAATCTTCAATTTGACCAAAAGCCTCTTTCACCTGTTCAACGGTAACATGACGCATTTTCAGCACCGCATCATAATAGCCTTCATGCCGAGGAGACGGGTATGTGCCAATGCCCATCACCCCAAAATCATGGTTACTCAAAACAGTGGCCAGTTTGGCAAATTCCCCTTTCTTGTCTGGCATACGCAGCGTCACCCGTATCCCGTCGGCCGGCAAAGCCAGCATTTCCTGGAAGACATGCAGCAAATCTATTTCTGTCAGAATGCCAACCACCACATCCCCATCTTCCACCACCGGCAGACAACCAACTTTATTGTCAATCATCATGCGGGCGGCTCGTTCGGCTGTTTTATCTGCATCCACACTATGGACGTCTTTCGCCTTAATCATCAAGCTTTTCACCGACAAATTGGACAAATAGCGGGTGATCTCCCATACATTTAAGCTGCCGATTACGTCAGGATCAAGCTTCAACGATTGGCGAGTGATCAATCCTTCCAGCCGCTTCCCACTACCCGTCACCGGCAAATGCCGGATACCATTATGGGCCATGATCTTTTGTGCTTCTGGCGCCAGCGTGGTTGCAGTAATCATGATAGGGTGACGTGTCATAAAATCTTTTACTAACATGTGAAAAACCCCTCTTTTGTACCTATGCTTACAGAGGTTCCACCTTTCCAAAAAGATGAAATCTCTAATTTACTTAGGTTTTTTCAAAAATTAAATAATCCTACCCGTTTTGAAAAAGCCTCTAGCCAATTCCCGAAATGGCATCAATTCGGAATCATTATTTTTTGGAATTGGCCTTACGCTTAAATGTCTCTTGATCAACAGTATTCGAATCCGTCTCGATGACGGGATCAAACCCCTGCAACGTTTCTGCATCAATATGGCAAAATATACGATGGCCTTTTTCCACTTCACACCAGGGCGGAATATTCTCTTCACAAATTTTGCCCCCGTCTGGTAGCATTTCCCGACGTGGACAGCGGGTGTGAAAACGGCAGCCAGATGGCGGCGCAATGGCGCTGGGCACGGCTCCTTCCAATCGAATCCGCTTTTGCTGCACAGTTGGGTCTGGAATGGGCACGGCCGACAATAATGCCTCTGTATAAGGATGGTAAGGGGGCGCATAAATAGCATCGGCCGGGCCAATCTCCATAATCTGCCCCAGGTACATCACGGCCACATAATCAGAGAAAAAGCGCACCACACTCAAATCATGGGCAATGAATATCAACGTTGTATTGAATTCATTTTGCACTTCTAACAACAAGTTGAGGATAGCCGCTTGAACCGAAACATCCAGGGCGCTGACCGGCTCATCACACAACACTAAATCTGGTTTACTTGCCAGGGCGCGGGCAATGCCCACCCGCTGCTTTTCACCGCCGCTCAACTGGCGTGGCAGCCGGTCATAATAATTTGCTCCCAACCGCATTGATTCCAGTAATTTGATAACCTCATCCCGAATTTGTTTCTTGGGCACAGTCCTAAAGCGTTCCATCGGCCGGCCGATTTGCTGGCCTACTGAGTAAGATGGATTCATCGTCGAATCAGGGTTTTGGAACACCATTTGTAATTCTTGAATCAACTGCTGCTCACGAGATGAAATATCGCCGGTGATGTCAAATCCCATAAAAGTAGCCTCGCCGGCGGTGCTATCTTCCAGACCGATAATCGTTTTGATGAGGGTGCTTTTACCACAGCCCGATTCGCCGACCACACCCAGCGTCTTCCCTCTGGGAACGCTAAAGGTAGCGTCTTCAACAGCTTTGACATACCTTTGTGTACCCAGGCCAATAACATCACGGAAAGAACTACCCTGAACCTCATAATATTTCTTAAGATTTTCGACTTCAATGATATTTTCATCGCTATGATCTCCATTGCCAGTGTCAGCAGAAACAACGGGCAAGGTCATATCTTCTGGCGGTGTCCAATCCTCGGCAATGATGTCACCGGCGAAGTGACAGCGCACACCAACACTATTTGCCATTTCCCGTAATTCTGGTCGCGCAGCCCGGCATTGGTCTTGCACATAATCACAACGAGGGCCAAAAACGCAGCCTGTCGGCCGATTGTTAGGCGGCGGGACACGGCCTGGAATGGGGTACAAAATGCTACCCGCTTTATCAGCGCCTAGTTTAGGCACACAGCGAATTAATCCCTGTGTATAAGGATGTTGAGGGTCGGCATAAATATCTTTCACCGTACCCCGTTCTACCATTTCTCCGGCATACATGACGCCCACACGGGTACAAACACGGGCCACCACACCCAAATTATGGGTGATATACATGATGGCTGTATCAAAACTGCGGCGCAGTTCGGCAATTAAATCAAGTACGGCCGCTTCCACAGTCACATCTAAAGCCGTCGTCGGCTCATCCATAATCAACAGCGCCGGACTATTGAGCAAAGCCATAGCAACCACCACCCGCTGCTGCTGGCCGCCAGAAATCTGGTGCGGATACCGCTTCATCACATTGGCGGCGTCAGGCATATACACCCGCTCCAACATCTCAATGCAGCGCTTTTCAGCCTCTGCTTCTTCAATATCACGATGCACCGTAAGGACTTCTTTCATCTGGTCGCCCAACTTCATGGAAGGGTTCAACGCCTGCATTGGGTCCTGATAAACCATCGCAATCTGGTCACCACGCAGTTGGCGTAGTTCCTCCCCCTCTTTGCCCACCAAATCCTGCCCCTGAAACTTGATATGGCCTCGTTTAACATAGCCATTGGCGCCTAAGAAGTTGACAATAGCCCAGGCCACAGTGCTTTTGCCGCAGCCCGATTCCCCCACAATCCCCATAGTCTCTCCACGATGGATATCAAAAGAGACATTTTGCACAGCTTCAATTTCACCTTTACGAACTTTATAGGCCACTGCTAGATTTTCTATATTCAATATAGGAGCGCCTTTCGTTTTACTCCATTCTGTCATGGGTTCTCCCTTTTTCGTGTTCCGTATACGGATTACGGAACACGGATTACCGATCATTTCTGATACCGTGTTAACTCCTCCCGGAGGCCATCGGCAAAGAAGTTTAACCCGACGACGAGGGTGGCAATGGCCAGCGCTGGCCAAATAACGGCCCATTGGTTGATAAAGATAAATTGGCGGGCATCGTTGACCATGCTGCCCCAATCTGGGTCTGGCGGAGGCAGGCCAATACCTAAAAAGCCTAACGTACCGATAGCGAAGATGGCATACCCCACCCGCAGCATGGCATCAACCAAAATAGGGCCGCGGGCATTGGGCAATATCTCCCGGAACATGATGAATTGAATGCTTTCGCCACGGGTTTCGGCCGCACGAATATAATCGCGTGTTTTAATATCCAAAGCCATCCCGCGAACCAAACGGGCCACACCGGGTGCGCCTGTAACCGTTATAGCTAAAATAACAACCAGGTCGCCTTGCCCTAAAGCGGCAATCACAACCAAATAAAGAACGATGACGGGAAAGGCAATCAGGGCGTCAAGCAACTGCATAATCGTTTGATCCCAACCGCCGCCGCGATAAGCTGCATTTAAGCCCAAAACAGCGCCGACAATGAGGGAGCCAATAACACCCCAAATAGCGACACCGATGGGAAGGGAAAAGGCTGGAATAACCACACTTTGCAAGAGGAATGAGACCAGGGCAAAAAAGATGGCCAGCGCCAGACTGACGCTCCAAATTTTCATGATGTCTTTGATCTTGAGTGTTTTCGCTTTGATCCAACCGTAAATGAAGTAGGCGGCGTAAACCAGGGCGAATGTGGCGATGAATGGCGCCCAGGCTGGCACGGTTTCACGTAAAAGAAAGTAAAGACCAACGCTGACAATGAGCCACGCAGCCGACAAGACAAGAATATTGCGTTGGGCATTTTTGCCACTGGCGGCGCCCAAAACGCCGAGAAAAGCGGTCAGGCTCACCAACCCGGCAATAGCGGCCATGGCCAGCAGATATACGCCGCCTGTCGTTTCCGGCAGCCGTGTCTTGAGCAAAATGACTTGGGTTCCAGTCATCAGTCGGGAAAGCAGATCACGGCCGAGGTGGTCTGTACCCAACAAATTAAATCCCTCTTCACTTGATGACAATGGAGGCAAGTTTTGGACGAATAAAGAAGCATTTGGTGGATAAGGTGTCCAGAAGAGAGAGATGATACCCAAAATTACCCAAAATAGAACGAGAACTAAACCAACTGTAGCTACCCGTGATTCCCAGATGATAGATAGGTCATCTGTCCATTTGGCCCAGCGTGACGGCCGTATCTTGGCTGGTGATTGGTCTAATGCTTCGGGGGGGTCTGCAAGCATAATTCTCTCCTAAAAGTGTAGGGCAAGATGCTATCTTGCCGGGTCAAATCAGCGATTTGACCACCATTTACGAATAGCGAATGCGCGGATTCAACAAAGTATAAGCCAGATCGCCCAACAGCCGGGTGGTAACAGCAATAACGACGGTGATCATGGCCGCCGCTTCTATGGCATTGAAGTCACCAAAGATAGCTGCGTTGAAGATGTAATTTCCCAGTCCCGGATAGCCAAAGATAACCTCAACGACAACAATACCCCCAATCAGATAGTTGACATGCAGCATGATGATGGTGATGGGAGCAAGCAGGGCGTTACGTAAGGCATGGCGCACAACGATACGCCGTCTGGGCATACCTTTGATAACGGCCGTGCGAATATAAGAAGTATCCATCACCTCCACCATACTGGCTCTGGTCATGCGGGCTACGTAGCCTAATTCAACGGCCGTTAAGGTCAGCACCGGCAAAATCAACAAAGCCGGATTTTCAAAAATTGCGTTAGGCGTGGTAAAAATAGCCACAGCAGGAACAACTTGCAGCCAAATACCAAAAATTAGAATCAGGAAAATACCCGTCACAAACTCTGGCGTAGCTGTCATAGCCAGGCTGGTCACCGAAATTGAACGGTCAATAAATTTGCCCTCATTAATACCGGCTATAATTCCCAGTAACAATGCCAAAGGCATCACCACAATAAAAGCAGTAAAGGCCAGAATTAAAGTGTTTCGTAATCGGGGTAAAAGAGTGTTGGCTACCGGCCGGCCTGTTTGTAAAGATTCACCCGGATCGCCGCGCAGCATCCCTTTTTTCAGGGGAATGTATTGCACCGGGCCGTCACCCGCTTCTTCGCGCAAACCAGCTTTGGTTAATACAAATACTGTTTCCCCTGAGCCGCGAATCCATTTGACGGCATTATTATTATTATCTACGCCCCAGAAATATTCATTGCCCAGATCATCTGTCTGCCACACATCAGTTGTCACAGCCAGTCTGGCCGTAGAGCCATCTTCCTGGCGAATGTTAATGTGCAGCACACCCTCTTCCATTTCCCAACGAGCCAGACCATCGGGTGTTTTAGCCCACCATTCTAGCTCGCCAGTAGCCTGGTTGGAGACACCTACCAGGTCATATCCTACTTGCGATTGGGCACGTAAATCACTGCCCACCAACCAATCCAGATAACGTTGCTGCACAGAAGCGTCTAACCCTAACTGCCGCCGGTATGATTCTCGTTGTTCCGGGGTGGAAAAGACGCCTAATATTTTGACAGTAATATCACCGCTGCCAACCTCAATCAACAAAAACAGGGCAATGGAAACAAGGAGCATGGTGATGATGGCTGAAAATGCGCTGCGAATAAGGAATCTTGTCATAAGCCTCTCCCGTGGGGAAAATTGGTAATTGAGTAATTTAGATAATTACTCAATTACCCAATTACCTAATTACGCTTTACTTTCGTCAATCCACACTTCGTACAGCAAATCATAGGCGGTAGGATGGCCTACAATGCCCTGGAATTTTTCATGGGTGATGTTCCATACATTCTTCCAGAAGCTGTTACCAATGGGACCGCGTTCTTGCATGATATCCTCAAGGTCAGACATAAGGGCGCGACGTGCTTCTACATCCAGCGTTCCTTCCGCTTCCCGCAGTTTTTCCTCGAATTCGGAGTCAGACCAGCGAGTTTCATTCCAGGCCCCAATTGCTTCTTCGATGTAGGCTAAGGGCAATACCATTGTGTCCAACGGCCGATGCGTCCATGAAGTAATACCCAAATCTACCTCTGTCCAGCGATCCCAATAACCGCCCGGTTCGGTGATGTCCAGGGTAATATCGAAACCGGCCGCTTCGGCCGTCCCCTTGATTGACTGTGCCAATTCGGGTTCGTTCTGATCATTTTTGGTAGCCAGGGTCACTTTGAGCGGGAGTTCGATGCCTTTTTCGGCCGCGTACTCTTCCAGCAAAGCTTTAGCCCCTTCAGGATCGTATTCGGGAATCGGTTTTTTAGCATAAGCCGGGTGTACTGGGGCAACATGGGCGTCAATGGAAAGATCGCCTTCACCAAAGTAGGCCAGTTGCAAATTCTGCGCCCGATCCTGAGCCATCTTCAAGGCAGTGCGAACTCGGTTGTCATCCCACGGTTCCAGGTCTACACGCACACGCATGATGAGACATTGAGCGGTGCTGGCCGGGTAAACGGCCAATCCAGATGCAGCTTTCAATGCCTGCCAATCACTGGGGCGAGGATCATACAGCGAATCCACTTGACCTGATTGTAAGGCGGCCACACCTGCATCTTTGTCGGTGGAGACATAAATGATCTCATCCAGATAGGGCAGCGGATCTCCATCGGCGCCATTACGCCAATAATCTTCACGCCGTTTGAAGACGGCTCGTTCTCCCTCGGCGTACTCTTCCAATGTAAAAGCGCCAGTGCCGACAGGCTGCTTCACAAAGTCTCCTTCAAAGTCTCGTGGTAAGACAACAGCGGGATAGTGGAAAAGGTGTTCAGGTACGCCAATATTCGGCGTCTGTAAGTGCAAACGAATGTGATGATCGTCTACCTTTTCTACATCTTCCATACCGCTCAGGTAGGAAAGAAGGCCGAGCATGGATGAACCAACATCAGGATTGAGCCATTCACCAAAGGTAAACATGACATCATCGGCCGTTAACACCTGACCATTATTGAATTTAATACCTTCTTTCAGGTAAAGGTCCCAGGTTCCCACATCATCGCTGGCTTCCCAACGGTCTAGCAGATACGGCCGCGTAATATTATCCGACCCTGTTTCCGTTAAGTATTCACTCACCTGACGAACCACATTGGCCCCTTCAACCCATGAGAGTCGGGCTGGATGATCCAACAATTGTAATTGCATGGATTTTGTTAATTTACCGCCGCGTACAATATCGCCGACTGCCTCGCTGCCGCTGTCACCAGCGGCCGGTTCCTGACCGGTACCGCCGCCACAAGCGGCCGCAAAGCTCGCTACCCCGGCCGACAACCCCAACAATGTTGTTATCCGCAAAAATTCACGACGGCTGATACGGCCGTTTTCCAATTGTTCATATGCTACAGGAATATAAGGGTGGACTTGTTCAAGTTCTTTTTTATTAACTACGGGCTTTTTCACTTTATGCCTCCTCCAGAAGGTTAAAAGACTGCTTTGTAAAAAATGATTCAATTGGATTTGTCTTTATTTAATCACCTCCTTCAAATAAACATAACAAAATAGACAGGGAGATTTAATCATGAATGGGAAAAACATTGAGGAGAATTTGCTAAATAATTTTGCAGATTCAAATACAAAGAACACATAAGTTTGTTGGGGTTAACAATCAGATTAATCAGGCTTAACTTCTATATTTCAGGGATGTGGGCAATATTGTTTGCAGTATTAAACAAGCAAGATTAACTTCTTCCAATCTGATTTCATCATAACATGACTTTGTACGCACGCCAAATTAAGCAAGCCTCTTCAAATCGCTTTCAAAGTCCGGTTACATATAAATTGATCAACTTGCTCCAATCGTGATCGGTTCTCGATCACAACTAACGATCATGATTACGATAGAGTCGTTCTATCTGTATTTCACCATCAAGGGCAAACAGTTCCGGATCGCCACTTAGCAAAATTGCATCTTGCTCCTCAGCGGCCGCAACGGCAAAAGCGTCTGCGTAAGAGATAGCATTGTTCATTTTATGATATGCGGCCACTAAAACATTGTGTTCATCAACAGGCAAAATTTGAATGGGCAATTTTTTGAGCTGCACGACCATTTCTTCAGCGGCCTCTCCCCCACGCGCACGACCAAAAATATAAAAAACCTCACCCAGGTTAATAACTGAAAACATCAACTGAACGCGAAGCTCGGCCGCGTCGAATAATAGTCGTTCTATGCGTTCTGCGGCCGGTTTTTCTTCATAAAGCCAGGCCAACAATGCCCAGCTATCCAGCAAATAACGATTGCTCACGGCGGTGTTCCTTTTCGCGTTCCCAACGATGTTCTTCTTCAAGCATATCTAACAAATCTGATCCTTTAGCCAGGGTGTGCAATTTCTCGATGGTTCGCAACATTTCGGCTTTGTCCACGATGGGCTGCAAAATAATTTGTTTGCCCACCATTTTAATGTCAAATTCTGTGCCCGGTTGCAAATCCAGCGCATGCCGGATTTTTTTAGGGATAACTAGCTGGCCTTTAGATGATAATTTTACGTTCATAATATACCTTCTTGCCGAAACAAGACTTACTTCTGTTCTGGATGTAAGACATTTTATCAAGTTTACACATACTTGGTCAAGTTTCACTGTTTCATGACCATCTCCCATTTTCATAAGGTTCACTTAACGTTCGGCAAAGGTTAGGTTAAAGCCAAATCCCCTCACATTTTGTTACGCTCCTTACGAATCACAAACAACAAATGACGCCTTACGGAGTATTTTATGACTAGAAAACAACAATTAATACCCATAACGTTGATGATGGGGTTGGTGGTTTTGGTGATGGCTTTATTAACGGCCGTACCCGCCTCCGCCCAAGAAGCAGCCACCCTGACGGCCGATAACACGGCCGTTACCGTCGGCGACGCCATTATCCTGACAGCCAGCGTTACCCATCCTGAAAACAGTGTAGCCTTGTTCCCGGAGCTAGAATCCAACTGGGGCGATTTTGTCGTCCGCAGCCAATCGGCACCGGAAACAGTGAATCATAATGATGGATCGGTGACTACCAGCCAACAAATTGACGCGCGTCTGTTTGCGCCCGGCGAGTTTCAAACCCCGCCGCTGCCCATCACCATTTCCGACAGTGGGGGCAACCTGAGTGATGTGTTGGCGGCACCGCTGCCCCTAACTGTGCAAACAGTTCTCATTGAAGGGGACAGCAACCTGCGAGATATTAAACCTCAAGCCAACTTACCCCTACCCGCTATCTGGCCTTATCTATTGGTCGGATTTCTGATCATCTCTGGAGTGGTAACTTTTGTAATCTGGAAAAAGCGTGGCGGCAAATTGTTTGTAGATAACCGGCTGCCGCATGAAAAGGCGTTGGATACTTTGACGGACATTGACAAACAAAATTTTCCGGCTAACGGCCGTTTCAAGGAACAATATGCGGCCGTCAGTAACACCCTACGAACCTATTTTGAAACCAACGCCAGCGTCCCCATGACAGATCGCACCACGGCCGAAATCCGGTGCAACCTGGCGGCCAGCCAAATGAAAGAAGCCAACAGCCAACACCTGCTCCACATTCTGGCAGACGCCGACCTAGTGAAATTTGCCAAAGTACAGCCCAGCCAACATGAAGCGGAACGGCTGACGCAGGCAGCGCGACAGTTGGTACTAGATACAGTTGAGATTGGAGATCAGAGATTGGAGATTAAAGACCATCCCCAATCTCCAATCCCCAATCTCCAATCTCCAAAAGAGGCAACCATATGAACTTCCAATTCGCCACCCCCTGGCTTTTAAGCCTGCTTATTTTCATCCCCGTACTGGCTCTCTGGCATTGGCGCAATCGCTCCGCTAAACCAGCTGCGATGCGCTACCCCGTTGCTGGATTGGCAAAAGGGTTGCCTGGCTCATGGCGCATTACCTGGCGGCCGTTACTCACCGTCATGCGTTTGCTGACCATCAGCATGTTACTGATTGGGTTGGCACGGCCGCAAATCGGCCACGCCCGCGAAATTATCAAAGGTGAAGGGGTCGAAATTGCCCTCGCTCTGGATATTTCTGGCAGCATGGCTTCGCTGGATTTTGAGCCGGACAATCGGCTGCAAGCGTCTAAAGCGGTCATCGGGGAATTTATTGAGCAGCGGCCGTATGACAAACTCGGCGTCGTTATTTTTAGCAATGAGGCATTCGCTCAAAGCCCATTGACCTTAGACCACAACATGCTGCAACGCTCGCTGGAACAGGTAGAGCTGGCAACCGATTTGGGGTTGGAAGATGGCACAGCCATTGGCCTGGGGATAGCCAACGCAGCCAACATGCTCACCAGCAGCGACGCCGATAGTAAAGTGGTTATTCTGCTAACTGACGGCGTGAATAATGCGGGGCAGATTGATCCGCTGACGGCCGCTGAAGCAGCCAAAGCATTAGGCATCAAAGTGTACACCATCGGCGCCGGACGGCCGGGACAGGTTCCCGTCCCTGTAGACACACTTTTCGGTACCCAAATCAGCTACCAGGAAAGCCAGCTTGACGAAGACACCCTGCGCCAGGTAGCAGAAATCACTGGCGGCCAATATTATCGCGCCGAAGATACCAGCGCCCTGGCCCAGATTTACGACGAAATCAACCAGCTTGAAAAATCGCAGGTAGAAATCCAGGTTTTCAACCAATATCAAGAAATGATGATCTGGTTTGTGCTTCCGGCC
>JAAEOP010000257.1 GCA_024223125.1 Chloroflexota bacterium
CCAGATGGACATCTGACCCCACCGGGCTGTGCGAGCGCGTTTGCGGAGCGAGTAGAGGGTTTCGGTCATTAACATCAGCCCAAACCCCATAAGGCCCAGGCTGTGCCCAAAGAAACTGCTGGCCGCCGGAGTAGCGTCAAGGTACGCCACTATCCCAAGGTAAACCAGCGTAATCAGAATAATAGTCACCAATGCGGCCCACAGTTCAGGGCTACGGCGTTCCATAGTAAACTCCTCCAACTTGTCTTTTCAATCAGGGTGCGCAGGGCGCAGGTTAATGCCAATGGGGTAATTGTAGCACAGATATCACCTTGCACATAACGAGCGATATCCATTGCTACTGTTTCAAAATTAGGGGCAAGTGCGTTTTCCATGTTCCGGAGTTTTCGGCCAAAACTGTCACGGTAGTCGTCGCTGTTATTTTGCCACGGCTATTGGTGGCGGTGACCAATGCCGTAAAATTACCGGCAGTTTGGTAGATATGCGTTATGTTGGCCCCAGCCCCCGTATCTCCGCCCCCAAAGTCCCAAACATAAGCGACGTTGTCTCCGGTGGTAATGGTCGCTGTTAACCCGACGACCTGACCCACCATTGCGGGGCTGTTGTTGCTTGCCGTCAGACCGATAATAAGCTCATCGGTAACGGCGATGTAATTGGTTTTTGTTTCGGTATTGTTCCCGCTTGGGCCGGCGACGGTCAGGGTTACCGTATAATCTCCAGTCTGTGAATAGGTGTGAGCCGGATGCTGTAAGGTACTGCCGGTACCGTCGCCAAAATCCCACTGCCAGTTATTGATGTTGCCTGCGGACTCATCGCTGAATTGAACGGCCAGTGGGCTCGGCCCCACGGTGGGTTGGGCCGAGAAGTTAGCTATGATGGAATCTGTACCGATCCGGATATAATTTGCCTTTACTTTAGTCTGGCTGCCCCCCGGCCCGGTAGCGGTCAGGCTGATTGTGAATGTTCCAGTTACACTATAACTGTGCCAGGGATTCTCTGGCGTGCTGGTGTTACCGTCGCCAAAGTCCCATAGCCAGGAATTGATTGTGCCGGTTGAGTTATTGGTGAAGCCAACGGTTAACGGCGCTTGCCCCGTCAGCGGCAAGGCAGTGAAATCAGGTGTTGGCGGCGATCCAGAGACAGTGATGTAATTGGTTTTAGTTTGGGTATTGCTACCCCCGGGGCCGGTAACGGTCAGGCTGACGGAATAAGTTCCGGCCGCGGTGTAGGTGTGACTGGGGTTGCAGGTGGTGCTGGTGTTGCCATCGCCAAAGGTCCAGGCGCAGGAGGCGTAGTTGCCGCTGGATTGATTGCTGAAGACAACGCCCAACGGCGCGATACCCGAAGTGGGAGTACCGCTGAAATCAGCCACAGGCGGGCCATATAATGAATTGACTGTCACGGTAACAGTGGCTAAGGTGGAGGGCAGATTGTCTAAATCTCTTATTAAATACCTGAACAGATCCTCACCGCTGAAGCCTGCGGTCGGCGTATAGGTTACTGTACCGTCAAGATTTGGAACTACGGAGCCATTGGCCGGTGGAGATATTATTTCTATGGAAGCCGGATCTAAGGCGGCTCCACCAGGCACAGGGTCATCATTGGCGCTAACATCGATAGTAACGGCTGTTCCCTCGTCGGTTGAGGCCGTGTCATCGTTGGCCACAGGCAGGGTGACGGGGCCACGCACTGCCCAAGCATTCATAAGCGTTGGCGGCTGTCCATCTCGTTGCTGAGAAATTGCTGCCTGATATCCATTCCCATTTCCAATAGTAAACAAACTATACATCTTGTAAGAAGAGCCCGGAGGCGACGTGCTGGTCCAGTAACCTCCCCCTAAATTACTGAAGGGACCTGACGAACTATTTATGCCATCTATATAAGCTAGATGACCCATTTCGCTTTTTGTGCAGCCATTATAAAAACATGGGTTTGGGAGGCTGCCATCAGAATTAAGGGCGGAGGGCAGTCGCCAGTCGTTGTGGCCTGCATAAGACAGGTTTGTGGCCCATGCATCTGCCTCAGCCCAGCTCTTCATACCCCCTAAACCGGCATTCTGGAGCCATTGCAGCCCGGTATGCGTGTCCACTATCGTGCCGTCACCCAGGCTAACGACAATGGGGGCTACGGGTGTATTGCTAATGGCCCTTGGCGCAATAGCGGTGGCGTAGGCCGGATGCAGGCGCAAGGTCGTCAGGACCAGGATAAGAACCAACAAGGTACGCAACAGAGTCCGCCGGAAAGGCAGGTTTTTTGATTTTTGGAGATAAGATATCGTCATAATAGTCAAGAGTCACCACACCTTGGCCCACTCATTGAGTGAGCCATCGCATAATTGGTTACAATGCGCCATAGCATCTGCCCGGATAGGCCAGCGCCCGTATTTAGCATAAAAAACACATTGATAGTAAAGACTATCTTTGTTATGAGGCGTATTTGGGGGATGCTTGGTCATACACTCAGGGCAAAGCTCCAACTCTAACGGTAATAAATCAAATGATTGTACTCGAAACTCCATAACAATCCTCTCCTTGTAACTACTCAGGCTCAGGTGCGACGCACTTAGTAAATCGTTTTTTCTTGCAAATAGCTGCCCAACACAGTCAAAACTTGTACTTGTAGGGCGCTTCGTGAAGTGCGTTGCACCTATAGCTGAGTAGTTACCCCAAATTTTAGGTTAAAGCAGCGGCCGGGGCTGCGTAAGGGATAAGGGTTTTTTGGGGACTCGGTTTTAAGGTCGCTTGAATCGCCGAATGAATTTTGAGAATGTTCAGGGGCTTGGCAAAAAATTTATCCGCTCCCAAAACCATACACAGATCTCGGGTACCGGCGTCGGTCCAGGCGGATACCACAAATATGGTGATATGGGCGGTATCGGGATTACTGCGTAAGTGCCGGATGACTTCGCTGCCATCCATCACCGGCATCCGCAAATCGGTCAAAACAATATCCGGTTGCCAGCTTTTTGCTTTTTCTACGCCCTCTTTGCCGTTACTTGCGCAAGCCGTTTCGTAACCTAACAGTAACAGCATTTCAGCGATAATCTTCTGAATATTGGGGCCGTCTTCAATAATAAGCACTTTAATGGGTGCGGAGCCATTGTGGGTCATGATCTTTTCTCCTTTGTAAACAGCCAGCCCTAACCCCTCTCTTGCCAACGGGAGAGGGGGGCGTGTAGCGACAGGGGTGAGGGTGAATTTTCATCCACCTATGATATCAGGCATAAACAATTATCCAGATGACCAACCAGGCCAGACTGGTGGTTATGCCCAGAGGCCAAACCAATCCCCATAAATCGGGGTACGATTTGGGTTTTTGGGTTAAAGTGTCTTTTTCCATCATTTTGTTTCCTCTTATTGTAACTACTCAGCTATA
>JAAEOP010000258.1 GCA_024223125.1 Chloroflexota bacterium
GCCGTACTCGCTTTTATCGTCGGTCAGTTACCCTGGTTTCCTGTTACCCCAGCGCCAATAGACGCTCAGGTGGGCGGTGTCTTAATCTTCATTATTGTCACATTACTGTTTCTCCTGACAGCCCACCAAATTACAAACATTACCTGGCTAAAATGGATTACATTTCTCTTTATTGGTTTCGGTGGGTTCTATTTGCTGCGGCCGATTGTACCAGGCATGGTCAGCGCTACGGAGCCGCTCTTTTCAAGCAGAGTGGGCGGCAGTATTTTTTACATATGGCTAACTGCCATGTCTCTCAGCCAGGCGCTTTATAATAAACAATTGTCACGGCCGTGGCGTATTCTTCTTGCGGCCGTGACAGTTCTATTACTATATAACGTTTTATTTATAACCCGTTCTTGGGTATCCGGCTGGTTGCCCTCTCTAATCGCCCTCTTTGTGGTCATATGGGCCGGTTCACCCCGTACAGCTTACATCATTATTGGTGTGGCGGCCGTCTTCCTCTTCTTCAGATCACAAGCGCTTCTCGGTTCATTTTTATACATTGGCGACAATCAATACAGTCAGATTACAAGATTTGAGGCGTGGCGCATTATCGGTGAAATCGTCAAAGTAAACCCCATATTAGGGTTAGGCCCAGCCAACTACAGTTTTTACACACCCCTCTTCCCCATTTTGGGTTGGTTTGTCAAATTCAACTCCCACAACAACTATGTAGATATGATTGCCCAAACTGGCATTTTAGGTCTCACTTGTTTGCTATGGTTCTTTTGGGAAATGGGGAAAATATTATTGCGTTTACGCAACCAGGTTTCAGGAAATGGGTTCGTACAAGCCTACATCTACGCCGCTGTAGGCGGATTTGCAGCCACTATCGTTGCCGGCATGTTTGGTGATTGGATTATCCCCTATGTTTACAATGTCACCATTCGCGGACTACGATCCAGCATGTATGCCTGGCTGTTTTTAGGCGGCATTATTGCTATTGATTGGCTGCTTAAATCCGGCAAGTTGGACATTAAAACAGGACAAGAAATTTATGATGATTTGTAGTCTGAACATCCTTGTTCGGACATCGAACAGGGGTGTTCGATTTATGAAGGAAAACTTACATGAAATTATCAATCGTCATTGTTAGCTGGAATACATGCCAATTATTAGCCGATTGTTTATATGCTGTTTATGCTCACGCTCCCGCTTGTGAATTTGAAACATGGGTTGTAGATAACCACTCCGCCGATGATAGCGTACCCCTGGTGAAAACCCAATTCCCCCAGGTTAAATTGATAGAAAACAGTAAAAATGTGGGGTTTGCTTCCGCTAATAATCAGGCTTTCCGTCAATGCAGTGGTGAATATGTGCTGTTACTAAATCCTGACACAAAGGTAGAACCGGACGCCGTACAACTATTGGTAGATTTCTTAGACACTCATCCTCAGGCTGGAGCGGCCGGTTCTCGCCTGTTAAACTCAGATGGTACGCTGCAACCATCCTGCTACCCATTGCCTACATTGTCCCGCGAATTGTGGCGTATGTTTCACCTAGATAAGTTATATTATTACGGTCAATACAATATGGCTGTCTGGGATACCGTTGCCCCTCGCGAAGTTGGGATGTTGCAAGGGGCATCTTTATTGGTAAGGCGCGCCATTTTGCAACGAATTGGGCTGATGGATAGCACTTATTTCATGTATTCAGAAGAAGTGGATTTGTGTTATCGTTTGCGGAGTAAGGGGTGGCAATTGTATTGGGTTCCACAATCACAAGTAATTCATTATGGAGGCCAAAGCACAAAGCTAGTTGCTCCTCAAATGTTTGAGCAATTATATCGGGGTAAGATTCAATATTTTCGTAAGCATCATGGCTCTCGCAAAGCAAGTATCTATAAAACAATTCTGTTTACGGCCGCTTTACCTCGGGTCATTCTGGCTCCGCTATCTGGGCTATTATCGTCGGCCGATGAAAAAGCACATAAGCGTCAACTTGGATATCAATACCAGCGCCTTCTAAAAACATTACCGGGCATGTAATAAGGAAAGCTACTGCATGAGAAAAGTAAACCATTGGCTCACGCCAAAGAAAGCCCTCATTGGCATTATACTGATATCCGTCATTTTACGGGTTATGACGGCATTGTATTTGGGCAATGAACTGCTTTTTATGCCCGGTATTGCCGATCAGGAATCGTATCATAATCTGGCTTTACGAGTTTTAGGCGGACATGGCTTTTCGTTTGGAGAAATGTGGTGGCCGGCTACCCGACCCAATGAACCCACCGCGCACTGGTCATTCTTATACACCCTCTATTTGACATTGATTTATGCGGTTTTTGGACCATATCCGGTTGTGGCCCGGTTAATTCAGGCTACGGCCGTTGGTATCCTGGCGCCCTTATTCGTTTATCGGTTGGCCGTGTTGTTGTTTTCCCCCAAATGTGTAGTTGCTTCTTTTGAAACCGATTTTTCCAAAGGCAAATGGATTGGATTGACGGCCGCGGGAATTACGGCCGTCTACACCTACTTTATCTATTATGCGGCCGCCCTTATGACAGAGGGCTTTTACATTGTAGCCATCCTTTGGTCTTTCCTCATTGCCATCCAAATTAGCCGCAATCCCCAGAAAAAAAACCAGTGGCAGATATGGTTCTTGTTAGGGATAGTCTTTGGCATCACCGTACTATTGCGGCAGTTATTCTTACTATTCATTCCCTTTATACTCCTTTGGCTGTGGTACGCTGTCAGACCCCGGCTCACCTGGCTTATTTTGCCAGTCATCATTGTGGTAGCTCTTATCCTGCCCTGGACAATTCGTAATTACATCGTCTTTGATCATTTTGTGATGTTGAACACCAATTCCGGATACGCATTCTTTTGGGGCAATCATCCCATTTACGGCACAAAATTTATACCGATTCTGCCTGATGAAATGGGATCTTATTATTCGCTGTTGCCAGTAAATTTACTCCACTTAAATGAGGCTAAACTGGACTCAGCTTTATTAAATCTGTCCCTGGCCGAGATTGTCTCTGACCCCCAACGGTATATTTTGTTGTCCGTCAGTCGTATTTCACCATACTTTGAATTTTGGCCGACTGCCTCATCCAACTGGCTTAGTAATTTGTCTCGAATGGCAAGCTTTGGCTTATTCTTGCCGTTTATGCTGATTGGCCTTATTCGCACACTGTTTTATCGCTTCCCCTCATTTAAGGAGAGGCTGGCCTCTCCTTTTACGCTGGTGTACTTGTTCGTTGTAGTTTACTCAGCCATTCACATTCTTACCTGGACACTTATCCGCTACCGCCTGCCATTAGACGCCTTCTTGACCATTTTTGCTGGATTGGCCCTAGTAAAGTTAGGTGAGTGGCTGACAACCAAACGACAACAAAAAAAGGCGCTTCAGGTAAAAAATGCCCAAAGCACCTGATCTTGTAAACATTCACCCTGTTGCTTCGTAACTGTATACTCTCCCTTGAAAGATTGGTTCAATTTTCCTTGTATGTCACAAATTTTTGAGAACAAATTGAACCAATCTCGCCAGTTACTATTTTTGAATAACTGGCAAATATAACTGTTTGGTATTCACAAATAGCTCGACACGAGCCGTGTGGGAAATATTATCGCCTGTCGCAGTAACCATGATATCATACCAAATCCCATCAGTAAAAGAAGGCGTATGTAAATCCGTTAGCGTCAATATAGCGCCACCCGGCGGTGTGATCGCTGTAGATGACAGAGTTACATCCAACTCCGATGATGGATTGGTCGCACTCAGATTCACCGTTTTCGTAAATCCACCTGATGGTTGAATTTGAATAGCATAATCGGCCGACTCGCTGGCTTTAATTGTCTGCGAATCCGGTGTGACCGTTATTGAAAAACCATAAACTGGATTCTCAATCAGCATAACCAATTTCTGAATGTAAAAGAGATCGCCAACAGCAAAGGCAGGTACATCAAGATATTTATCCAATTCCGCGGCCGTTTCATCCAGAATCATCACCCTGGCCATAAACAA
>JAAEOP010000259.1 GCA_024223125.1 Chloroflexota bacterium
CGATTATTGGAGCAAACGCACTATTACCGGGCTGCTGCTAATGCCGGCCACCCGGCACAATATGGTGCATTTGAACGAAATTGAGAAGCTGAAAAAAAAGAGAGGCTTCTGAACCAGGTAAACGGCCGTGTCACATTTACTCGGCTGACGGGCGGCTCTATCCATGCTATAATGTCTCATGTAATTACGGAACATCTGAGCTATGGCTAAGAAAAAAAGCAGCAGTAGTAAAAGAAAAACAACCGCCCGCGGCAAGTCTACTCGCGGCGGTACTCGAAAGCGTTCTACACGCAAAAAAACCAGTCGCAAGCGAACACAGCGGGAGATTCGCCTCAGTTTGGCCCAAAAAGCGCTCATCGTGGGCATTAGCATCGTTTTCCTTACCATCATTCTCATTCTCAGTTTACTGTCACCTAATCAAGCGCAGCTAACGGCCGGGCTGTCATCCCTCATGCGGCAGATGTTTGGCTGGGGCAGCTTCATCTTTCCTCTGATTACCGGCAGTATTGGATTGTATCTAGTGATGTGGGGCATGGAGCAGCAGCCCCAACTGCCTATTTTTCGACTGACAGGCTTTTTGCTGCTTTTTCTATCGTTAGAATCGTTAGCCACACAAGTTGTGCTGAAACGAAATAGTGACCTGGCCGATGTTTGGGCTGTAGCCCAGGCACAGCAGGGGGGCGGCTATCTAGGCGGAGCGCTCACCTACGGTCTGGTAGGAGGATTGGGTGAATTAGGGGCTGTTTTTACGCTGGTCGTTGTCGCCGTTTTGGGTACGATTCTGTTGTTAGGCGTTTCCCGTACAGACATTAGCCGGGCTATTAAGCAGTTAACTGCCCCCCGTGAAAGCGGCGCCGATGGGTCAGATTTACCTGAGCGAGAGATTGCCATCAACAACAGCCGTACCCGCCGCGCGGCCGATAAGGAGCAATCAGACCAACCGCCACTGCCATTAGCTAAATCTTCCCCAGCAACGGCCGAACCCACCAAAACAAAAACGAAAGCGAAGCAACGATCCCATAAACCATCCCCCAAGAACAAACCGGAAGAAGCGCCTACTGTTGTTACACCGGTTTTCTTGGGCAACAACGGCCGTGCCGGAAGCCATAACTGGAAGCTGCCCGACATCGTTGCCATGCTCCACCCTGGCACAGATATGGACCCCACTGGCGCTGTCATCCGCGAACAGGTAGAAATCATCGAACATACCCTGGAAAGCTTCGGTGCGCCGGCCACCGTCGTGGAGATTAATCAGGGGCCAACCATCACCCAATTTGGCGTCGAACCCAGCTTTTTACAGATGCGTAATGGCAAGCGCACCAAAGTAAAGGTTGGAAAAATTGCCGGTCTGTCTGATGATCTGGCGCTGGCTTTACATGCTCAAGCGATTCGCATTCAAGCTCCTGTGCCCGGCAAAGGATATGTGGGCATTGAAGTACCTAACCCGGCCAAAGCCCTTGTTTCTTTGCGGGATGTGATGGAAACGGCCGCGTTTAAGAAAATCAAATCGCCTTTACGTCTGGGCTTTGGGCAAGATGTGGCCGGGCAACCCATCGTCGCCGATCTGGCTAAAATGCCCCATTTACTTATTGCCGGGGCTACAGGCTCCGGTAAATCTGTCCTCGTCAACGGCATCATTGCCTGCCTGCTGCTGCAAAATACACCAGACCAACTTAAGCTAGTAATGGTAGACCCCAAACGGGTGGAACTGACCGGCTACAATGGCATTCCTCATCTAGCCGCACCGGTGGTGGTGGAAATGGATCGCGTCATCGGTGTCCTGCAATGGGCCATGCGGGAGATGGATGCCCGCTACAAAATGTTTGCCGAAGTAGGCGCCCGCAATATGCTGGATTACAACAAAAAAATCCGCCGCGATAAAAACCGTGATGATTTGCCGTACATTGTCATTATTATTGATGAGTTGGCCGACCTGATGATGATGTCGCCTGAGGAAACGGAACGGGGAGTTACCCGGCTGGCTCAATTGGCGCGGGCTACGGGCATGCATATGGTCATTGCGACGCAACGGCCGTCAGTAGATGTTGTTACCGGTCTGATTAAAGCCAACTTCCCGGCGCGGGTTGCCTTTGCTGTGGCTTCCGGTACTGACAGCCGTGTCATTTTAGATACGACCGGGGCTGAACGGCTGCTGGGCCAGGGAGATATGCTTTTTCAAGCGCCCGATACTGCTTCGCCGGTACGCTCTCAAGGCTGTTATGTTAGCCCTGAGGAACTAGATAAGTTGATTGCTTACTGGCGAACCGCCCGCCGCTTTAACATGATTCCGGCTACAGAAAGCGCCCAACCCAAAGATGAAATCATTCCCCCGCCAGAACCGAAGATGAAAGCCGCTCCCCCATCCCCAGCAGATGAATCGGAAATTTTGGCTCCGGTTGTGAATATGGGGGATGAAGAGGGGGCAAAAGAGGAAACGGCCGTGACGCCACAAAAAGTGAAAACGGCCACTCCTAAACCCCGCCCAAGCCCACCGCCGCCCAAAAAGAAAAAGGAAAAGTCAACGCAGCCCGCCACAACCCAACAGCCTCTCTGGGAAGCGCTGCAAGAAGAAGCCCAACAGCAGCCTGAATACGATGATGAATTGATGGTCGAAGCAATAGCTTTGGTTCGCAAACTCAACCGTGCCTCCACCTCATTATTACAACGCCGCTTCCGCATCGGCTACACCCGTGCCGCCCGCATGATAGACGCCATGGAAGATATGAACATCATCGGCCCCCCCACCGGAACCAGTAAAGCCCGCCAGGTGCTGCCCTGGGAAGACGACGAATTAGCTCCAAGTCCCCATAAAGACGAAAAGGGTGATGGCGAAAATGATTGATTGACTTAGAATCATCCCTGGTTCAATCATCTTAATTATCCACAAGGAAATTATCACAAATATGGCTCATTTAGAAGGACAGGAACGGGCTGAATACGTTCAGGATATGTTTGCTCGCATTGCCAACCAGTATGATCGCATGAACCGGCTGATGACGGCCGGACAAGATATCAAATGGCGTAGATACGTTATCGTTCAGGCACAGTTACCGGCACACGGCCGTCTGCTAGACATTGCAACTGGCACCGGCGACATTGCGTTGGAAGGGTTACGGCAAACGACTGATCTGGAAGCGGTAGGGGGCGACTTTACCATCGAAATGATGCAGGCCGGCAAACGTATTCCCGAACGGGCCTCCATCATGTGGGCAGCCGCCGATACGCTGCAACTTCCCTTTCCCGATGATACCTTTAACGCTGTCACATCCGGTTTTTTGATGCGGAATGTGATTGATGTACCCACCGCTTTCCGGGAGCAGATGCGTGTGACTAAACCAGGCGGCCGCATAGTGGTGTTGGAATCCAGCCCGCCTAAGAAGAATTTGTTACGGCCGTTTATCAAAATCCACCTCAACCACATCATCCCCACCTTGGGACGGCTTGTCACCGGTGAGTCTGACGCCTACACCTACCTGCCCAACAGCACCCAGCAGTTTCAATCCCCCGAATCTTTGGCCAACATGATGCGCCAGACTGGTCTTGTCAACGTCAACTATAAACTGTTTATGTTTGGCACCATTGCTATTCATGTAGGGCAAAAGCCGGTAGAGATTGGTTGACAGAATGACTACAACAGATTTAGGTAAGGAACAGATTGGCGTTCTCTCTGGAAAAATCTGTTTATGACTCCAATCTGTAACCACTTGCCTTAAAACAAGAGCTATATTACTATTCTGATTATGTTACCAGACAAGCAACAAGATATTCAAACGATTCTGATTGTTGATGATAGCCCCTTTATTTTGCAGGCTGTCCGACAGGCATTGGAGCAGGATGGGTTCCAGACGCTTACGGCCGTGTCTGGCAATGAAGCTCTGCAACAAATCTCCCGTAACGGTCTCCCCCATTTGGCAATTATAGACCTGAACATGCCCGGTATGGACGGCTTTGAACTCTGTGAAGCCATCCAGGAATTTTCCGACTTGCCAATCATTATGTTGACTGCCATTGATGATGAAAGCACCATTGTTCTCGGTTTGGATAAATATGCCGAAGATTACATCGTCAAGCCATTTCGTGCCGGCGAACTGGTAGCCCGTGTCCGACGCGTTCTGCGTCGCCTGGGAAATTATGCCTACACCTTAGACCCCGTTATCCGTGTAGATGACAACCTGCAAGTAGATTTTCCCAATCGTCATATTATCCTCCAACGACAAACAAAACCAACCCCTCTGACCCCCACCGAAACCAAACTCCTCTACATTTTAATGCGGAACGCCGGCCGTACCGTGACCAACGAATTCCTGTTGCGCCGTGTCTGGCCCCAAGAAGATGCCTACGAAGATCGGTTACACACCCACATCTATCGCCTGCGCCGCAAAATTGAAGACACCCCCAAAGACCCCCATTACATCATTTCTGAATGGGGAACGGGTTACAGTTTTGTTGCCCCGGTTTCCTCTACTTGAGCAGTGTGTAATTTTCGGTGATCATTTCTCATGGAACAATACCTGAACATTAGCTTCTGAAAACTGATCCGGAGACCCTATGCCCGCTCACCCCAACCACCCTCAATTTTGGGAAACCCTGTATCAAAACGAACAATTTCCCTGGGACTTAAACGGGCCGACGCCTGTCTTTCAACGGCTGGCGAAAAATGGCGTTTTCCCACCAGGTAAAATGATTGTACTGGGCGCGGGAAGAGGATATGATGCCCACCTTTTTGCCCGGTATGGTTTTGCAGTCACGGCCGTAGACTTCGCTGCCGAAGCCATCCAATCCATGCAAGAAAACAATGACCCGGATTATCCGGTTGAGATTGTGCAATCAGATTTTTTCATGCTGCCACAGGAGTGGAACGGCCGTTACCAGTACATCCTCGATTACACCTGCTTCTGTGCTATCCATCCCCCCCGTCGCGGCAAATACGCCGATTTAGTGGCTCGGCTCTTAAAACCCAGCGGCCAATACATCACTTTAGTCTTTCCCATTGGCACACGTCGCGGCGGGCCGCCTTACACTGTGCAGCCGAATGATATTATTGAATTATTTGCCGAACGGGGATTTGTGGTAACGCATCAAGAAGCACGGCCGTTTGACTCCGTACCCGAACGCCAAAAATATGAAGAACTACTACTCTTGCAGAAATCTACCGGATAGCCTGACACATTTCCGGCCAGATCATGTAGCTTATTCGGCCAACTGCGCCCCTGTGGATACATGCCCACTGACATCGTTCTTCTGAAAACTGATCAACCGATCGGTTGATACGGCCGTCACCATCCCACTGATTCCCCAATCCACCTTTCGTTAACCACAATTCCATCCCCCGATTGGTTACTTCTGCCAGCACGGCCATTATGATGTAAGCATCTTGAGCAGTTAGAAAATTATTTTCAAGATAATATGAAAAAGGGAGATTAAAAATGAACGATGAAATTAAAGATTTGAAAGACGGTGAAGAAGAGACAGAAGCAGCCCCGGAAAAAAACAGTAGTTGGATTATTGCGGCCGTTCTCATACTGGTCGGTTTTGTATTGTTACTCAGCAACTTTACCAGTTTTGAGTTTGAAAATTGGTGGGCGCTCTTTATGTTCATTCCGGCCGGGTTTATGTTTTCAACAGTTTGGCGCGATTACAAAGATAACGACGGTCTTACCAATAAAAGCACAGGCACTCTCATTGGCGGTCTGGCTATCTTGTTCATGATTGCCGTGTTCTTATTTAACTTGAGCTGGGGTTCCCTCTGGCCTGTCGCCTTTATATTTGGAGGCATTGCCGTCCTGCTAGGTAGTCGCAAATAATGTTGAATTATCGAGTAAAGTAGGGTATGAAGAATCATGTCAACTGTCATTGATGTACAAAATTTACAAAAGGTATATGGGCAAACAACGGCCGTAGCCGACATCACATTCAGCGTACAAAAAGGGGAAATTTTTGGCATCGTCGGCCCAAATGGCGCCGGTAAAACCACAACCATCGAAGCCATCGTCGGTCTGCGAAAACCAGATGGCGGGTCGGTTAACGTCTTGGGCTTAAACCCGCAAACAGAGCCGCAAGCATTGGGCAACCGCATCGGCACACAATTACAAGAGGCCGCTTTGCCTGACCGGTTAAAAGTGTGGGAAGCGCTAGATTTGTACGCTTCATTCTATAAGCGTACCATCCCCTGGGAACCGCTGCTGGAAGATTGGGGGCTGGCCGACAAACGCAACACCCAATTTGGCAACTTGTCCGGCGGACAAAAGCAGCGTTTGTTTATTGCCCTGGCTCTGCTAAATGATCCGGAGATTGTCTTTTTGGATGAACTGACAACGGGGTTAGACCCGCAAGCTCGCCGTGCCACCTGGGAGCTGGTACGAGCCATCCGCGACCAGGGCAAAACGGTGCTGCTGATTACCCATTTTATGGATGAGGTCGAGGCGCTGGCGGACCGGGTAGCTATTATTGACAACGGCCGTCTCATCGCCCTCGACACTCCATCTAACCTGATCGTCAATCTACAAGCGGAGACACAGGTTCATTTCACAACGCAAAATGGGTTTGACGCAGCCGTGTTGCAAGAGGTGGCGGGAGTAACGGCCGTGTCCCAACAAGGGCAGCAGATCAGTGTCAGCGGCCGTGGCTCTCTGCTGGCTAACGTCGCCGCCAGCCTGGCCCAATACAACATTGCCCCCACCGACTTGCGCGTCCAACAAGCTAATTTGGAAGATGTGTTTTTGGCTTTAACCGGACGGAAGATAAGAGCTTAATTGTTGAGATTAGGAGAGTAGAGATTGGAGATTAGCTTATAGAAACTAATCTTCAATCTCCCAATCTCTAATCTTCAAAAGAAGATAACCATGAAACCCTTTCTAAAACTCACCTATACGGAACTCAAATTACAACTGCGCGAACCGGTGGGATTATTCTTTACATTAGCTTTCCCCATTATGCTGCTGGTTTTATTTGGCTCCATTTTTGGTAATGAAGCTGAAGATTTTTTGGGCGGTTACGGGCAAGTGGATTTGTCTGTGCCTGGCTACATCGGCATGATTATTGGCACGATTGGCATGTTGGGCATTCCTATTAGTCTGGCAACCTATCGGGAACAAGGCATTCTACGCCGTTTGCGAGCTACGCCGCTGCAATCGAATTCTGTATTGTGGTCGCAAGTAGCGGCGCAGGTAGTCATTACACTTTTGGGCGTCAGTCTACTTATGATCTCTGCTTTGCTGTTATATGATTTGCGCCTGCCCAGCGGCAATGTCATGATCTTACCGGCCATTTTGTTAAGCGCGTTTAGCTTCTTTGCCATTGGTTTTGTGTTGGCCGGGGTCATGCCCACACCACGCACAGCCCAAGCTGTTGGTATGGCTCTTTTTTACCCCATGCTGTTTCTTTCTGGGGCCGCTATTCCCCGCTTTATGATGCCGGAAGGATTGCAGCAAATTGCCGAATATCTGCCGCTGACGCAGGTTGTTATTTTGTTAGAAGACCTTTGGTTTACAGGAACGTGGAATGGTACGGCCGTTGCCAGCATTACGGCCGTACTCATCCTCGGTCTCATCATTTCCCGTTTCACTTTTCGTTGGGAGTGATGTTACACTTAAGTGACAGGCACTTCCAAAGTGCCTGTCACTTGGAGAACATATGGCAAATACAAACCAACAACAAACCGATGTCTGGGTAAAGTGGGATTGGCTGTGGAAGACGATTTTTTACGTGGCCGTTTTCATTTCGGTTGTTTTGATGCTGCTTGATGACGGCCGTCGCGCCCCCATTTGGATGTTGTTAGCTCTGGCCGCCTTCCTAACCATCTGGCATTGGGCGGGCATTAAACTCACCTACAAACAAGAAGCGGATTGGGAAGATAAAGCGCCAGTGCGCTTCTTTGTGTTTCTAGTTGATATTATCCTTTGGCTCATACTTGTTAATTTGTCTCCAGCATACTACTTCGTCCTTTTTGGCATGTTTGGGCAGATATTCCGTTATTTGCCCATCCGCTTTGCAATTGTCGAGACCCTTATCCTGACGGCCGCCATCCTCTATGCCCAATATGGGCAGGAAGGCCAAACCCTCTCATTGCGTGACCCGCTTTTCTGGCTTTACCTGCTGCTAGGGGCGGTTGGTATTACGTTGGGTATCTGGGTTTCAGCCATCATCAACCAGAGTACGCGGCGGCGAGAACTGATCGAGCAGTTGGAAACCACACAAACCGAATTAGCTACTACCAAACGGCATGAAGGCATGTTGGAAGAGCGGCAACGGCTGGCCCGTGACATTCACGATACGCTGGCGCAGGGGTTTACCAGCATTGTGATGCACCTGGAAGCGGCCGAACAAGCCCTACCCGATGATCTGGACACCTTGCAAAAACATCTGAATCGGGCACGCAGCGCTGCCCGCACCAGTCTAGATCAGGCGCGGCGAGTGGTACACGATTTGCGCCCCGATTTACTGGAAACCCGATCATTACCGGAAGCGATTCAACGCACGGCCGCGCGCTGGACAGAAGAAACCGGCGTCCCTATCAACCTGACCACTACTGGCGACCCCCTGCTGCTGCATCCCGATATTGAAGTGACCTTGCTGCGGGCCACTCAAGAAGCTCTCAGCAACATCCGCAAACATGCCCAGGCACAGGATGTCTCTTTGACGCTTTCTTACATGGGGGATGTGGTCGTTTTGGATGTGCAGGATAATGGTGTGGGGTTGAACGGCGCTGCTCCTTCTCCCTTCACGGGCGGTTATGGTCTTCAGGCAATGCGTGAACGGGCAGAACATTGTGGTGGCTCAGTTGAATTAGAAAGTGAACCAGGCGAAGGGACGATACTGGTTGTGTCCATCCCGATTTCTAATGAGGCCAGGTATGCAGATTAGGTCGGCGCCAGC
>JAAEOP010000260.1 GCA_024223125.1 Chloroflexota bacterium
CGGTAAATGTGTAAGGTGGGATTGTAAGTTGGGTACCCGCCCCCTTCCAGCAACGCATAACTAATCTGAGAACTATCGCTGTCCGTGAGGACGCTACCGCCGCCAATCTGAACGAAATCCCAATAACCAGATGTATTGCTAACAGCGGCCGTGAAGGTGATGGGGTTTGTAGGCGTACCTACGGCCGTAATCTGCCCATTCACAAACAAACCAGTGTACTGGTTGAAAATAACATTGACGCCGGCCCCAACCGTCAGGGAAACGCCATCGGCCACCGTAATGTCCCCCACCACATGGTAGGTGGTAATTCCGGCTGGCAATCTGTTCCAGGCAGCATCTTGCTGTAAAACACCACCGTTCCATTCCAGTTCATTACGGCCGTTGCCCGTCCAATCCACATTAGACAAAGCAGAGTTCACCGGTAAACGGGCAGCTACCCCGTTATTGGTAATATTGCTGTCCTGAATAGTTAAATCTGTGCCGCTACTGTCCCAAATACCATAGTTACTGTTGTTATCTACCGTTAAGTTGGAGAATTGAGACGGTCCCCGATTCAGCTGGTACATGTAAATACCGTGGTTGCCATTGTTTTGAATCGTGGCATTGTTTAGCGTTACCCGTTCCGGGCGATACAGATAAAGGCCATCCCCACCATTATTCTGAAGGGTGATATTGGTTAAGGTATAAGCATTGCCACCATAAATGTAAATGCCTTGTTCGCCGCTGTTTTCAATAACGGCCGTGTCCAAAGCAAACCCAGGGTAACTGTAGTAGTTATTCACATAAATACCTTCGCCGCCGCTGTTGCGAATGGTAAGATGGTCTAATGTGGGACTGCTGCGGTAAATATAAAGGCTAGGGTTGTTAGTGGAATAACCGCCACCCTCAAAAGCGACATAACTGAGTCGGGATCCGTCACTGTCGGTAAAAACAGAACCACCGCCAATTTGCACATAATCCCAATAACCAGAGGTATTACTAACGGCAGCCGTGAAGGTGATGGTATCTGTAGGTGTGCCTACGGCCGTAATCTGCCCATTCACAAACAAGCCGGTGTACTGGTTAAAAATTACATTGACGCCCGCTCCAACTGTCAGGGAAACACCATCAGCTATCGTAATATCACCCACCACATGATATGCGGTGATGCCAGTGGGTTGACGGTTCCAGGTCGAGTGCTGGTTGAGCGTACCGCCAGCCCATTCAATCTCGTTTCGGCTATTGCCTGTCCAGGTAACATTGTTCAAGGTGCTGTTTATTGGCAGCCGAGCGGCTACACCATTGTTACTAATCTGACTGTTGAGCAAGGTCAAGGTGTTATTACTACTGTTGTTGTAAAGACCATAGATACTGTTGCCATCAAGCGTCACATTATTGTAGGCATGGGCGCCAATGTAAGGGGAGCTTATTTCCATGCCATCGCCGCCGTTGTTCTGGCTGGTTAAATTGGTGAAGCTGTGATTTGTCGTCTGGTATAAATATAGGCCATCGCCCGAATTGTTTTGTACAGTGATATTGGTGAAGGTGTAATAACGGCCGTATCGCAAATAGATACCTTGTTCGCCGTTGTTTTCAATAACGGCCGTGTCCAACGTCAGACCTTTCACATCGCCACTGCCATAATATGCCTGCATCCCCTCCCCGCCGCTGTTGCGGATGGTAAGGTGGTCCAACGTAGGACTACTGCGGTAAATATATAGGGTGGGATTACTGGAATAATAGCCACCCCCTTCCATTGTGACGTAGCTCAATTGGCTGACATCACTATCATCAATATTGCTGCCGCCCCCAATTTGCAGGTAGCCCCAATAACCGCTGGTATTGCTAACAGCGGCCGTAAAGGTGATGGGCGTGGTGGGCGTGCCTACGGCCGTTAAACGGCCGTTGACATA
>JAAEOP010000261.1 GCA_024223125.1 Chloroflexota bacterium
GGCCTAACTTTTAACCTTGTTTCCAGACTTCAGTTTGAGAACAAAGTTGGGTGCCATAGAAGGTACAAATAGCTAGAAAAGCCTGACAGTTGAAATGTATTCAGTTGTTTGAGTGCCAGTTTAAAACTGTTCTAAAAATCTTAAATCATTCCCCCAGAAATAACGAATATCTTCGATGCCGTGGCGAAGCATGGTGATTCGTTCCGGCCCCATGCCAAAGGCAAAACCGCTGAACTTGTTGGGGTCGTACCCCCCGTTGCGAAGAACGGTGGGGTGAACCATGCCACAGCCTAAAATCTCGAGCCAGCCGGCGTATTTGCAAATGCGACAGCCTTTGCCGTCGCACAGGAAGCACTGCACATCCATCTCTGCCGAAGGTTCGGTGAAGGGGAAGTGACTGGCTCGGAAGCGAACCGGGCGACCCTGGCCGTAAAGCCGGTTGGTGAAGTTAATCAGCGTTCCTTTCAAGTCGCTAAAGCGAATGCCGGGCCCCACGGCCAACCCTTCAACCTGATAGAATTGAATTTCGGAACGGGCGGTAATTTGCTCGTGCCGGTAACACATACCGGGTAGAATAACCCGGATAGGTTCGGGACAGAATTCGCGCATCACCCGGATTTGGCCGGGTGAGGTGTGCGTTCGCAGCAGCACGTCGGGATTAGTGGTATAAA
>JAAEOP010000262.1 GCA_024223125.1 Chloroflexota bacterium
AACGGCCGTTAATGACAGCGCCGAGCGGGAGCAAAAACTATTGCAGTGGTTGTTAGAGATGGGGTGGTCGTTTGGTATGAGGTTAATTGGTAACGGCCGTTTTCCCCACACGACAATTTTAGCTGATGGGTAACGGCCGTTCCCCCCTTCAACCACATAACCAATCAAACAACTCCCTAGATTTGAGTAACATATCCCCACCCTATTCTTGTGAATCACAAAATAACAATGTATTATTCCATTATCACATCGTTCAACAAACCATAGTAAGATGTTGAACGAACGCCAGAAAGTGTTGGAAACCCCATAGCGGCGCGGCGTTCGTACAACAATCGCTAAACAAGACGTGGCTCTAACTCTGGTTAGAGCCGTTGGAGCAAAATCGAGGAGAGATATAATGAAGATGAAACTGTTTGGAATAACAAATCAGAATAGGAAAGAGGTAGATGTATCGAACCTGGAGAAAGAGATTAATGTCTGGCTGGAACAGCATCCGAGCATAAAGATCATCGACATAAAGCAATCTTCAAATGGTGGAAGTTGGGCAAACACTAAAGTCTTTGTTTCTATTTGGTATGAGGAAGTTGCCTAACAAATCGTTGCACCTGACATTTTTCCGCTACACTCCAAAATGCAGGTAAACACAACCGTTAGCTTGAGAAAAAATATCTCCATTCGTGTTGAAAAACGGCCGTTTCCCCCTCCCGCTCTCTAGCCCAACCACCCCCCTTTCCATTATAATACCCTCATGAATGAGGCTCTGTCTGGCGACCTGCTGCAAACGAAATTATATGTGCCGAGATTACGGCCGTTTCTCATCCCCCGCCCCCATCTCATCAAACAACTCAACCAGGGGCGGCAACAAGGCTGCAAACTTACCCTCATCTCGGCTCCAGCCGGATTTGGCAAGACCACATTGATAAGCGGCTGGACAGAACAGATCAAACACCCCGTCGCCTGGCTCTCATTAAATGAAAACGACACCGATTTAGTCCGCTTTTTGACCTACGTCATCGCTGCCCTGCAAACCATTGAAAGCGCTATCGGGCAAGATTTGTTGGCCGCGCTCCAATCTCCTGGAGCGGTCAACGCTGAAATTATTCTGACCGCTTTGCTCAATGAAATAACGGCATTGCCCAATGATCTCATTCTTGTTCTTGACGATTATCACACTGTCGAATCTCCGCCAATTGATCAAGCCATCACCTTTTTACTCGACCATTTGCCGCCGCAAATGCACCTTGCGATTACCAGTCGGAAACGGCCGTCTTTACCCTTGTCGCGCCTGCACGCCCGCAGACAGATAACCGAAATACGCGCCGATGATTTGCGCTTCACCCCTGATGAAGCGGCGGCGTTTCTCAATCAGATGATGGATTTTGATCTTTCCACTGAAGAGGTAGCTGCGCTGGAGGTGCATACCGAAGGATGGATTGCCGGACTGCAATTGGCCGCAATTTCAATGCAAGAACTCAATGGGCGGGGCGAAATTGTTGACTTCATCAATAATTTTTCTGGCAATAATCGTTATATTCAGGAT
>JAAEOP010000263.1 GCA_024223125.1 Chloroflexota bacterium
AACGGCCGTTAAATCCTCTGCCGTTGCATTGTCCCCCACACGATAGCGGAAAAAGTTAAAGATACGCCCGATGTGATCAGCATAGAGGGCGTTCCAGTCAATGGAGACGGTCGTTTGTTGTTTGCCAAAAGGAAGTATGATGCTCATATTAGTTAAGACGTAGTTTGTAGAAAAGTATCACAAGATTGGCGGGGATGGGGATACGCGCTAGGGTTGGTATTCGCCGGATAGCCCCACTTGCCCCCCGCCCCAAAAACTGCTGCAATTCTTGCGTGCTTGACACATAAATAGGGGTTCCTGACGGGGGAACTCCGATTGAAATTTCAAATGTTGGTGTTTTAGTGGCATATGGTAGAATGTACGAAGACAAGAAAGCCGGGCTAGCCTTGACAGCCTACTGTGGGTGGCAGTAGACAGGTTTTCACTTTCACCGCTCACGCATTTGTCTTTTCGTGTGGGCGGTTTTTTGGTTGCTATATATGATGTAGACAAGACTTTTGTGCACCCCGTGCAACACTTGGCAGGCCTGGGACAGGCGCACCAACGCCACGCAGATGGTATCCGGGCGCTGGTCAAACAGCTGGGTTGGGCAACGTGCGCCCCACAAACCGGGCTGATTAAACTCCAAATACAGACCCTGCCCACCCCGGCTTGGTTCAACCCGGATTCATACGGCGGCTGGGTTGCAAGCTGCGGAGGCCCCTTTTTTTCTGCCGCGCCGCATGAATCCTTAACCGTTGGCGGCTAATCCGCA
>JAAEOP010000264.1 GCA_024223125.1 Chloroflexota bacterium
CGATGCTGAGAGCATTATTGAACACGCAGTCTTTCGCTTTGGGGGGTTGCACAAGGATTACAGCCAGCACGGCTACCACGGTTGTTACAATGAAGAAGATTGGTATTACTACGACCCCGGCGCTTGTAACACTGTCCCCTACAGAGGCACTATTCGTTTGAACAAGGCCAGTCCCACCCTCCGTAACAACGAAATCCTGTTTGGGGCTGGCTATGCCATCTCGATAGACGTTGACTCCGAACCCACGACCAGTGGCAACACTGTATCCGGCAACGCGGGTAATGGTGTCGAAATTCGCAAAGGAACGGTGACCGGAGCAGTTGTCCGCACCTGGGCTAACACCGATATGGTCTACGTTGTGACCGGGTATCTGACCTACGAACCCGATACCACTTTGGTCATCCAACCTGGGGTCAAAGTCAAGGTCGGGTTGAACAAACTGATAAACATCCAAGGCATTTTGAAGGTCCAGGGTACGTCAGGCCAATCTGTTATCTTCACCTCTTTCAAGGATGATACGGTTGGAGGGGACACGAACAATGATGGCGATGCCAGTCAACCAGCGCCCGGTGATTGGGGACACATCAACTTTGCTGACAGCAGCAACGATGCTGAGAGCATTATTGAACACGCAGTCTTTCGCTTTGGGGGGTTGCACAAGGATTACAGCCAGCACGGCTACCACGGTTGTTACAATGAAGAAGATTGGTATTACTACGACCC
>JAAEOP010000265.1 GCA_024223125.1 Chloroflexota bacterium
GCTGCCGCATACATTTGATGGCACAATGGTACGCTGGGATAACCCGGCCATGAACCAGGATGAACTGTGGCAGGTGGATTTGGTGGTGGGTACGGCCGTCACCTTGCCAGATACGTTGCTGGTAAATGAACATTATGGGGTACGCAGTGACGATGTGTTGACAACGGCCGTCGGACAACCCGTCACCACAACCATCCACGCCATTCCGGTTAGCCATACGTTGACGATTAGTAAAACGGCCGTACCCCAAACCATCCGCACCGGTGATCGCTTGACCTATACTCTTTCTGTGCAACATCTTCATCCCCATCTGCCCACGACAAATGTGGTGTTAACAGATGTGCTGCCTGCCAATACATTCTTCATTACGGCCACGATGCCCTATACGTTTGACGGGACGATGGTGCGCTGGGATGTGTCCACGATAGCTGCCGGGGATACCTGGGAAGTGATGCTCATAGTAGGTACAACACCTACTTACACCACAGGTTTGGTTGAAAATGTGGCTTATGGTGTGCGAAGTGATGATGTGCTGACGGTGATGGGCACGGCCGTGACCGTACCTATCTTGCCCACTCACCAAGTCTATTTGCCATTCATTTTGCAAGAGTAGTGTTGAGTAAATGCAAGTCCCCGGCACTTCCAAAGTGCCGGGGACTCTTGGGTCAACTAATAAGAATTTCATGAGCGAAAAAAAAGTTGTTGATAAATCACCCCAACCATTTAGCCAGGCAGACCTGACGGCCGATTTGTGCCGCCTGGGGGTGCAGCCGGGCATGGCGTTGTTGGTACATTCCTCGCTCAGTAAAATTGGATATGTTCCCGGCGCTCAGGTGGCAGTTATCCGGGCCTTGCAAGAGGTGTTGACGCCAGCCGGAACGTTGATGATGCCCACCCATTCCAGCGATTTATCTGACCCGGCCGCGTGGCAAAATCCACCCATCCCCGCTGCTTGGCATCAGATTGTGCGCGATGTGACGCCTGCTTTTGATCCTGATATTACGCCCACAAGGATGATGGGCGTTATTGCGGAATCGTTTCGTACCTGGCCCGGTGTGCGGCGCAGTAATCACCCGCAGTCATCCTTTGCAGCCTGGGGAAAAGCGGCCGAATGGGTAACGGCCGATCACTCGCTAGAGTCTTCTCTGAGTGAAGAATCACCCCTGGCGCGATTGTATGAGTTAGATGGCTTTGTGCTGTTGTTGGGGGTGGGGCA
>JAAEOP010000266.1 GCA_024223125.1 Chloroflexota bacterium
AGTTGATCATAGGCATCTTGACGGCGTTGGGTACTTTTAGCCAGCACATCATTGTCGATGTCCATCGCTTTGAGTTGATTGAAGAATGCGGGCACATTTTCATGGGCGCGTTCTGTGGCGATGTCGATCTCACGAATGCCGCGACAACCGAAGCGATCCATATAATGGTCAAATGCGATCTGGAACTCGGGCGAGAATTGTTTGTCGGCAAGTTTTTGGGCAAATTCTTCACCTGTTGCTGTCTCTTGCACTTCGGGCTGTTTTGCCAACTCAAACATCAGGTGCCCCATTTCTGAGGTGGGATTGCCATTGAGATCGATGTTTAGGGCGACCAATAAATCTTCAACATCATCTTTCTTAAACAGGCGACTCAGCCGTGTCTGGGCCAGCATAGCGGGACCCATCACACCTACAATGGTATTCATCTGATTGGCAAAGAGCGCATTGAGTTGCTCAACTAAATTGCTGAATGGCATATCTTGCGTGGCCAATTGTTTAGATGTGGCAACATCTTTCTCAAAAAGCGCGAGATACTTTTTCTCCGCCTTGCTCTGGTTAAATATCCCGGAAACGAAAGGCTTAATCATAGGGCCTGCCATTTTCGCTGCTCTCAGCTTCATACCCCGCATTGCCTGTGGTGTTTCGGCTGGGACATACGAATCCAAGTCGAGGGTTGCAATCGCGTCACGGGTCGGCGTGTCATAAGTACTAAGCAACCGAGATGCGTATCCTGTGCCAAAACCTGCCATCAAATTCGATAGGTTCACATATTGACGACCTTCACTATTGATTACGCCCCCTTCCATGCCCGCATCAAACAGGCCGGCATCACCTTTGATGGCTTCCAGCATGTTGCCCCAAGTTTCGTTCCCCAAGACCGAGAGCGACTCTTGAAAACCTTGAGTCAAGACGATGAGATCTAAATAAAGATACTTTTCTGCACCAGGTTCGGTGATCATCATGTCCGGCAGGGGCACGTAAGTGGTAATGGGACGGGCTTGTAAGAGATACAATTTGCCGTCAGCATACGCCCACTCAATATCCATCGGCATGTTGTAATGTGCTTCAACGGTGGTTGTAAGTTTGGTCACTTCAATCGCTTGTACATCGGTCAAAGAGGCTTTGTTGGGGTCGTCTAATGTTTGTTCAGCCATGCCGCCGCCATCTTTGCTGACGAGGACATGATCTTTGTTTGCTAATTGTTTCTGCACAATCTCATGCGTGACTTTATCCACGACAAAGTTGTCGGGCGTCACTTGTCCAGAGACGATGGTTTCACCCAAGCCAAAGTTACTGTTGATCACGGCTTCGTCGTAACTGTTGTTGTTGGGGTTGAGTGAGAAGGCGACCCCGCTGACCTCGGAATCAATTTGTGTTTGCACGACGACGGCAAGGCTCACCTCATCAGGGGCAATCTCTTGTTTGAGCCGATAGGTGATGGCACGGGCTGTCCAGAGGCTAGCCCAACATTGTTTGACGGTATCGAGTAGTGCCTCTTTGCCCTGCACGTTCAAAAATGTTTCTTGTTGCCCAGCAAAACTGGCATCGGGTAAATCTTCGGCAGTGGCTGATGAGCGGACAGCTACTGCAACCTCACCTAAATCGGCATCGGCGGCCATTACGGCCGTAACAATATCCTCAGGCAGTTCTGCACCCAAAAATAATTGTTTAATCTGCTCCGAGGCGGTTTCACTCGACTGTGGATCGTCTGCAGAAACGGTGTGAGCCAGTTCGACGATCTGTTGTTGCAAACCGTGCGCCTGCACAAAGGCATCATAAGCCGCTGTCGTCAAGACAAAGCCACCTGGGACAGGAAATCCTGCTGTTGTCATTTCACCCAGGTTGGCACCTTTGCCACCCGCAACGGGGATGTTTGTTTTGTTCAGTTGCGAAAATGGAATTGTGTAAGTCATTTGTAATTCTCCGTAATCTGTGGTGTCCAATTTAATTGGCGAACCAGGCGATGAGGGTATCTTTGTCGATGATAGGCATGGAGCCAGATGGTGCGCCGAGAAGGCGTTCAACGGCCGTTTGTACCGCAGCGTTCTTTTGTAAGGCAACTGCTGCTGGATCGTCATATTTTTCATAATTGAAAATCAGTTCATTCATGGTTTCGCTGAGAGTTGAGATATTGACCATCATGATTTCGGCCGTTTCCAAAATATGCTCTACATCGAAAATACCTTCGTTAACCCCTTGTGAAATGATTTTTGCCATTTCATGAGCCATCCCCTTAAGTGTTTCGGTGCGTATCTTGTGTGCCAGGAGGATGTTTTCATCCATATGCATTAGTCGGCTCGTCTCAAGCATCTCTGCTTTGCGTTCTATCTTCCAACTGTTGTTGAGCTGAACTGCTTTTTGCCATTTGGGAATGGCACTTAATGTTTCATCGGTGATGATTGCTTGCATATTGGCAACGGCTTGCTCTGCTATTTGCGTTACGATGGCTTCGAGAACGGCCGTTTTCGACCCAAAGTGATGGTAAAATGCCCCTTTCGACACGCCAACTGCCTTGATAATGTCGTTGATGGACGTGTTTTCATACCCTTTTGTAAAAAAAAGCTGCTGTGCCGTTGCGATAAATTGTGCGCGCCGTTCTGCGCCACCTGTGCGTCCCATAAAATAACCTCAATGATAATAACATACCGACGGTCGGTATGTTATTCTAAAATGATGACCATGTCAATAATAAATGGTGAGTTTCTGTAGAGATTAAGGTTGAGCGTAAAAAGAATCAAAAATGTTCATGTGCAAAAAACACCTAATTTTCAAGGCTATTTATCAACAGGCTGTTGATTATCTCCATTAAGATCAGTACAATGAGAATATCATATTCCACTCACTGGAGGCCTATAAATGGGTAAAGACTCGCCTATTGATCGTCGCATTGTCCGTACCAAGAAATTAATCTGCGATGCGCTCGTTACTTTAATTGAGGAAAAGGGATTTGATGCCTTGTCTGTAAAGGATATAACAACACGAGCCAATATTAATCGCGGCACTTTTTATTTGCACTACAAGGATAAATTTGAATTGCTTGATAAAACGATGGATGATGCCATTAACGGTTTTGAAAGCGTTTTCCTGCAATCAAAATCCCTTCGGTTTGCTGATTTTGTCAATACAGATGAACCGATTTCGTTTACCCAAGAGATATTCGAATATATAAAAGAAAATGAAGCCTTAATGCGTGTGATGTTTAGCATGGGGGGCAGTGGCGCTTTTCAAACGAAATTTAGAAAGATGATGGAAAACAATTTGCAATCCGGATTCTTTGGCGGCCTTCGCGTTGAGAATTTCCTTGTTCCACATGAATACCTGGTTTCTTACACCCTTCATGCTAATTTTGGCGTTATTCAATCTTGGCTGAATATAGGCTGCCAAGAATCCCCCAAAGAGATGGCAAAGATTTTGTCGCGCATACACCTGGACGGGCCATTCCGTTCTTCAGGATCCGATCTGAGTAATATGTAAGTACCATAAGTGTTAACTTAAGCGAAGACCTCGCAGGTTTTAACGCAAAACCTCAGAGGGGCGTAGATCATTTTGGAAACCTGCGAGGTCTTAAGTTAACGACAATGATGTAAGTGCCATAATTTTTAGCGCTTCTTTTTCTTGATAATCAACATCCTTTTCTGAGGTGTTGATTAGGCAACATTTTTGATTTTATTGTTTATTGACAGCGGGTCTTTAATCTCTTATATTTGATTTAATCAACACCATGTTGATTAAAATGGATTAGGAGTGCGATATGCAAGCAGAAAAACTAAAAAACAGTCAGCACAAGAGACTGACAAAGATCAATCAGCTCTGGCAACGCTTAACCGGGATATTAGCCCCAGTGATTTTAACCCTGTTGGTTCTCTGGAAAGCGACTCAGCCCACTATCTCTTGGTTCGAATGGTTGTTGTGGCTTCACCTGCCACTGGTTATGTTCCACGAATTTGAAGAATACGTGCTTCCGGGTGGGTTCAAGCATTTCTTTAATAACTACACACCCCTTTCTTTGGATCCACCTTCCGATAGTTATCCAATCGACGAAACGAAGACATTCTTTATTAACATCGGGCTTTGGGTTTGGATTATTCTTGGCGCCTTATTAGCGAATATGGCACCTTGGATTGGCGTATCGGCGGTAATTTTTCAAATAATGAATGGCTTTGCGCACACCATCGTCATGCAGACACAGCGACCTGGATATAACCCTGGAATCATCACCACAGTCTTTCTCCTCATTCCGTATATTGTGGCGGCGTTATGGGTGAGCATTACGCAAGGTATTCTGGGGCCGGTGGGCTGGATAATTTCTTGCGTGGTAGGTTTTGGCGGTATAGTGGCGCTGATTTGGTTCTCAAACTTTTATAATCGCCCGAGTTGAAATTGTTTGCACAGAAAAACCCTTTCAAGGTTGAAACAGGGGGTGGTTTTTGTGGGAGAAACGGCCGTTTCTCCCACAAATCTCAAGCACAACAGCAGCCAAACCAAACAGCAAGCGTTGAATGAGATGTTTCGCAGTAGGGTGACGTTGAATGAGTTGTTGTGATGGGGGAGGACGGCCGTTTGCCTGCCATTGTTTGCGTTGGGGCTTGGGGAGAAGTGAGGGGAGAAACGGCCGTTTTGCACCGAGTACAAACGGTAACGTTAAGCAGCATCATAATACCGAATCTCATATCGGTAGCCTTGTTCCACCAGGAACATTTGCCGTTTAACGCCAAACTCCTGCTCACGCGAGCCGCGCGAAACGAGGGTGTAAAAGTGGGAGGCTTGCTCTTTGGGGCGTAAGATGCGCCCCAATCGCTGCGCCTCCTCTTGCCGTGAGCCGTAGGTTCCCGACACTTGAATCATCACATTGGCATCTGGCAAATCGACGGCGAAATTGGCGACTTTGGAGACGACCAACACCGTAATTTCGCCCGCTTTGAAAGCGTCGTACAGAACTTCCCGCTCGGAGTGTTTGGTTTTGCCGGTGATGATGGGGGCGTTTAATGCTTTGGCTAATTTTTCTAATTGAGCGATGAATTGCCCAATCACCAAAATGTGTTCCCCTTGATGAAGCTCTAACAACTCCTCCACAAGGGTTGTTTTGTCTGAATTTTCGGCAGCGATGCGGAATTGCGCCCGTTTTTGCGCCAGCGCGTACTTCATCGCTAACGCTTTGGACATGGGTACGCGGTATTCGATGCAAAATGCTTCGGCGATGAACCCTTTCTTTTCCAAAACACGCCAAGGCACATCGTACCGCTTGGGGCCGATGAGCGCGAAAACATCCTCTTCACGGCCGTCTTCCCTTACCAAAGTCGCCGTCAAACCCAATCGCCGCCGCGACTGAATTTCCACCGTCGCCCGAAAAACGGGAGCGGGCAGCATATGCACCTCATCGTAAATAATCAAGCCCCAGTTGTGGGCGGTGAACAACTTCAAATGCTCAAATTCATCCTCTTTTGAGCGGCGATGGGTGAGCATTTGATAGGTGGTGACGGTGATCGGCTTGATCGCTTTTTCCATCCCTGTGTACTCGCCAATCAAATCGGAGGTGATGTGGGTTTTGGCTAACAGTTCGTCATGCCATTGACGCACGGAAATGTTGTTGGTGGTGACGATAAGCGTTCGGGCGGAGATACGCGCCATCGCCCCCAGTCCGATGATGGTTTTGCCGGAGCCGCAAGGCAGGCAGATGATGCCGCTGCCGCCGATGGAACGGCCGGAACGGTAAAACGCTTCTACAGCGTCCGTTTGGTAATCGCGCAGTTGGAACGATTGGCCGATGGTATCCACATCGCGCAGAGCCAATGGCAATGGGTCGCCGCTGACGTAGCCGCATAAATCTTTGACGGGGTAGCCGACCTGGATGAGGGCTTGTTTGAGATTGCCGCGCCAGGCGGCGGAGACGAAGATGTTGTTTTGTTGCCGCTCCAGCCAATAGGATTGCAGGGGTTTTTCGCGCCAGATTCTCTCGAGTACGGCCGTATCTCCTACAGTAAGTCGTAAACGGCCGTTTTCCGCCGGATGCAACTCCAATAATCCATACGCCTCATACCATTCCCGCATATTCAGCAGCACAGCGGCAGGCACATCATAGCGGGCAAACGTCTGTAGCCCTTCCTCAATAAACGCGAACGAGATTTCCAGCGCGGCCGCATTCCAAAGCGAAAGCGGCGTGACGCGGTAAGTGTGGATAAATTCTGGCGATTTGACCAATTCGGCAAACTGCACCAAAAAATCACGCGCCGCTTCATAGCGCGGATGTGCCACTTCCAGCATAAGCGTATGGTCGCTTTGGATGATTAATGGGCCGTCGCTCATGTCGTTTTATCCTCGAATTTGATGGTGTACTCTTGTCGTAACAGTTTTAGGGCGGCATCGACTTGCGGTTTGTACGCTTGATTATAAGAGATAGACAAATTGGCCTGATTGGGTTCAAAGATGCACCGTTGCTTGAGCAGCTCATCCCGTAATTTGGTGTAGAAAACGGCCGTTGGCGCATGTAAAACCAATCGTGTTTCCCGTTGAATCACAACCCGATTTTTGGTTTTGCGTTTGGGTTTGGCCTTCACAGCTTTTTGTTTGGGAAAAATAGTACGCGCTTTGATTGGCAAAGCCGTCCAACGGGCATCCGAATGTTTGATGAAGAGGGGTACACGCTCGGCGCGTATTAATTCCTGAAGCAGCTTTTCTGGCTGACGAACCAGCCGTATTTTGGGCGTGATCTGTTCCACAACAAATGGTTGCGCTTCTGGCAGCCGTTGATTCCCTTCCAGAACGGCGAACCCTTCGTACAGAGTAAAAGCGTCGGCTTGCCCCGCCCACTCTTCCAGCTCTATAGCGATGTTTTGCGGCAGGGGGCGACCGGTTAAGCGGTGCAAAAAGGGGGCAATTTCTAACTTGCTATCGGCCGCCAACGCCGCTTTGACGCGCTGTTTTTCCAGTTTGAGGACGGTTACTCGGTCTTCGGTTATCAACTCGGCAAATCGTTGCAATTTTCGCATTAAGCCGGGATGGTAAAAGGGGGATTCCAGATGGATTTCAAAGTTGGGCAAGACGGTCACTTTAGATTTTAAGGTGTCGTCGTTCATGAATTGGAGGAAACGGCCGTTTACTCGAAACGCTTCCACCATCCCCCGCTCTGGCATTTTTCCCTTGTAATCTCCTTTTTTATACGCCACATCCACATACCCCAACGTCAGGGGAATGCCCTCTAAAAAGCGTTCGATAAATCGTCCTTCCACCCGCTCAAACCCATCTGTCGCATCATCAGAAATGGGGTCTTCATCACGATAATACCCTCTCTCCTTTTTATGTTCGTAGAAATTACCGTATCGTTTCATGCGTTGTTTTGGCTTTTTCCAGCCAACACTTTCCATAGGCAATTTAGATCTTTGGGGAATAAGAAAGTAAGGGTTATTTGTTTTTAAGTAGCGGATAAGCGATTTCGTTGTATACCAGACACCACTCTCCAACCTAGACAACAATCTAAAAAGAAAACGACGCTTTTGCGGCGCATCAAACGATTCCATCACGCCAGTCGCGCTGCCCCATGACGGAAAACCGTTAAGCCGACTTTGCAGATGACGACCATAAAATTCGTTATATATCTTGTCATTCACAACCGTGTTAAACAGTTTGGTTTCCTGTGCCAGCAAATGGGAGTTTAAGAATTTTTCATATGGTTGCTGATGAAATTCAATATAATTATTCGGGTAAGAGGGGCTATGACTGGAGTAGCCAGCATATTCGCCTTCTGTATCGTAATCGACAAATCCCAAATGTAAGGCGAGTGAATCTATCTCATCAATCCACCAGGAAGAGCCATCTTCTTGAATATCTTTCAGGCAGTCAGGGTGGCTCATGAGTTTAGCAAGTCGTTTGGAATCTGCTTTGGGCAATTGGTTGCTGCGATGGGCGCGTTTTATCTCCCGCTGGCTCACATAGGCCACAAATTCATGAATGTCGCGCCGCATATTGTACGGATTGCTGTACACATCTAAATGGGAGACGGTGCAGGTTTCTAATTCTGTCTGTCTTCCTTCTTTCAGTCTTTTGAGTAATGGATTGTCTGTCCTCATATTGTATTACTCCAAAATAATTAATAATTTTTAACCACATGCCCCATTTGGGCGACGATGCGTTTGACTTTGGCTAACGCTTTGGGCGGAAAGGCAATGTATTCGTCGGAAAGGGGAATAAATTCGGTTGGTTTTAAGGTGCGTTCGATTTTGATGCGCAAGGGCAAATCTTTGACGCGGGCGACGAGTAAATTGCTGTGTACAATTTGCTTGCCCCATCGAGATTTGATGGTTTTTTGCATCGCGGCAAAGGCGGGGATGTTGTCGCTTAACCATCCCATGAGCGGCGAGACAAGAATGTTTTGCGGCGCAACGCCCATGCGGATGAAGTTTGGAACGGCCGTCATCTTTCCATCTGTTACTTTCAAATCTGCAATTTGGCTTAATTGCTCAAACACGGTGTAGGGGATGGTGCGTAGATTGAGGAGCGCGGTTTCTTCATCCAGCGCGGATAGATAATCGGCTGGCGGCGGCGGTTCGGCGGCGGCTGGTTCGGCACCAGCTAAACGGTAGCAGGTACGGCCGTTTACCTCATTTTGCGCCAGATACCCCCACTTCCAACCCAATTGACAAATTTTTTCGGTATCGAGGGTACGCAAGCAAAAAATCTTCAACACGTCGTCCAACTGCTGGGGCAAAATCCATTCATCTGGCTGGAGCAAGCCGAGTGCGTAATTGAGCGCATCTACTGGTTTCATCATAAATTTTGGGCCGATGACAGATGGCCGTTGACTATATTCAGTTCCAGCAGGCATAACGTGCTGCCAACTGGCTTTCTGCCATTTTTGTAAATCGGCGGCCTGGAATGGTTTATCGCCAGAGAGAAGACGGCCGTTACGCAACGACATCGCATACTTCGGTAAAGCAGGTAGCGGTGGATCCACTTCCCCTGTTAGTGCCAATAGCTTGTTGCGCGGCACATCTCGCTGTACTGCGCCCGGTGTCGTCAAACGCTCAATTTCCGACATGGGGCGGGGCAAATATGGCGCAAACTCCTTTGGGAAAACAAAGCGCCACTGCTCCATCTTCGTCAAATCAGGGTACGGCTTTTGCGCCATAATGAGAATACCCTTGCGTACCAACTGCGTTCGCACTTGTTTGAACACTGGCTGATACCGCTGGGTAAAGGTGCGACTGTAGTAGCCAGACTTAAAATCCGGGTTATACAATCGTTCAAACCATGTTAGAGAAGCAGATTCACCCGCCAGATGCAGTAGATGTAGCAATGCTAACTCAGCCGGGGTCAAGGTTGCCAGTGCCTTTTTAACGCCCACAGGGGAAAGATAAAAACTCGCCAGCGTACTGCGATTAGCAGCTTCGCGGCGGCTAAAGCCGCGATTCTTGCTAATCGCATTAATATCCGCCTGTGATAAATCATCATGACACATTCGATGTAGTAAAGTTGTTGTATCCATGCCGCTTATTGTACTGGAAGGAGGGTAATTAAAAAAACGGGGGAGCAGGGCGGGGATACGGGAAGATGCAGCGTGGCCGCAGTTGAAGTAGGTGGCTTTGTGTTGGTGATGGGGGGAGGTAACGGCCGTTTCCCATCAGCTAAAATTGTGTGTGGTGATGGGAAGAAATGACCGTTCCCCCCATTCACCCCAAATACCGACAGTGACTCACATACAAATCAGCATAAAACCCGCCCGCTGCCAGCAGCGAATCGTGTGTGCCGCGCTCAATGATACGGCCGTTATCAACCACAAGAAGCTGGTCTGCCCGGCGGATTGTGCTGAGGCGGTGGGCGATGACGAAGGCGATACGGCCGTCCATCAACCGTAGCAACCCCTCCTGAATTTGCAACTCTGTGCGCGTGTCCACACTGCTTGTTGCCTCGTCCAAAATGAGGATGCGTGGATCGGCGAGGATGGCGCGGGCGATGGCCAGAAGCTGACGCTGCCCTTGACTGAAATTATGCCCTTTTTCCGACACCTTCGTCTCGTACCCTTGCGGCAGCCGACGGATAAACCAATCCGCATTCGCCAGTTGAGCGGCGGCGATGACCTCATCGTCGGTGGCATCTAAACGGCCGTAACGCACATTCTCCATCACCGACCCCGAAAACAAGAACGTATCCTGCAACACAATCCCCAACTGCGACCGCAGCGATGCCTGTTTGACTTGGCGGATATCCTGCCCGTCAATACAAATGCGCCCCGCATCGACATCATAAAATCGGGTGAGTAAATTGATAATCGTCGTTTTACCCGCGCCCGTTGGCCCCACAAGGGCTATCGTTTGCCCCGCTTGGGTACTCAAATTGACATCCCGCAGCACTGGCTTTTCGGGATTGTAGCCGAAGGTAACATCTTCAAAGGTGACGACCCCTTCAATTGTTGGCAATGGTGGCGCCGCCGCCAAATCGGCGACGGTGGGAACGGCGTCGAGTAGTTCAAAAATGCGCTCGGCTCCTGCCAAAGCGGATTGCAAATGGTTGTAGAGCATGGCGATGCCGCGCATGGGGCGGAAAAAATTATTGATGTAGACGACAAATGTGGCGATAACGCCCACCGTGACCACGTTTTGTAAGGCCAGCCATCCCCCAAGCAGGGCGGTGGCGGCGATGGTGATCGTACTCATGGTGGTGAACATCGGGCCTAAAGCGGCGGTGATAATATCGGCCGTCGTGCCGGATTTGCGATTGGCGGCGTTGACGATGGCGAACTGTTCTTGGGTGGCCGCGCTGCGGGCGAACGCTTGCACGACCCGAATCCCGTTGATATTTTCTTCCATCACGGCATTCATCACGCCCAAATTGCCCTGCACTTCGCGGAAGGCGACGCGGCTGCGTTTGGTCACTTGTCCGGTGATGAAAACCATCAGGGGAATGATGATTAGCATACCGATGGCGAGCTGCCAATTGAGCAAAAACATCGCTGCCAAGATGCCGCCCAGCATCAAGATGTTGGTTGTGAATTGGATGAGGCCATTGGAGAGGACTTGGTTAATCGCTTCGGTGTCGTTGCCGACGCGACTCATCAAATCGCCAACTTTGTGCTGGTCGTGGTAGGCCATCGACAGCAGTTGTAAGTGGTTGAAAAGCTCCCCTCGAATGTCGGCGACTAATCGCTGCCCGACGCTGACCATCAAAATGCCGTAGACGACGGCGGCAATGCCGCCCAGTAGATAGATGCCCAACATCGTCGCGGACAGTTGTAATAATAAGGCAGCGTTGCCGGGAATAATCGCTTGGTCGATGGCGATGCCGATCAAAATCGGGCCGGCTAAGGTGGCGATTGTGCCGATGATGACGAGGATGGCGATGAGGATGAGTTTGCGGGAATACGGCCGTGCATACTTAAACAAACGTCCAATCGTCGTCCGCAGCGTTTTCGCGCCTTCGCCTGTTAATGCGCCTCCGCCGTACCCGATTCTGACGCGGGGGGTGTTGGGTTTTGTGGTCATTGGTTTGCCCCCTGACGGGTAGAGACGCCCCGCCGGGGCGTCTCTACGGGGTCATCGCCCAATTGGGATTGATAAATTTCTTGATAGATGGGGCTGTGGGCGAGCAGTTCGTCGTGGGTTCCTTCGGCGACTAAACGGCCGTGTTCCAACAATAATATCTTGTCCGCCCGTAATACCGACGTAATCCGTTGGGCGATGATGAATGTGGTGCGATTGGACATCAATCTGTCCAAGGCGGCTTGGATGTTGGCCTCCGTTTCCATGTCCACCGCGCTGGTGCTGTCGTCCATAATCAAAATGCGGGGCGAGATGAGCAGGGCGCGGGCGATGGCGATGCGCTGTTTTTGCCCGCCCGACAAATTGCTGCCCCGTTCTTCGATGTAGCTGTCATATTGGTCGGGCAGGGCGGTGATGAAGTCGTGGGCTTGCACCGCTTCTGCCGCCGCGATGACCTCATCTAGCATGGCACCGGGACGGCCGTAGGCGATATTCTCGAAGACGGAGCCGCTAAACAGCGTCGTTTGTTGCAGCACGACCCCGATCCGCTGGCGCAACGCTTCCGGTTCCCAGTCGCGGACAGGCACATCATCAATGAGAATACGGCCGTTATGGACATCATAAAAACGGGGGATGAGATTGATTAGACTGCTCTTACCGGAACCAGTCGCTCCCAAAATGGCGACCTGCTGACCGGGTTCGACGGTAAAACTGAGATTGGTCAACACATCCCCACCGCCGTGTCGCGTGGTGTGGCCGTCTTCGTTGAAACGGCCATGTGCGCTCGCTTCCAGCCCATCATAATGGAAGGAAACATCCTCAAAAACGACCCGCCCCCGCAGATCATCGGCGCGGAAAGGGGCGGGCGCAATTTTGACGGCCGGCTCCGTATCCAAC
>JAAEOP010000267.1 GCA_024223125.1 Chloroflexota bacterium
AAGCCAGTTGCCCCAACAGTACATTTGCCAAGTGGCCTACTCTGGTAACGGTTTAGGCCGTGCTGATGACAACAGCCCGAATATTCAGGAGCCGTGTGCTGGGAAACTCGCACGCACGGATTTGGAGCAGAGGCGGGAGCGTCGCCGCTCCCGTCGACTGTAACTTAGCTTGGCCCGGTGGATAAACATTTACTTTGGCAAAGCTGTTCTTCACCCAACTTTGCCAAACCGGCAGCTACAAACCCGAAGACTCCACCACCTGACGGAGGCATGATGCCGTGGTTGCTGGCACAGTCAATTTCACTTTTGAGCAATTTTGCCAGCGACGCCAACTCCAAATTAAATAAAGGCACGATGCCCTTTTCTTTTCAAACGATCAAACCTCTATCCGGCACACTTTTGCGACCACCGTTTGCGGTGTCGTGTCCGCAATAAGTGGGTGGAAAGGTGTGCCGATTACTTTACTACGATTGGTAGATACGTCTCTTCCAATGGATAGTAAGCCACCTTTCGGATGCGATGATTGTGACTATCAGCGATAAAAAAAACACTTGCGTCATCTTTCACCGCTACCCCACAGGGAAAGTCCAATTCAGCAGCAGAAGCTGGCCCATTATCTCCAAGAGTAGTCCCACCTCCAACTACGGTGATAATAATTCCTGTTGAAGAAATCACCTTCCGAATACGATTGTTAATTGAGTCTGCGATATAAATACTTCCCAATTTGTCTATAGCAATACCACGAGGTGAACATATCTGTGCAGAAATTGCTGGCCCGTTGTCCCCACCAAAACTACAATTCCCATTACCAGCTACTGTTGTAATAATTCCTGTTGAAGAAATCACCTTTCGAATACGATGGTTGAGCCGATCAACGATATAAAGATTGCCTTCTCCATCAAAATCCACATCTTTGGGAGCGTACAGTTGAGCATTTACGGCAAACTCATTGTCACCACCAAAATCAGGTGTTCCGTTTCCTGCTACTGTTGTAATAATTCCTGTTGAAGAAATCACCTTCCGAATGCGATTGTTACCAGAGTCAGCAATATAAATATCACCTTGACTATCAACCGCTATCCCCCACGGTGCGCCAAGTTGAGCATTTACGGCAAGCCCATTATCACCGCCAAAACCACCATTTCCGCTACCTGCTATTGTGGTAATGATACCCGTTGCAGCAACCACTTTCCGAATGCGGTTGGTATGCCAATCCGCAATGTAGACGTTTCCCTCTTTGTCTACCGCCACATCAGTTGGGGTATTTAACTGTGCGTCTGAAGCAAACCCATTATCACCACACATATCTGTTGAAGGAGAACAAGCAGTTCCATTTCCAGCTATTGTAGTAATAACGCCAGTTGGAGTGATTATTTTACGAATGCGATGGTTAATTGAGTCTGCAATATAGATATTACCATCGTCATCTAATGCTATTCCATACGGAAAATTCAAAAATGAGTCAGATGCCGGACCACCATCACCATAAAATCCCATATATCCATTGCCTGCAACAGTGGTTATGATCGCCTCGTAGCTAATCACGTAAGCGATAATGGGACTGCTGAGCAGAAATAGCAAGATTAGTATTGCGCAAAAACGTTGAAATATTCTGATGGTTTGAAACACCAAGTTCTGTTTTTTGCCAAGCTAACGCCGCCAATAAGCGGATTGGAAAGTTTAGCGACGGGACTTTGTAGCCCTGATACCTTCACAGGCCCAAGTAATGCCAATAAAAACCGTGCTTTCCAATTCCGCTTGCCGGGTAGAGGCAGCAGTTACCTGCCGCCCCCCCCACAGAGCCCTGCGTGAACAATTCGCTCACAAGGTTCTTCGGTTCCACCTCTTTTGAC
>JAAEOP010000268.1 GCA_024223125.1 Chloroflexota bacterium
GGAAGCAGAGGCATATGTCTGTCTGCTGCAAGAAACACCACAGATACCGGCCTGGGTTAGCTTTACCGCCCGCGACGGCCGTCATATCAGCGACGGCGCCCCCATTATCGAAGTAGCCGCACTGCTGAACGGGGCGCCTAATGTTACCGCTATCGGCGTGAATTGTACGCCGCCGCGTTTGATGCCAGAATTGATTACGGCCGTGCAAGCTGTTACCCACAAACACATCCTCGTTTACCCAAATTCCGGGGAGCGGTATGATGTGGTCAACAGAGCCTGGCGAGGCGATTCGGAGCCATCTGCTTTTGGCACGATGAGCCGGGAATGGCGCAAAATGGGGGCGGTGATGATTGGCGGTTGTTGTCGTACACGGCCGTCGCACATTCGCCAGATACGAGATAGAGTGCGATGGGGGGATATGGATACACGGATGACATGGATTCCAGACGCAACAGCTGAAAACTGAAAACGCAAAGTGATGATAAATGTCACTGAAAGAATGTTAACGTCATGGTATGCTGGCTGTCATCTATTTCAGTGTTGGCAAATGCAACCCATGTTGCCAGTTTTCCCAGGAGGTTGCCTAAATGAAAATTCCAAGATTTGCAAATTTATTCATTGGTATTGTGGTCTTGCTTGCGGCCGTGCTGAGTATCACCTCGTCAGGCCGCTTAACCTCGCCGGCCTCAGCTAAAAACCAGGCTACCAACGATCTGTTTTTGCCGGTTATCAGCAGCTCTTTAACGCCAATCATCCCCGACACAACGGAAGTGCCCACCAGGTCCAGATGGGCTGCGACCCAGCGCATAACGGCGGCTTTTCGTGTTACTCAAATGAACTGCCCTTGCACACGGTATATCTGGACGCTTACAGCATGGACAAATACGAAGTGACCAACGCCCAATATGCCCAATATGTAAACGCCGGAACTTGCAGCCCGCCGACAAATTTTTCATCCTTCACCTGCCCCTCCTACTATGACAACCCCACCTATGCCGATTACCCGATGATTCATGTGGATTGGTACAGGGCGAATGATTACTGCACCTGGGCGGGCAAGCGGCTGCCCACCGAAGCGGAATGGGAAAAAGCAGCGCGAGGCACAACGGTACGCGCCTATCCGTGGGGCGACCAGGACCCGGATTGCA
>JAAEOP010000269.1 GCA_024223125.1 Chloroflexota bacterium
CAAACTGGAGTTTGGGAACGGGGTTGGAAACAACACACGGCCGCCTCCGCCAAGCTACCCATCATCTGATGACGTACCATACCTGGACAGATAGGTCTCGACACCATCCTGAACATCGGAAAAGATGTACTCTGCCGGAATGATATCTGTCAGGTCTGCCCGTTCCATAACCTGTAAAACTTCCGTTTTCATCCGGGCCAACCAGATTTCCCGACCGGTGCGCGCTACCTCGCGCTGCAACTCTTTCAACGTCACCACGGCCGTGGCGTCAATCCCATTCATCGATTCCCCATCGATTAGAATGACTTTCGGGGGCGGGTCAGCGGCCCGAATAGCCTCCCGGGTAGCCGCGACAAAATCTGGCATGTTGGCAAAAAACAGCATCCCGTCAAAGCGCAGGATGAGCAGACCGGGATAGGTTTGTCCATCGGGATAATTCTCCAGATTGCGGTACATAATTGTGTCCGGCACCCGGCCCAACACGGCAGTGGCCCGCTGCTTTGTGCCAAATAACAGCACAACCAAGCCTAGCGAAGCCGCCAACAACAGCCCGGCCAACATCCCCAACAGCAATACCCCCAGAAATGCCACCAGCGCCGTAAAAAAATCGAGGCGCGTAATGTGCCAATATTGGGTAACTTTGCGCAGGTTGATGTTGTGCCAGACGGCATGAATGACTATTGCGCCCAGCGTTGCCTCCGGGAGATAATGGAAGAGCGGCGTTAGGGCCACAGCCGTAATCAGAATCGCGACGGCGGAGATGAGCGAAGCCATCTGCGAATTGACACCGGCCTCGGTAGCTGCGGATGTGCGCGACATGCTGCCGTCCACGGTAAACCCGCCGCTAAAGCCCGAGCCTAAGTTAGCTACACCCACCGCGAGTAGCTCCTGATCAGCCTTTACCTCATAGCCAAAGCGGTTGCCCAGTGAGCGGCCAATCGCCACCGACTCGGCAAAGGCTACCAGAGCCACCCCGACTGCGCCCGGAATCATGGTCAACATCTGCTGTAGTGACATCCCCTCCGGCAGACCAAAGGGCGGCAGAGAGGCGGGAATCTCCCCAACGATGTGAATTCCTTGCGCTTCAAAATCGAGCAGGCCGGAAATTGTGATGGACAGGAAGAGAACCACCAAAGGCCCCGGTATCTTGGGGACATATTTGTGCAGGGCAAACAGCAGGCTCAGGCTGATAACGCCAACAACAAAGGTGGGCCAGTGCGTCAGGCTGATGTTACGAAAATAGGCCGCCAACCCGGGCAGAAAATCAAGGATGGGTGTCGGCTCAAAGCCAAAAATCTTACCGATCTGGCCAATGGCAATGGAGAGCGCTACCCCGACCACAAAGCCATCCAGCACCGGCCGGGAGAGAAAATCTGCCAGCAAACCCAGGCGCAACAGGCCAAAAATGATCAGCAACAGACCGGTGACTATGGCCAGGACAATGGTTAAGAACACAAACTCTTCTGAACCGGCCATAGCCATACCGGCCACGACGCTAAACGACAGCGCCGCCACGGTTGAGCTGGGGCCGACACTAAGATGGCGCGAAGTGCCCAATATGGCGTAGGCTACCAACGCCAGTGGGGCGGCGTACAGCCCGGTTTCGGGCGGCATGCCGGCGATGCCGGCATAGGCCATTGCTTCGGGCACAACCAAGGCCCAGACCGTTATTGCAGCAATAATATCTCCGCGCAGCCAGGTTTTATCATATTTAGGCAGCCAATCTAAAATAGGCATAAAAGACTTTAGGGAACGGGTTTCTGATTTTGCTTGCACGTTATTCCTCCAACCATTTTTCTGCTGCGGCCAAGGCTTCTACCGTGGCGCCGCCCAACGTATCTGTGGCCATGAAGATGTCTTCCTCGGGAATGGTTTCAAATGTTTCGGTCTTGCGGAGTTGATCCAATACATGCTCGCCCACGCCGGCCAGCATCAGCTTGCCGCCGTTGGCTTGCAGTTGCTGCGCGTACCGTTCCAGTACCTTGATCAAGGTGCTGCCAATCTGCGAGCGACCCCGCATGCGCAAAATAACCACGGCCCGCTGTGCATTTCCCACCTCAGGCAGGCGTTCGTCCAGGGTGAAAGCACCGGAGAAGAAAAGGTGGCCCCACACCTGAAGCGTTGTAATAGAATTAGCGCTGAGTTGTTCGGGTGCCGGTTTTTCCTGAAAGGTGCCGTCTGCCTGTCGCATTACTTCTTTAACCTCGATATCGGCGGAAGCGCGAGCTATATGTACCACAAATGAAAGGGCCACACCCAATATAACGGCCCATTGCACGGGCAGTACCAATGTAGCTACAAATGTAAAGGCCATAATAAGCCGTGGCCCCATCCCCACATCCCACACATCGGCGATGCGATCCTTCTTGATGGTCTCCAGGCCGGCAATAATTAACAAGGCAGCAATGGCCGGTTCCGCGATTTTCTCCACCAAATTGCCAAAAAGCAAGACCAGGATAATAAAAATGAGACCGGCAAATATGTTAGCCCAGCGCGATTTGGCCCCGGCACTAACGGCCAAAGCTGTCCCGGCCAACGAACCGCCGACCGGTAACCCCTGAAAAAAGCCAGTCGCGGTGTTACCAATGCCCTGCCCGGTAAAATCACGTGATGGATCCGCATACTTACCATCCGGGTTGGGGATGCTTTGGCTGACGCCGGCGGCTTGAATCAGGCCAATCAACCCGATGGCAACGGCCGGCAGAAGCAGCTTTGGTACTAAGGCCAGGCTGGGCAAGGCCAGGCTGGGCAACGCCCCGGAGATGTCGAAACTATCGCCCACCAGATGCACCGATTCAAGCCCTATCAACGAAACAACCAACGACGTTACCAGTAAAGCCAGAATTAGAGCATAGTTTTTGAGCGGTGTCCGAACCAAAAAAATAATTATGGCGATTGTAGCCACACCGGTTACCAATGAGGGGAGATGGATTTCCCGCAAATTAAACAGCAGGTCGATGGCCCGGGCTACATTGCTGCCGGCTTCGCTCTCATAGCCGGTTAAATCGCCAAGCTGGCTCAGGATAATGGTGACGGCAATGCCCGTAAAAAAGCCGGTCATAACCGCATTGGAGATAAAGCGGACCAAACCGCCCAGCTTAAGCACACCCAGCAGCAACTGAAAGAGGCCCACCAGAATGGTTAGTGTAACCAGCAGTGGGGCCATATCCGCCTCACCGGTACCGGCCACCGCGCCGGCCACAACCAGCATCATGGCGCTGGTCAGGACGCAGTTCATAAATTGCGAACCGGTGAACAGCCCGGATACCGGCATCCCGACCATCACTGAGTTAAAAGCGAAGACCGGATTAACGCCGGCCAGAATAGCCGAGGCAATCGAGTCGGGAATGGCGACCATAGCCAAGGTCAACCCGGCTCCGGCATCGCTGGGGATATTTTTGCGATCAAAATCTAAAGTCATCGATGTTTCCTTTTGCATACTACTTATGCCTCCTGGCCGGTATCGCCCGGCGGTTTGCTTGAGCCGACCATCAGGTCGGCTACCCAGCGCGTGCTATCAAAGCTGTCCAGCAAAAACATTAAAATCACGGTTAAGGGCATGGATAAAAACATACCCAACGGCCCCAAAATCCAGCTCCATAACATAAATGACAGAAAAACCACCAGCGGTGATACCTTTAACCCCTGACCAATTAATTTAGGCGCAACCACATTTTCGGCAGCACCGTTGATGATCATCACCCCAATAATCACCACAATGGCCATACCGATGCCGTACTGTGCCCAGGCCAAAAGCACCGCTGGAATTGTGGCTAAAGTTATGCCCAGATAAGGTACATAACTGAGAAAAAAGGTTAACACACCCCACAGTAAGGCGAAATCAATGCCCAATACCCACAGCATGATTGTCACCAGACCCCCGGTAATCAGGTTGACCAGGGTGCGCAGGCCAAAGTAACGGACAACGCTTTGGCTAAAATCTGCACTGCGAACCACCAAAATATGATCCTCGCCCAGGCTCTGTTGCAAGGTTGAGCTAAGTTTTGGCGCCTCTAGCAAAGCAAAAATGATGGTCACCACTATGAAAATTGCCGTAGCGGCCAAATTGCCCAGCCGGCTCAAATAATTAACAAATGATTGAACCATTTCTTCGATATCAGCGGCGCCCCGCTTGATACCGGACGGCTCAAGATCCTGACTGGCTAGGGTTGCCTGGGCGTCGGCTACCCAGGCCTGAAATTGGGCTTGATAAGTGGACAGGCTGTCGGCTAATTGTTCAAACGAGGCGCTGAGAAACCAGGTCAAGGCCAGCCCCAGAACAATGACGCCGATGATCATCGCCAGTAAGGCCAGGCCGGTGGATAACCCCCTTTTTCGCAGCCAATGCAAGATAGGTGTAAACAAAATGGCCAGAAAAAGAGCCAACAAAACCGGGCTGATATACGGCGCAGCCAGGGTCATGGTTGCAATAATTATGGCCAGGCTGGCCGTGCCGACCAATAGCCGGGTAAAGGTAAGGTGGTGCGTTTTTAGTGTTGTCATAACATTTCCTATCAAATAAAACCTACTCAGGCCGCAGAGCTGTTCATCTCTACGGTTATATGTCATTGCGAGGCGCATTTTGCCGAAGCAATCCCCGCCTTGCAGGCAGAAGATTGCTTCGTCCGCTTCGCTTCCTCGCAATGACACCCGCAGAATCTTTAGAACTGAAAACAACCCTGCAGACCGGCAGATTCTAGGCATTACCTGCTTCCAATGCTTCTGATCCTTTGTGGAGATAACTTTTAATCTCATCTATTATTTGTCGGCGTTTCAGCCCCGTCCGGCGTAAGGCCCCCATACCCAAAATTGTCCAACAAATCATTTGAATCAGGTGGAGGATGATGGCATAGGTGGCAGCCACCGTCGTGTTGGTTAGCTGAAACGTTACCAGCAAAACAATCACGATGACATGATAAACAACCAACATCACATTTACCGAAGGCGGCATAACGGCCAGAACCGCTGCGGCAATGAGCAGCATTTGATTGGTTGATAATTTTAGCGGCAGGGCGGCCAGCACCAGATAGTGAAAGATAAAAAAGCTAATCCAGGCTGCATAAGACAGCAGCAAGTTGACCATCAGGTGGCGGCCCGAGCTAATGGCATCCAAACTCTGAAGCATCGTTGAGGTTGTGCTGCGTATCTGCTCTTTGCTAAAATATCCCCAGCGACTTAGCCGAAAGGTCAGCGTATCTATCACCCGTTCACGATGGCGTACTGTCCAAAAAATTGCCCCAAACAGGACAATAACAAAAATAAGCGTGCCGCCAATGGACGTGGTTGGATGCGTTTGCTCTGAAGAAAGCAGTAAAACTACCAAGATTGTGGCCGACAAACGCATCACCTGTTCCAGCAAGCGTTCAACAAGCAAGGCCGAGTAGGCTTGCGGCATCGAGATAGGGGTGACCATACCTATCGCTACCACCCTGGCCACCATGGCCGGTACAAAGAGGGCGATGTGATACATAAAACCAATACTGTTAGCGTAAAAGGTCTCTTCCCAGCCCGGTTCATTGAGCAGAATGTATCTGAGCCGGATAGTCAGAAAGATGTAACCCGCCAGCAAAACGGCGGTTACGCCAATAAAATTCCACCAGTTGATCGCCTTGAATAGCCTGACCAGGTCGCCCAGATCAATAAAAAATGCAAAGAGAAAAAGCAGCAAGGCCGTACTAACGCCAACGACTATCCAGATTTTGTTGCGAGAGCTATTAGTCTTCATAAATCGTTTCCACATAGTAAAGATTTCTCGTCGCAAGCTCCTCGAAATGACATAAAATCTGAAATGTCAACAGAACCCAGAGCTTTCGACTCGTTCATCATCGAATTATGGTTCAGAGGTTGGTTCCGGCGCCTCTTCTGTTTGTTCGGGCGGTGGCTCCACTGCCGCAGAGATTTGGACCGGCCATTCGGTCATGCCGGTGACGCCTTGCTCATCCTTAACCGTTAATTTTACGGTGAAGCTGCCCGGTGCGGCGTAGGTGTAATTGACCACGGGACCGCTGCCATCACTGTTTCCATCACCAAACTCCCACTGATACCTTACAATCGGGCCGCCACTGCCGGGCTGCGAAGCGCTGCCATCAAACGTAAGCGATTCATTTACTTCTCCCAGATCCGGACCATTGATCGCTGCGATTGGAGGTTGGGCAGGCGTTTCGGGAGTATCGGTCGGTTGCGGTGCTTCAGGTTCAGCGCTGATAGTGTGGTTAACCGCGCCTTGCAACCCTTTGTCATCAGTTACGGTCAGAATAACGTTAAA
>JAAEOP010000270.1 GCA_024223125.1 Chloroflexota bacterium
GCATTGTTGTGTTTGCTGGAAGATGAGTTTGACCAGCAGACGTGGCAGGCCAATTGGGATTATTATGTGCCGATTACGGACCACTCGTATGGTTCGTCGCTCGGCCCGGCGATGCACGCCTGGGCTGCGTGCCGGATGGGGCAGCCGGAACTGGCTTATGAACATTTTATGCGCGCGGCGCGCGCAGATTTGCTGGATGTGCGCGGAAACGCGGGGGACGGCATTCACGCGGCATCGGCGGGCGGGTTGTGGGGGGCGGTGGCTTTTGGGTTTGCCGGGATGCGTCTCACGGCGGACGGCCCCACGTTTAAGCCGCGTTTCCCCGCTCATTGGCGGCGGGTGGCGTTCAATGTGTTTTACCGCGGGCAGCGCTGGCCGGTTGATTTGGTGAGGGGTGAGGGAATTTAACGCAGGTGAAAAGATGATCCACGAAGGGCACGAAGGAGCGCGAAGAAAAAAACTTTGTGTTCCTTCGTGCCCTTTGTGGTGAGGATTGGATGAAGGTCAGTGTTTTCGCAGAAGTACGGGAACGAGGCAAACTTACTGGCTCCACATACGAATCATTGCGAAGACACTTCCGGCAAGCGCTACTGCATAAAAGACTTTGACGGTGGTTGGAGATTGAAGCTCTCGCCTGAAAATGCCGGGGTGTTTGACTAAAAACTCAGCGCCGCCCCTGAAATATATCCACCAAACACTGAGCAATAATAGAATAACAAAGGCAGCGTGGAAGATGAGTACAAATGGATTTCCTTCTCGCGGCTCAAAAAAGCTGAGAAAGTCTGGCACTTTGCCAAAAATCATCCCGAGGCCAATGATTACCCACGGAATGTTAAGGTAAATGAGATACCCCTTGAACAGCTTATCATATCCCTCTTGCAATTCGGGGTGTGCGCTTATGTATTTCTGGGAACGCGCCTTCAAATAGTAGGCGTTAATTGTCGTAGTGAAGATTAAAAGAATCCAAGCGTAATCAAACATATCATATCCTCGCAGCAGCCCAATGCGATGGGCTTTACTCGCTCACTTCAAATGCCAGTGACGCCATCCTGGTTCGCCCAACTGCGGCTAGCAACCGATACTTTCCAGGCGCTAGCGGCTCATCCAGCTTTAGCTCATCATAAAAATACCCTGTAGCGAACCTGACTTCGCCGGAGCTCGAGTACACTGTGCCCGGGGTTTCAGGAAAACCCTCATCATACCAATGGAACTGAATGGGTAACGGATATTTTGTCTCTAAATGCCCGCACGCGTAAATCTTCGCCTCGCCAGATATGCCAGATATATATCCGCCATTTGGATATATTAGTTTACCGGTATTTGGATCGGGGCCATAGCAAACGGAGAAATTTGTAATCTGCGCTTCTTCAGCATGTTCGGAGCTTACAAGATTTCCCGTGTAATAGGACACGACATAGAGCAGAAGGCCAAAGAGAACCCATATGAAAGCTGCTAATGTGCATGCATCCTTTAGTTTCCTTTTTTCCATAATTGCTCCAAGTATTCCTGCTCGTGTATTTCCCTGAGAATGGGATGTAATGTGAGCTTCTCTCCGGTTGGCTCATTTTAGGCAGTAGAGTAAAAATTACCCGCAGAAGAGGTGACTGTCACTGTTTCTGGGTTTTGAGAACTTCTGAAACCCGATGTCCAGTGACAGTCACCTGACTTATTTGTCGACTGTTGTGGTATTGCCATTTTGGACAAGATAAACAGGATAGACTGGATTATTCTATCTTGCTCAGCCAACCAATTCCGCCCATAAAATCTGTGTAGAGGGCGTTCTTCGCAGGAAAGGGCGTTTCCGTATAGCAAGTTTATCCAGCACATGCTTTGTCACGTTACAAGCGTGATCTAAATTTTGGCCTGAACTCGATTTTGACACATTGACAACATGTCGGTATCATATATAATACTACTATGGACGAATATCAAATCGTCATTGATACCAATGTTTTTTTTGCGGCTCTCTATTCACAACATGGAGCTTCGTATAAATTGCTATCACTCATAGATGGCGGCAAATTTGGCAGCAATATATCCGTGCCGCTTATTCTCGAATATGAAGATGTAGCGAAGCGAAAGTTAGATAGTATTTCCCTCTTGGCGGAGGAAGTAGACGATATTATTGATTATATTTGCACGGTAGCGAATCGTCAGAAAATTTTCTATCTTTGGCGACCATTTTTGAGGGATCCAAAGGATGATATGGTTTTAGAGTTAGCTGTAGCGGCGAGATGCCACTATATTATTACCTTCAATATGCGCGATTTTTACGGAGTAGAAGAAGAATTTGGTATCGGTGTGATAAAACCAAAAGAATTTCTACAAAAGATAGGTGAGATAGCATGAGTACACTCAGTTTACGATTACCGAATTATCTACATGATACTGTCCGTGATCTGGCAAAGCAGGAGAATATTTCTATCAATCAATTTATCACTGTAGCTTTGGCGGAAAAAGTGTCGGCCTTGATGAC
>JAAEOP010000271.1 GCA_024223125.1 Chloroflexota bacterium
ACAAACAAATTTCAAAACGGAGGCACAGCCATGAACCACCCCGAAATCACCCGCCAGAACGCAAACGAACGTTACGCCCGCATGTTGAACGAAGCTGACAACTACCGAAAAGCCAAGAAAGTTGCTGGCGCAGACACCCTGACCACGGCTGTCCGCACCTTCCTGAGCAAATTCTCGCACCCAACCGGGCAGACCGAAACCCTGGAAACAGGCACGCCCGCCTAGGCAAGCCCCCTGGCTTCCCCACCCGCACTTCGGATATTACGGAGATAAAATCATGAACCACCCTGAAATCACCCGCCAGAACGCAAACGAACGCTACGCCCGCATGCTGCAAACCGCCAGCGACTACCGGAAGGCCAAGAAAGTGAGCCGCCGGCAAACGCAGCCCCGCCGCCTGATCGAGGCCCCGCGAAGTACTCGAAAAGCAATCAATACCCCGGCCTAATAGCGAATAGCACAAAAAAAGAGAGCGTGTGCGGAAGGCATAAAATGCCTTCCGCACACGCTCTCTTTCTGTTTGGGTGTGTTGCTGGGGCAGGTATTGCGTTCACGGGTTTTTTGCAAGCCCAAACCTTAGCAATGCTAACATTGCAATAGCATTAGGGGCAATGCTTGTCTGCACGCAAACAAGTTAAAAGCAAAATGTAAATGCCCCCGGCCAGCGGGGCCGAGGGTATTTGTAGCGGGGGCCAAAGAGATGTTTTTGGTACATTAGTGGGCAGGGGAAAAGGTCACTTACTGTGCTAATGGAAGATAAGAAAATAAAGCGGTAATAACAAATTTGACGCTGTCTCCCACTGATAGGGGTGCAAAAAGATGGAAATTTCTGTTTCATAGCGTTTTGGTAACTACTTAGCCGAGGCGAGATGAAGCCGAAAAAAGGGGTGTATGGGG
>JAAEOP010000272.1 GCA_024223125.1 Chloroflexota bacterium
GATCTGTCCCTCTGTTTTAGATTGTGGCCCGAATGTATTAATTGAAGCGCAGCAGTTGGGCACTGCCGTACTTTCGAGTCAACTGTGTGGGGCTGTATACGATTTGGCAGCGGGTTCCATACCGCTTGTGGCAGCGCCTGAGTGGTGGCGGCGCCAAGAGGATAGCGATGCCTATACCGAGAGATTAGCAGAGGGGATTTATAACTTCTATGAAAATCATATTATGGATGATCGAGCTTACTGGCCGGTAACTGCCCCCTTGCTTAAGAAAATCACCCATATCTGGGAAAATTTGCTGGATGAATTTTTGTAAACTGGATTGTGTGGCAAAGAAGCTGAACGTTTTCAAAACCACAACTTGTGATGTGGTGAAGTTGGCGCAGTGGTGGAAACGCTTACGGCCGATGTGTGGCTGGTAGAATTCAGTGATAACGATGACGGTGCTATCTTTGCCCAATGCCAAATTTGTTATAGGCTTTTTCAAAAATTAAATGATCCTACCCGTTTTGAAAAAGCCTCCAGCCAATTCCCGAAATGGCATCAATTCGGGATCATTATTTTCTGGAATTGGCCCTACCCGACGTATAATAGACATTGTACATCGAGTATTATACGCCGAGTTCTGTCGAGTAGACAAACCTAAACACTCTCTTAACGTCATAATCTCCGAAAAAAATATTGTGGGGCCCAAATGCCCCCGCTAGTTCAAAATGCCATTTTATGACCGCGTGCAGTATATCTCCCTATCCATTCCCCAAAATCTCACGCAATACCTCAATTACCCGTGCGTTTTCTTCCCGGCGGGCGATAGTGATGCGGATGTTGTCGGGCAGACCGAAGGGGTTGGTGGGACGCAGGATGATGCCGTACTTCATCGCTTCATCGCAGACGGCATTGGCATCCATTGGTAAATTGGTGAGGAAGATAAAGTTGCTTTGTGTGGGTAGGTAGCCAAGACCCATCTCAGCAAAGGCGCGGTAGAATTGTTGACGGCCGTTTCGCACCATCTCCAGACTTTTCTGAATATGTTCTTCATCGTCTACGGCTGCAGCTGCGCCCAGATAAGCTAGGCGGCCGCTGTTAAAATGCAGCTTATGTTGTCGCACCCTTTCCATTAAATCAACCCGGCCGAAACCATAGCCTACACGCAAGCTAGCCAAACCATGCAGCTTGGAAAATGTGCGTGTGACCAACACATCATGGCCTGCGGCAATAAATTCCGTCATACGCGGGAATGCCGGATCATCTACGAACTCCATATACGCTTCGTCGAAAACGATCACGATACCGGGAGGAATTTTTGCCAGAAATGCCTCAACCTGTTCATGCGTTACAATGGTCCCGGTGGGATTATTCGGATTGCACACAAAAATGAGGGATACATCTTCACCAACGGCCTCCGCCAGTCCATCCAGATCAACCGTGTAATCTTCAAGGGGAACAAGCTGTGATTTGCCACCAAACATATTAACCAGCAAGTCATACATGCTGAATGTTGGCGCAGCGATCAAGCCTTTTTTGCCCGGTCGGATAAACGTCTGCGTAATCATCCGAAGTACATCGCACGAGCCATTGCCGGAGATAAAATTGGCTTCTGTCAGGTTGCTACCCAACCGACCAGCGATTTTTTGCAAAAGGGCATCTTCGTGTCTTTCCGGGTAAAGATGCACATCAGTCAATACGTCCTCAATAGCAGTCTGGGCCTTTGGCGAAGGACCTAAGACGTTTTCATTGGAACCAACTTTAATTATTTCTGTCATGCCGGATACCTGCTGGGCTTCTTCTATAGAACGCCCCTGTACGTATATTTTCATCCTTATTCCTCATTTCCCCACGTCCATCCCCAAGGGATCTCAATGATGGTTGGTTTATCAGCAGCAAGCGCACAAATAAGCGCCTCGCGCAAACCTTCTGGAGTGGTGACATACTCGCCATATGCGCCAAAAGCGCGGGCAAGGGCAACAAAATCTGGATTTTGCAGATCAACGGCCGTAAACTGTTCATCAAACTGATCTCGCTGCTGCACCTTGATCATCCCATAGGCGTTGTTGTTGGGCACGATGACGGGAATGTTAAGCTTATATTGAACGGCCGTTGCCAACTCCATCCCTGTAAACAAAAATGCCCCATCGCCACAAATCGCCATCACCGGCCGATCTGGCAAGCCCAACTTTGCCCCTACTGCTTCCGGCAGGCCAAACCCCAACGTACCAAATCCCCAGGGAAACAACATCGTGCGTGGCTGATAGATAGGAAAAATACCCAGCATATCGGCCCAAAACAGCGACATGTCGCAGCTAATAATGGCATCGTGAGGAAGCGCGTCGCGCAGAGTGCGCATCCAGGGCGCGGTGCTGCCTAGTTTGGCCGTAAGCGCAGTGCGGAAATCGGTACGTGCCTGAGCCAGAGCCGGGTGCATTTTACCGCCCCGATCAATCTCCCAGGCGGCCAGTTTGTCGTCCATGGCGGCCAGTATTACTTTCGCATCGCCAATCAGTTTCTGCTGCATGGGCAGGTTGCGCTCAATTTCGGCCGCATCTATGTCAATGCGAATCGTGACTGGTGGCAGCAGCAAATCCCAACCGTGTGTCATCCCCTCGTTGAAACGTGTGCCGACCGCCAACAGGGTATCACAGGCGGCGATAAGTGGACGGATGTCAGCGGCGGCAATCCAGGAGACGCCACAGGCCAGCGGATGGTCGCCGGGAATGGCACTAACGCCCATACCGGTTGTCAACACAGGCGCACCCAATCGCTCGGCTAACTGCACCAGTTCAATGCTGGCTGCGCTGCTAACAACGCCGCCACCGGCAAAGAGTAACGGCCGTTCTGCCTGCCGCAATGCGTTTGCCGCTTCTTCAATCTGATCGTCCGGCGGCGAAACCCGTTCAAGCTGCGCAGGGGGGATGTCGCCACCCCATTCCACCGTCTCTACCTGAATATCACGCGGAATCTCTATCTGAACAGGACGGGGACGGCCGTTTCGCAGCGCCGTCATCGCCCGGTGAAAAACGGCCGAAATCTCGCCGCCATCCGTAATACGTTCACTGTACTTCATCAGCGGCGACAACATCTCAAACTGCCCCGTCATTTCATGCAGCAGCCCGGCGTCCTTATCAATAAACGTCCGGTTCACTTGCGTGGACAACACCAATACCGGCGACGAATCGTAGAACGCTTCCCCCAAACCAGTCATAGCGTTGGTCAAGCCGGGGCCGGGCAGCGTTATGATGGCCGCCGGTTTGCCCGTCGCTCTGGCATACCCATCAGCCATGAAAGCAGCTCCTTGCTCATGCCGCACCGTAATTGTTTTTATTGTCGGGTGACGATACAGGGCA
>JAAEOP010000273.1 GCA_024223125.1 Chloroflexota bacterium
CCCGACTTCTACGTCGGGTGCGAGAACGGTTGGAGATGTTGACCCGAATTGGGCAGGAAGTTGGCCAATCGCTTCAGCTTGAAACAGTCCTCGACACACTGTATACGCAACTGAAGGCGATTTTTGGAGCCGATATTTGGCCTAATGTGCTGCTATACGATGAGGTGAGCCATAATCTACACTTCCTATATCCTGAAAAGTTTGAACTGTCGATTGACGTAAAAGGGAGACAAGGCCAGATGATGATCAAAAGCAGTCAAGGCATTTGTGGCTGGGTAGCAAAACATAAACAAGCTCTCAACGTCCCGGATGTAAAGACTGAGCCCCGTTACTTAGAGATGTTACAAACCACACGGTCTGAACTGACGGTGCCGATTTTGTTGGGCGAACGGTTAGTAGGCGTATTGGATATTGAGAGTTCAGAGCCGGGCAAGTTCAAAGAAGACGACCAACGCCTGCTGGAAGCAGTGGCCAACCAAGTGGCGGCAGCGATTCGGAATGCGGAACAGTATGAGAGTTTGAAAAAGAGCCGGCAGCAACAGAGAGCGCTGCATGAAGCCGGTAAAGCTAGCACCAGGGCCGGATTGGGGGTAGGAGCCGTCTTGCAAGCTATTTTGGATCAGGCCGTTGCGGTGACCGGAGCTAACTTTGGCACAATACATTTGTTGCAAGAAAATCATCTGGAATTTGTAGCTGCCTGGCCAACTGAACGACTTGAGTGGTTGAGACGCGAGATCGGCAGAATGCCATTGGATGGTCCCGGTATTACTGTTCGAGCTGTAAAGCTGAATGATGCTCAGTTAGTCTCCGATATAAGCCGGGATCCGGACTTTGTGAACTCTACCGGTGAGACCGGTTCCGAATTGGCCGTGGTTCTTCGACGGGGAGGACATCGTGAAGGACAGCTCATTGGCGTCCTGAATGTTGAACATCAAGAGGTGGGTGGCTTGGATCGAGAAGATCGAAACTTGTTGATCACTTTGTCTAATATGGCGGTTGTTGCCTTGCAGAATGCAGAACAGTATGAGGAATTACAGGAGGCCAGAGATTATGGATTGGCCACCGAGGCCGTGGCTTGGCTGGGTCTTTTTGGGGCTGATTGGCAACATACCATCAACCAGAAGACGTTTAGTATTGGCAACTATATTGATGCCCTTCATCGCGGGATGGCTAAATACAAAATACCGCCTGATGTTCTCGATATGGTAGACCAAGCGCTCGATGGTATTGAGGACGTTACAAACAGTATCCGAACGGTGCAATTCACCGGCCGGGTACCTTCCGAGACACCTGGCGAGGCTAACGGAGGAACTGAAATTGATTCGGAATTGAGCACGGTTGTCACGCGTTGGTGTCACGATCGTGACGATGTGAAGAAAGTTTTTAATCTGAATTGCTCGGGAATATACGTTAGAATTCCGCCCCAATGGTTACGAGTTGCCTTGGAAAAATTGATCAATAATGCACTAAAGGCTATGCCTAACGGTGGCAAGATAACAGTTTCTACGCATCAAATTGATGATGTGGTGCGTATTTCCATAGAAGATACAGGACACGGTATTCCCGATTATGCCCAGGCTGATTTTCTGAAAGGCATCATCCACCGGCCTAAAGGCACGAAGATGGACGGCACAGGTAAAGGTGCGCTCATTGCCCGCTTTGTAGCTCGTAGTTACGGCGGCGACCTGAGGTTGGCTCATACGCAACAAGGCAAGGGGACGGGGTTGCTCATGACGTTACCTATGCTTATAAATAATTCGAACTCCTAATACTACAACGAGACTTCGCTTTAGAAACCGGGTTTTTCGTAATCAAATTGGTTTGACCGACAAATTAATTCTGGAATATCAGCAGATTTGCCGATGAACTTGTAAAAAACCCGGTTTCTTGCCTCCGTTATTTCAAAGTCTCGTTGTAGTACTAAGAGGCCACTACAATGACAAACATGCCCAGACGCATATTATTGGTGGATAACGATAAAGATGTTTTGGCTTCTGTTAAGTTCAGTCTGAAGGTTGAAGGCTATGATGTTCTAGCCGCCGGGAGCGCAGAAGAGGCCATCGAGCTTATGGCTCGGGAGATCTTTCA
>JAAEOP010000274.1 GCA_024223125.1 Chloroflexota bacterium
ACCTCGACCCAACTGATAGACAGCATTACCTACGGCCGCGGTAGTATCAGCGGCCTGACCAACCGTTGGGGCAACTGGATTGAATTCACGGATGCAACCAGTCGCACGATCCAATACGCCCGCGACCGCGCCAATAACATTACCCAGCAAACGTACCCTGACGGCGCGTGTGATCAGTTCACCTATGATTCCTTTGGAAATGTGCTATCTGCCAGGCGGATGGGCGCTGCCGACTGCGCCCTGGGGAACCCGGCCAACTTCCAGGAAGTGGTCATGACTTATGAACCGCGTTTTAATCAGATCAAGACAATTACCGACCCGCTAGGGCGTACCACCACCTACATCTATGATTATGAAGAAAACGTAGACCAGGAAGGGAAAATAATCCGCATTGAATATCCCCCTGTGCAAGATAATAATGGAAACTGGATCACACCGACGGTGCGTTATACCTACAATAATCTGGGATTGACAGAAACAGAAGAGAATAAAAATGGTGTCATCACCCGTTACGTCTATACAACCATTACCGACACCCACCTTTTCCTACCCGGTGTAACGCCACTGCCTGGTTTGTTGACCCAGGTTATTGAAGATGATGGCGGTCTGGCTCTGACAACGACATATCAGGACTTTGACGCCAATGGCATGGCTTTGACGGAAATCCAGCCAGGCGGAGTAGATATTACTCGCTATGCTACAGATGAAATGGGGCGGGTGATTAGTGAAACAAATGCGGCCGGGGCAACCACTCTTTACGAATATGACTCCCAGGGCAACCTGATTCAGCGTATTGAGGATTACACTCCAGATGGGGTCACGGGCGCCAATCTCGTTATCCTTTACACGTATGATGCTGACAACCGGCTGCTAACAGAGGAACGAGTCGGAGACGGCATAATTGTGCCTACAAGTCACCTATCCGACATCAACGGCAACCCATCTCAAAGCGAAAATGCCCTGGGGCAGGAAACGGTTTCTCTTTATGATGACGCCAACCGGCTTGTGAATTCGATTGATCCGGCCGGGCATATGGTCACCTATACGCATGACCTCAACGGCCGTGTTGAATCATTCACCGATGTAGATGGCGCTGCCAACAAGACATTTTACGATGATTACGGCCGTGTTTATCGTACCGTCAGCAACTGGGAAGATGGCCTCTTCAACCCCAATGAGCCGGATAAAGATATTGAATCTTTGACAGCCTATGATGATGTCGGCAATACGATTATTGTCACCGATACATTAGGCCGTATGGCCCGTACCTTCTACGATGATTTGAACCGCGTCCAGGGTACCATTATCAACTGGGATGGCAATATCTCCCTGAATGATTGCGACAGCCTGCCTGCGATTCGGGACAACAACATCTGCTCCCGCTACGCCTACGACCCGGCCGGGAACACCGTTATTGTGACCGATACCTTAGGCCGCATGACCCGCACCTTCTACGATGATTTGAACCGGGTAACAGCAACGGTGATTAATTGGAATCCGGCGACGCTATCTTCCCCGGCCGATTGCATTTTAGCGTCAACAAACGAGCGTGACGAAAACATCTGTAACCTGAATGGCTATGATAACAAGGGACATCTTATTACTGCCACCAATGCCCTTAACCAGACCAATCTGACCGTGTACGATACGGCCAACCGCTTTACCATCCAGGTGGCGAATTGGGATGGTACCGTCATTGATGACGAAGCAGATTGTCAATTCCCGCCGCTGTCGCCGGATACTAATCTCTGTTCCGTAACTAACTACGACGGCCTGGGACGGCAAATCAGGGCCAAAGACGCGCTGGGGAATGTGATGAGTTATGGTTACGATAGTCTCGGTCGGTTAATTACCACCACCCGTACCCTGGATGGGCAGCCGCTTGTCAGCGTCACTGCCTACGATGCTCTGGGGCGGCGCGTCAGCCAGACGAATGCGGAAAACCACACCACTTATTTCCTCTATGATAATCTGGGTCGCCTGATTGTCAGTCGCAGCCCGGAAGGCGTAACCAACAGCACAACGTATGACGCTGCCGGGCGGGCTGTTGCGGCCGCCAATACCCTGGGGCACACTACCCGAACGGCCTATGATGATTTCGGCCGTGTCGTCAGCGCCACCAATGCCGCCGGAAACAGCACAAGCTACCAGTATGACGCTCTGGGTAACCAGGTGGCTATGATTGACGCCGCAGGGGTGACAACCACTTATACATACGACGGGCTGAACCGACGCATCGCCAGCGTAAAAAACGATACCGGCGGCGCGCCCACGAGCGACAGCAATGTGCTGACCCAATACGTCTACGATGCTTTGGGCAACCAGATTGTCATCACCAACGCTTTAAACTTCACCAGTACACTTACCACTTACGATGACCTCAACCGGGCCATTATCGTGGAGGATGCCCTGGGCAAGCGGACTTACACCCAATACAACGCGCTTGGCCTGACCACCGTGATGACAGACGCCAATAAAGCCGTCACCCGGTATGAGTACGACGGGTTGAATCGCCGCACTCGAATTGTTTACGAAGCCGACAATGAGACAGTCGAGTACAGCTATGACGCCCTGGGCAATCGCCGGGTCATGACCGACAGCGTGGGCCTCACCCGGTACGAATACGACGCCCTGTACCGCCTGATTACCGTCACCACACCCTTCACCGGTACAGTAGCCTATGGATACGATTTGTTGGGGAATCGTACACAAATTATTTATCCAGATGGTAGAGTCGTCACCAACACCTACGATGCCGACAACCGTCTGTATCAGGTATTTGATTGGGATGGAGACGTGACCACGTATGAATATGATGCGGCCGGCCGCCTGGCACGCACGCTGTTGCCCAATGGTATAGAGACAACAGATCTGTATGACGACGCCAGCCGGCTCATTCGCCGTACTCATACCGATACGGCGGCCGCTGCCCTACACGCCGATTACGTGTACGAATTAGACGGGTTGGGCAACCACCTCGTTATTACAGAAACGATTCGGCCGCCAGGGGGCGGCAGCCCGGAAACGACGGTTGTGGCCTATTCATATAACCCGCTTTACCGGGTGACGCAGGCTGCCTACAGCGGCGTACTGTCCGGCACATATACCTACCAATATGACGCTGTGGGCAACCGTCAACAGTTCACCAC
>JAAEOP010000275.1 GCA_024223125.1 Chloroflexota bacterium
CAAGTTTATCATCATTGATATTCATGATTTCTCTAAACGGCCGTTTCCACCAAAGCCAATTTCAGCCCATCTTCAAACTTCTGCAGCGTCTCGGCCGTATTCTCAACAAGCCCTTCCTCATCAATCACATCAATCGTGGCGCAGACTGCGGCGACGGCAATGGCACTGCCCCCGCCAAATGTCTCGCCATGCGTTCCTGAAATCTTAAGCCGCTTGCGCCAGCACAGCGTGGAGTAGCACATTGGCTCCGGCAACAACGTCCGCTTTGGTCGCATTTTCTAATTCGTTATGGCTCAAGCCATCTTCACAGGGAATAAAGATCATGCTGGTGGGAGCTACCCGTGCCAGGTAGACCGCGTCATGACCTGCCCCACTCACAATTTCCATCGCCGTTGCGTCAACCGTTTCGACCGCGTTACGGACTGAATTAATGCAAGTGGGAGCAAAAGCAATAGGCGGCGAATACCAGATTTCGTTGACCTGTCCGTTAAGCCTGACTGTGGCACATTCTTCAGCCACAATTTGTTGTAGAGCAATGTGCATTGAGTCAAGAACGGCCGTTTCTGGGTGGCGTAAATCAACCTGAATTTTCAAACGACCGGGTACAGTGTTGATCACCCCCGGTTCGGCCTGAATAACGCCAACGGTTGCACGGCCGTGCGGTGTATATTTGGCCGCCAGTTCATAAATGCGGCCCAAAATCGGGACCATCCCCTGCACCGGGTCGCGGCGATGGCTCATTGGTGTGGGGCCAGCATGGGTTTCCTTGCCTTCGATGATGAGTTCATACCAGCGCATTCCCTGGACCCCCGTCACAATGCCTACCACCTTGCCTTCGCTTTCCAAAATGGGGCCTTGCTCGATGTGCAGCTCAAATGTCGCCTTGATGGTGTGATTGCCCATAGGCGTATCACCTGCATACCCGATTTCTTGCAGGGATTGACCGAGGGAACGGCCGTCACCATCCTCTCTACTCCAGCCATACGCCAAATCAAACACCCCGGCAAACACGCCTGAGCCAATCATCGCCGGAGCAAACCGCGCTCCCTCTTCATTTGTCCAAGAGACGATCTCTACTGGGAATGTTGTTTGGATGTTGTGATCATTTAATGTCTCCACAACCTCTAAAGCAGCTAACACGCCATACGCGCCGTCAAACTTACCCCCAGTTGGTTGGCTATCCAAATGGCTACCAGCCAACACGGGCGGCAGATCGTTATGAGTACCAGCCCGCCGAGCAAAAATATTGCCCATCTGGTCAATCGCAATCGTGCAGTTGGCTTCGTGGCACCATTCAATAAACAGGTCGCGCCCCTTTCTATCTTCCTTAGTCAGCGCCACCCGACAAACGCCCCCTTTGGGGGTGGCTCCAATTTGAGCCATCGTCATTAGACGTTGCCAGAGTCGTTCACCGTTTATTCGTAATGATGGATGGTTTCGAGTTGACATCATAATCCACTAAGGGCTTGTCCGTAAATAACTTTTGAGTTTCCAGATTGGTTCACTCTTTCGAGAGTGAACCAATCTGGCCAAGTTAAAAACGAGCGTTTCCTTAGCAGCCACACCACCTTCGTCACGCCAAAAGCCTCTGCAAACTGCTGATCCCATTCGACCTGGCTCACCCCCGGATTTCTATCTTCCAGCACCGCCTCGTTTCTTATTCGTCATGAGAGGCCGACGGCCGTGTCAAGTCCTTTGCCTCCAATATGAAAAACACAACGCCAAATAAGAAAGCCAGAAAGAAAGCGGTGTCCCAATCTGGGGTCGTGACATCATGGAAAATAATGTTCCATAACAACGTCACAACTGCGGCCGCGACCAGTGTAGCCAGGAATGTAACCAAAAACCTGGCAAACAATTGCCTGAATCGCATTCTCTTTTTCTCTTTTAAGATTGGTTCAACAGTTCGACTACACTCAGCACAAGTCATTGAGATTGAACCAATCTTCGTCAATCAATTATTCAAACTTAAACGAGACCTTTACTTTGGCTCGGTACATTTTTACCTTGCCATCTTCCAGGTGCATATCCAGCGTAACAACTTCAGCAACACGCAGATCACGTAATGATTGGGCGGCTCGTTCTACGGCCGTCGTCGCTGCCTTTTCCCACGATTCTGTACTCGTTCCTACTAACTCAATCACTTTATAAACACTTTCAGACATGGTGAAACTCCTTTCACAACTCACGTTTGTGATTATTCAGGTGCGACGCACTTTTCCTAGAGTACGTCACACATCTGGTACGTTTTATAATTCACCGCCTGCCAATCCCACCGGTTCCCATTTTATTCCGGGAACAACTCCCAGAAAAAATTGGGGGGCTCAGAATTTTCCAGGGTGTCAATCAAAATATAATCGAGATAATATGGCCCCACGATTAGTTCGCTTACCTGAGATGGTGAGGTTGTGAATGCTCTATCCACCTTCATCCGGTTCTGATGCTGGGCAATGTAGCCAACGTTTCCAGATTAGTCTGCGATGGGCGTATGACCCTGGTCCATAAGTGTTAACTTAAGCGAAGACCTCGCAGGTTTTAACGCAAAACCTCAGAGGGGCGTAGATCATTTTGGAAACCTGCGAGGTCTTAAGTTAACGACAATGGACCCTGGTCTAATTCTTTGGCAATGCGGTCAATGACTTTCTTGGCCCCATAAAGCGCCAGTGGAATCCAAAACCCACCTGTCCACACAATCCACCTCCGTCAGTTATTGAGGATCAAGCAACGGCCGTTTCCCGCCATATACCATTACAGGGCAACGGCCGTTACCCGATTAAACATGTCTGGGTCTAACTTCGTACTCCTCTATAGCGCCTATCCAGCAGACAGTAGCCAAAGGCCAGCGCAAAAAACAAATACAGAATAATGGGAATCCAGGACCAGTTGTTGCCCAACCCATCCAATTTGTGCATCAACGCCACCACAAAACCAATAACATTCATGACAAAGTTGCCCAGGAAAATAGGACGGGCATCTTCCAGAACATGAATATTACGCACCGTCCAGTTCATGGCTGCCAGGCCCAGGAAAGCTGTGCCCAGAAGTTGGGTCATCATGATCAAGGACAATCACACCTGCACACTTGCCAACTCATCCTATCTGTATGGTACGGTACAGGCGGCCAGTGCCCAATCCTAACCCAATAAGGATAACGCCGGTGATGAAGAGTGTGATAGGCAGTCCAATCGTATCTGCAAAATGCTCGAAGTTTAGATAGATGATCAGCAGCAGCAAGAAAGCGGCGCCACAGTAGAGAAAGGTGCGTGTCTGTAACTTTACACTGGCAATGATGAAACTGACACAGGCTGCAAATGCGAGTACCTCCAGAATAATTTTTTGCCAGGTGAACGGGTAATATTCCACGGCCGCGATCATAGTACTGCCAAGAATTATCAGAGCGCCAAATAGACGAGATACACGCACGATACCCCGTTGCGCTCCTTTACCTACCAACCATTCAGATAAAGCCAGCCACAAACCGCCAACTACCAGCCCAATACCCAGGAAGCGAAGATTGGTATAGAAAGGATTCAAAATTGGCTGTGTTTGATCCAACCAGCCCATAAAGGAAAACATCACGGCCGTACCGCCAATATGCAACGCCACACTTTGCGTTACCGTTGGCAGCCACAGAAAAAGCAACCCGGCTACGGCCGTAACCAGCACACAACTTAGAACAAAAAAAGGATCGCCAGGCCCTTTCATATGCCAATCAATCCAACCCAGCGCATCAAAAATAACAACTGCCGACAGCCCACAAAGCAAAGTCCCGCCCAACCATAACGCCTGTGCCCCGCGTCGAAAACGTGGCTCAACTGGCCCCATTTCCAGTAGCCACCGGCCAGCCCCTAGCATAGCGGCCGTCGGCGCCAACACCACCAAAATCCGGCCCACATCACCCAGGATTTGCCAGTTCGCCACTACCAGAAAGGCCAAGGCCATAAAGATGACCAGACTACCCAAATAAACGAGTATCTCGTCCAGCTTGACCCGACCGGTCACGGTTACGGTTACGGTTGTGTCCGCAGCTTCCCTTTGCCTGATCTCCTGCGCCTGTTCCGGGGAGATCAAACCCTCATTCGTCCATTCCTCAATTTTATCTATCAGAATCGCGGGTGTATATCTGCTCATTTTCAACACTCCTCAGATTCAGACCAACGCCAGGTGAGGGTGTGGCAAATTAGGTTTTTTCGGTGTAACTGTACAGGTGCGACGCACTTTTCCCAGAGTAATGTCAATGCCGCTGCTCTTTGCAAGTGCGTCGCACCTCTGAAAGCTGAATAGTTACTTTTCGGAAATTAAATGATCCAATTCGTACCGAAAAAGCCTTAAACCATATCAGGCAGCGCCATTTCCATAACCGGCGTCTTTTTCCATGCCTGAACAACAAGGCGAAAAATGTCTGACTCAGTAATGATGCCCACCAGCCTGTGATCATCATCCACCACCGGTAAGCCGCTAATTTTAGATTCCAACATCTTCTCGGCCGCGTCAGCAATGGTAGCTTTCGGCGAGATGATGATCGGGTTATGGGTCATCACATCTTTCATCCTTACTTTTGAAATCAGATAATGCAATTCCCAAATACTTAACGTAGTGGCGTCAGATGCATCGGCGCCTCGAATATCACCCAGCGTAACAATGCCTACCAGACGGCCCCTTCCCACAATGGGCAGCCGCCGAATCTGGTTTTCTGTCATCAAGCGGTGCGCCTCGTGTAAGTTTGTATCTGTCGTTGTTGTGATGACATTGCGGGTCATCCAATAGTTAACTAATTCTTGTTTCATTTCGAACACCTCCTTATGGTTATTGTTATCAACCTGATGCAGATGGTTTACCCGGCCGTTCAAGACAAATCATTCAGGCTGACTATCTAACAGCTACAATGCGGTAGCGAAGTTCCCCTACAGGGGCTTGTACCACTACCTCTTCGCCCACTTTATGATTAAGCAAAGCCTGCCCCAACGGTGACTCGTTGGAGATAAGCCCATTGCCCGGATCAGCTTCAGCCACGCCTATGATGGTGTATTCTTCCAGTTCGCCATCACTGGTCTCAATGACGACAGTTTCACCCACGTCAACGATGTTATTTTCGTTGTCTGGTTCTATTATTTGGGCATGATAGAGCATGTAATTCAGTTCCCGGATACGGCCGTCAACAAAAGCCAGTTCCTCTTCAATCAACATATGCTCGGTACTATCCATCCAGTCACCGCCTCCTCTCGCATCTTGTAGGCGGTCAATAATTTCCAAACGCTTCACCGTTTGCAGAAACATTAGTTCCTGTCCCAATTCAGTTTTGCCTTTATTCGTCAGGTAGGCAGGTTTGTCAATTGCCACCATCTTATACCTTCCTTTCCATGTAAAATATGGTCGTCGTGTCCCCCAAGAAAAAATCTATATCCCCTTATGTCACTATAAAATTGTTACAGGTGCAGGGATAGTGATAAAGGACATTGCCAGTTTGGAAGAAAGTCATCGTTTGTGCGGCAGTTGAATTAATCTCAAGTATAATAGACATTATCGGAAACAACTTTTTTGACAGGATTAACAAGATTAACAGGATGAAATAATCTTGTTAATCCTGTCCAATTTCTTATTTCCGATAAGGTTTATTTCCGATAAGGTCTAATTAGCGTATATCTAAATTTGGCAGACTACTGGGCAGACAATATTATTTAACAACAATTTAGAGGAAGAAAAAATGGCAGCTAAAAAAGTTTATCAATTCAAAGTGACCCTCAAAGGTATTCGTCCCCCTATCTGGCGACGATTTCAGGTAGTTGACAACATCACTTTCTACGAACTGCACCATATCTTGCAAGAGGTTATGGGCTGGTACAATGCCCATCTGCACCAGTTTGATCTGGGTGGGTTGATCTTGGCGGATGCTGAAATATTGGCGGAGATATGGGAAGATGGCGTAGATGAACAGAAGTCGCGTCTGAACGAATTTGTAGGCCAGGAAGGGCAAAAACTGAGCTATGAATATGATTTTGGCGATAGTTGGGAACATATCCTCCTGCTGGAGAAGATTCTACCAACCGAAACAAACATTCATTATCCCTGCTGCCTGAAAGGGAAACGGGCCTGTCCACCAGAGGATTGTGGCGGTGTCTGGGGCTACGCCGAATTGTTAGAAGCGCTAGCAAACAAGGATCACCCAGAACATGAAACGTATCTGGATTGGTTGGGGGACGACCTTGACCCAGAGGCTTTTGACCTGGATGGAATTAACGGGATTTTGCAGGATATGTAAGGAGGTTAGGATAACGGCCGTTACCGTTTTTTGCTTCAAACCAACATCCCTTCTAAAATCCGTCCGATCATTTTTGTAATTCAACAGGAGAAAAACTCAATGGAAAATGTCCTAGCCCAATTATTAACCTCTCAAGCCGAACTAGAACCACAGTTTAAGGCTCTACGTACCACGATGAGCGCCTTAAGAACGGCCCTGCGTCTGGCCAATGAAGAAACGGCCGACGCCCTACCCATGCACAAAGCTCTGACCAAACTAGAAACGGCCGCAGCCGAAGTAGAAAGCGAAACCTTGGACACGGCCGTAGCCACCTTCGCCGCCGCCACCCAAACAGCTCTAGACAACCTAGCTTTTGAATTTGCCCAAGATTTGCGGTTAGAATTTGCCAAACGAGGCGAAACAGTAGACGGTCGTCCGCCCACCCTCACCATCGGCATCCTCACTTTCAGAATAGAAATGGCCGCCCGCAAAGGACAGTGGCTCTACGGCAAAGAAGCTCTCACCAAGCCCATTCCTCTTTCCCTCACCGGCATCCTCAAAGCGTATGACCGGCAGGTGAAGCGCATTATCAACCGCGAACTGGCTGCCAATTTCCGGCCCGATTTACAAAAAGCGTGGCAGGATTGTTTAGATAAACGGAAAAGTCGGCCTGGTGGTGGACGAATCAATCTGGTCGAAGTTTATAGTAAGCTAACCCTCAACAGGCAAAGCGCCCGCTTTTGGAATCAACCCTCCCGCAGCACCTTCAAAGATTACGAGCGTGTCCTATTCGTGCGCGACCTGGTTTTGGCACAGGCGCAGGGGGAAACACCATTCCGCCTCGGCGTCGCCACCAAAAGTCAGGCCGAACAAGCCAGCCGCTCTATTTGGATTCCCAAAACGGCCGTAAACGGCGTTTACTACAGCGATATTACCTTCGACTAATAGCAAAAAATGAACAATGAATTGTGAATGGATTGTTCATCATTCACAATTCATTGTTCACAATTCAAAATTCATTATTATGGATATTTCCCGCCCCCTCGCCCGACACATCATCGAAATTCTCGGCAGCTATGGCACACCACCCACACGCGGTATTCAACATTTCAACGTTGGCAATAAATCCCTGTTAGACGCGCTAGACGAATTTTATCTCTCCTCCTATCTGCAAGATGGCGGAGCTGGCTACAAAATGGTTATTGGCGATTATGGCAGCGGCAAATCACACTTCCTCTACTGCCTACGCGATGTGGCCTGGGAACGTAATTTCGCCGTCGCCAAAGTAGACCTCAGCCCCGTGGAAACGCCGTACAACGACCAGAAAAAAGTGTACCAGGCCGTCGTGCAACACATCATCTGGCACGAAACGGAAGAAGCATTCAGCGATGAAACAGGGCTGATGCGATTCTTGGAAGGTACGTTGACCCGCATCGTCGGCCGTTCGTTAAACCTGGAAACATTAGCCAATCCCCTTTATCGTGGATTGATGGATACATTAGAAGCCACACCCATAGACAGTCCTGCTTATCAGACGGCCGTGCTATCCTACTTTGATGCCTTGATTCGAGACAATGAAGAACGGCTCGACTCCCTCTCCCGTTGGCTCATGGGCGAAACCACCAGTCCCGATGATACAAAAATCCTACGTGAAGTGGGCGTCACCGGCAAAATCAATAAGCCTAACGCCTTCCGCATGTTACGGTCTCTCTGCCAAGTCATCCGTGCCCTCAGCTACAGCGGCCTGATTCTGCTCTTCGATGAAGTAGACCGCATGGCCTCCGTTGGTGGCAAAGCGGAAAAACTTGCCACCGACACCCTACGCGAAGTGATTGACCGCACCCGTGAAGATTTGCCCGGAGCCATGTTCGTTTATGCCGTACCGCCCCAATTCATCAACGACGTCGTACCCAAATATCCCGCTTTGCAGCAGCGAGTACGCGCCCCCGGCCATTTCAGCCGCGTCAACCATTTTAGCCCCCTTATTAGTCTGGACACGCTCGACCTGGACGAAAATGGCCTGATGTTGGCCATCGGTGAAAAGCTGATTCCCATCTACGAAGCCGCCTTTGATGCCCAGCTAGACCACACCACCCAGCAGGCCAACGCCGTCATTTTAGCCAACGTGGCCCGCGATGTATTTTTGGACATCAGCCATCGCCGCCTATTCGTCAAATCCTTTGTGGTAGAACTGTCACGCCAACATTACGGCGAAGAACACACCATCACCGAAGCCGAAGCCCAGGCCATCTTACGCGGCCAGATTGATGAACTTTCCGGCGGCGAGACGCCACCATACTAATGGTCAATTGCCAATTGTTAATGCCGTTGACAATTGATCATTGACAATTAGTAATTGATAATTTTCATGATCGGACAACAAGTAGAACATCCCCAATTTGGACATGGACAGATAACGGCCGTCTACCGCAACGGTTCTGAATGGTTAGTACGTTTTGAAAATGGGCTGCGCTTTCGCCGCTCCAGCAGTGAATTTATGCTGGATGGGCAGGCAATAGCCGAACCAAAACCCGATTACATCATCCCTTTTCAACCGGCGCCCATGCCCCAAACCCAATTAGACGCCCGTCAACTCATTGAATCACTGCGGGTGGGCATTGCCCCAGCACAGCATGTACCGGAGCTGACCATTGATTTGAACGTGGAACAGGAAAGCATTATTCGCGGGCTAAACCAGGCCCACCAACAGGGCGGCGCAGTGCGGGCGGTGGTAGGCGAATATGGCTACGGTAAAAGCCATATTGTGGAATTGGCAACACAAGAAGCGCTGAACCGTGATTTTCTTGTGGCGACGGTCAGTCTGGATTTGCTGGAACTGCCGCCGCATCGCGCCTTTTCCATTTACCGTGAGGCAATGCGGCATTTACGTTACCCAGATACGGATGAACGAGGATTGGAGTCACTGTTGGAGAAAACGGCCGTTCTCCCCCATACCCTCGCCCAGCTACAAGACCTCTCCCCGGCAGAACGCGACCCGGTCGTCACCGGTTTGCAAGCAATTATCAGCACGGCTTCTTCCCACCAACGAAAAGTGTGGATCGACTGGCTGGCTGGCGGCCGTCGTGTCAAATTGATGAACAAAGCCAAACCACGCGGCGTCAAGTTCCCCTCAATTTACAAAATTGGGCACAATGCACGGCAGATGGCTTATCTATTTACGGCCGTTTCCGTCCTGGCGCGTTTGGGCAATTACAGCGGTCTCTGTTTATTGGTAGATGAGGCAGAGAGTTATTCTTTGTTACGGCCGTACCAACGCCCCAAAGCCACCCTCTTCTTCCAGGCCGTCATTTACGCTGCTCTACGCGAGCAGCAAGACAAAATCAGCGCCGACCAATTCCCCCAACATCGCTGGTGCGACTACCCGATGGCCTACGACCAGGGGCAATCGCTCTTTTTCCTCTTCACCATTACCCGCAGCGACAACCGGCTGCCCCTGCACGACTGGCTGACCGACGACGACATCTTTTACCTGGAGCCGGATGCCGAACCCAAAGAAGTGGGGCACTTTTTGCAGTGCATCCTCACCTACCACGCCCAGGCTTATGGCTACGAACCAGACGAACGACAAACACAAATCCGGCGCGGCGCGGCCGAACATTTAGCCATGGGAGTAAGAAACGGCCGTTTCTCCATGCGCACTGTCGTCCGTCTTGCCGTCGAACTCTTCGACCTCCTCTACCTCCACCCCGACTACGATATCGCCACCCTTTTGGACGAACTGCGTGCCCAGGTACGTTGACGTAATAAAAAAATGAATGATAAAAACCCAGAATTCCAGGCTTGTATACCTATTCCCATAAATTCTGGTCAGTTCAACCCTAGTTGTAATCTCCCCTACGACTTGACAGTAGCGCATGTAACATCGGCCATGATTGACTTCATTGACTTTCTAGGATTCATCAACCAACAATTACACACCAAGCAAATTCCACGCCTGGAAAGTTTCTTGATGCCCGCCAATTTCAGCAGTATTGTGGGTGAGTTCATGAATATGAGCATTCCCAAATATTGCTCCAATCTGGTGAAAAATCAGTACCACAACGGACATCCTGACTTGATTCCACGCGGATTGTTCCCTGAAGACGCCGTACAATATGCCCATGACGGTATCGAAATAAAAGGCTCTCGTCGCGCCAGCGGTTGGCAAGGACATAATCCCGAATCGGTCTGGTTGATGGTGTTTCATTTTGACAGCAATACCGCTAATGACAAACGAAAAGGAATTGCGCCTAAACCATTTCGTTTTAAGGGCGTATATATTGCCAAATTAGAAATAGAAGACTGGTCATTCTCAGGACGTTCAGCTACCAGCCGTCGCACAATTACGGCCAGCGTTACCAAAACTGGCCGGGAGAAAATGAAGTCTAATTGGCTTTATCAAGATTTAAGTTAGCGCAAGCGGCAATTGTTGTTCGAGGGTAGGGATTTCGGCCAATCGTGACGCGGCGTCAATACTCATTTTGTAATAATTAGGGAGGCGTTCCAGGCCAATGCAGGTATACCCAACTGCTTCAGCAGCGGCAACGGTAGAACCTGATCCCATGAAGGGGTCAACAACAATACCTTTTCCAAGAGGCAACGCCGCATACACGATCTGACGTAAAAATGATTGTGGTTTCAAGCTAGGATGGTCAGCGATGTCACGCTCCCTACGCGGTGTGCGTTCGCTGTTGATGATATCTTCAAAGGGCTTACCGTTTGGTTTACGTCGTAATCCCCCAGTTTGATAGGTTCGAAGACAGTTACTGACGGTCATCTTTGGCGGCATAGGTTTGCGAAAAATGCCCCAGGGTTCATAACAACCTCTTGGCATCGTGCAGACATCGGGGAACTCTTTTTCGGCGTTTTTGGGCCTGTCGCCGCCGCGCAAAGTACGCACCAAGCGGACAATTTGGCCCCGGAATTCAAACCCGGCATCGGCAACGGCCGTAAAAACGATTTGCGACAGGAAAGTATTCGAGGCCAGAATAACATGCCCCCCAGGTCGAAGAATTTGCAAAGCCAAACCAGCCCAATCAAAAAAGTATTGCTGCACGTTTCGTCTCTCTGCCTGGTTTAGGGCTGTAAATCGGGGCAGCGGCGAGCGCGTATGGCCATCAAATGAAGGGGGAATTCGCCAGACGCCGCCGTTACCATTTGTTCTTTTCTCCAATTGTTTGGGGTCATACTCTTTGACGCCATAGGGCGGATCAGTCACAATGGCATGAACACTTTCCGGCTGAATTTGTTTCATCCATTGAAAACAGTCTGCATAAAGCAATAATGAATTACTGATAAAAACATGTTCATAATTCAGAATGAATGGCGCTAACGTTGTTGGAGCGTTCATTAGTTGACTTTCTCGCAAATTTACTACGAACTGTTGTCTTCTGGTTGGACAACTGATTCGCCCAAACTATAAACTGGTGTTAGTGTACGCAAAATGTTGGTCATTTTATTTTGTTCGGCTTGATTGGTAAGAATTTGCTCAAAATCACTCAAACTAAGTATGATGGCTTGTGGCGTACTGCGACGTTTAACCACATATCGGGTATGATTGAGGATGACATCATTCAGAATACGGCCAAAATTGTTTTGAGTTTCAGTTGAGGTAATTGTTTTTGTTTCCATTGTCATAATTCCATAAGTTAGGTAATTTAGCTAAAATATATAAGAGCATAGATTGATTGTCAAATGGCTGGAAAATTAAGTCAACAAGCAGTAAAGAAGCACATTCCGAATACTTGGCCGCTGTTTTTTGCCCGCCACGGCCGTTTCACCCCCATCCAACAACAAGCCATACCGCCCATTTTGGACGGCCGTGACACTCTCGTCATCGCCGCCACCGCTTCCGGTAAAACCGAAGCCGTCATTTCACCGCTGTTGGAGCGATTTTGGCAGCAATTGAAGCAGCCAGGGTTGTCTATTTTGTACATTTGCCCCACACGGGCATTGGTGCGGGATTTGTACGAACGCTTACGGCCGATTCTCGACAACACAGACATCACCATAGGTATGAAAACAGGGGATGTAACCCTGGCGCGGCAAATGCCAGCCATTTTGCTCACCACGCCAGAATCAACCGACTCACTGCTCACCCGCGCTCCCAAACTGTTTATTGGGTTGCAAGCCATTGTGCTGGACGAAATTCACCTATTTGACAACGCACCACGCGGCGACCATCTACGCTGTCTGCTGCCACGCATCAAACGTATCCGCCAATATGCCCAGCCAGAGATAGAATTGGTGCAGCGAGTAGCTCTCTCGGCAACCGTACCCGACCCAGATGGGGTAGCCAAACGCTATTTGAATAGTGGGGTCATCGTTCATGTTCCTGGCGGACGGATGATTGAGGCGGAGATACGGCCGTTATACAACCTAGCCGAACTCATAGACGCATTAGCCGAACGGCCATCTTACAAATCTCTTGTCTTCTGCAATTCACGGGATGAGGTAGAGGAAACGGCCGTTACCCTACGCCAGCAATTACCCCATCATGCCGACATCTTTGTCCATTATAGTAACCTGGACGCCGCCATGCGCCGCGACGTAGAAAACCGATTTGCCGAGGCAGCTACGGCCGTTTGCGTCTGCACCTCCACACTAGAACTGGGTGTAGACATTGGCAGTGTAGACGATGTAGTTTTGCTCGGAGCGCCACCCAACCTGAACTCGTTTTTACAACGCATCGGCCGTGGTAACCGCCGCAGCGCCCACACACAAACCCTCTGTATGCCTAAATCGCCAGGTGAATGGGCACGATTTGAAGCGTTTCTGGAGTTTGCAAGTGGCAAGTTGCAAGTGGCAAGTAACGCGTTGCAAGTGGCGAGTAACCAGAAACTAACGACTAACAACCAACAACCAATTCTCATTGAAGATGTCACCGCCTATGGCTTTCGCCCCTCAGTATTAGTTCAACAAATCTTCAGCCTCATCAAGCAAAGCCCGACGGGCAGTGTGCGCCTGGCCGATCTGCGCCGGATTACGCCACTGGACATCAGCAGCAAG
>JAAEOP010000276.1 GCA_024223125.1 Chloroflexota bacterium
TGGCGGTGTGACAATGACAGCCCTGCCAACGCTCTCTCAGGGTGTGGATGGACAGATATTGATATTACAGGGAGTAGACGACAGCAATCTTGTGACCGTGCAAGATTCTTCAAATTTAACCGGGTCTGGCCTGCGATTGGTAAACGCCCGCGATTTTACATTAGGCCGGAACGATACCCTGATGCTGTGTTACGATGCGGGGGAGTCAGCCTGGATTGAATTGAGTCGAAGCGATAATTACTAAAAGGTGAAACTATGGAATTTCAAACGGCAAGCACAGTATTGAATATCCTGCATAACATTAGCTGTCAGGCGAGGGAGCGGATCACCGTTGCAGGGGTGGTCAAGTCGCTCACGGCAAATCTGGTGACACACACAACTTATGGGCCGGCCTTTAAGGTCTGGATAGGTGTCGAGGGCGCGGATATACGGAAAACAATGGAAGGAACCGACCCCGTAAATACAGGCGGTTCTGAAGTTGGGCATATTATTTTTGCAAACGAACGGTTCGCCGTTCTTGGCAATGCCGATATTGCAAATTTTAAGGCGCTCATCAAAACGGCAGGGGAAACCGCCGTTTTAGAGGTGGAATACTACTATGGATCATAACATCAAAAATCTCAGGTTCTTACTCCTTGTTCTCGTTGTGTGTTTAAATCTCAGCTTCACAGCGTTTCTTTTTTCTCGGCAAACAGAACCACAAGCGACCTCACGGGATATTATGTTTGCGCCGGGGCCGATGTCTGCGGGTCTGCGTTCCCTGCCGAATAATCAGTGGATTGTCTGGCGCAACTCAACCACAATAACCGATGTCAACGGGATCAAAATTAATGCGTCAGACATCCTGGAAATTGGCGTTGATATGCAGATTGACGATTTTACGCAGGGCAGCCTCAACAGGTGGGCCACATCGGAAAGCTTGGACGATGACGCTGAGATCACAGTATTAGCCGCAATTAACGCGCCTGGATGGGGCGCGGCGACAACCAACGATGGCGCTGAATATTGTCCGTTTCTCTTCACGGCAGCCGGCGCCGTGACCTTGCTTGCCGACGCGACGGCGAATTGTGCAAATAGTGACAGTGATACCGATCTGAGTATTTACGATTCTGGCGGCAATGGAATTCATATTAGAAATCGTATCGGCTCAACTCAAACAGTCAAAGCGTGGGTGCAATATTAGATGAAAAAAAAATCACTGCTCATACTGCTCATACTACTCTGTCCGTTTCTGTTCGCTGCCACGCTACAGATCACGAATAGCGGCGGCGGGAAGAGCCTGGATATTGTCAATACCCGGAGCGCAAGCCTGACATTTGACGGGTTGGATGATTATATCGATCTCAAGGATCCGTTTGAATGGGTGTTTCAAGATAGTTTCAGTATTTCATTATGGGTCAAACTCGATGACGCCCGTCCGCCCACCATTCAGCGGTTATTAGGTAGTCGTGATGCAGCAGAAAATAAAATAGATTTGCAAGTGCGCACGAATGGAGTTATTCGCTTCGTGTATCAAGCGAATACAAATATCGTAAGTACCTCTATGACGGCATTCAGTGATGGGGCGCACCCCTGGAAACACATGGTGATTGTTGCTGATGCGACGGTCAGTGGAGCGGGGGGCATACGACTATATAACAACATGGTACAAGATGGATCTGGAGATACCTCGTCAGTTGTGTTTGCAGATTTTTCTCTCCTGACACAAAATATATTTCTCGGCGCTCGTAATGCTGACGGGGGGGATCAAAGTTGGTTCGCGGGGCAACTTGTTGATATTCGCATCTTTAGTCAGGTTCTTTCTCCTGCTGAGATTGCCCAAATATACAGAGGGCAAATAATCACTAATGGACTGGTCGGATGGTGGCCGTTGCAAGAAAGCGGCTTATCCGAAACGGCCTATGATGTATCCGGCAACGCTAATCATGGTGAGCTTCAAAACTTTACACTTGCCGATGGATGGGCACACATTCAGAATAAGATACATTACCCATTAATGCAAGGATATGAAAGCTACACAGATGATGCGACCGGACTGGTTGAGATCAAAGTCCCATATAGAATTGATGGTACCTTGATCACGCCCACGATCACAGGATACACAAAACAAATCGGAAATTCCGGGCGCGGCTATAATAGAAGTCAAATTGAGGTGATGAATTGAAAAAATATCTCGTAACATCTCTCATGCTTATACTTATCATGGTGTCGAATTTTGCGCAGGCGAAAACGTTTAATGACTTTATTCAAGAAGGAGCGAAAAAACACGATGTGGAAAAGGGCTTTATTGATGTTCCCCGCGCGTTTTTAAGGCAAGCGGTTCCTGTGGGTTTTCGCAGATCAAAAAAGTGTGATGCCAACGGAGAAAACTGCCAACAAAAGCTCTGGAAAGTTTATTGTGCTGGGGGCATTTTTAAAAAAGTCGATACAGGGATGGTGATGATTACGCTGGATAGGTGTGGGTATCGCAAAGGCAGAAAGAATCGAAGATACCCGCCATCAGAACAATCGATAAACAGATTTTTGGCACATTTTGACACATACTTTCTGCTCAAAAAGCCGGGGCGACTTAGACGCCGAGACTATGAGCCAGAAGAATAAGTCGATAACGATGACTAAAATATAATGGCAAGCTTGACCGGGCGGTCGGCCAACTTCCCGCGAAAGTATAGACGAAGGGCATGTAGGAGCCTACACTTCTACATGCCCTTTTTCTTTGTCAATGAGGTTGAAACATTATGGCTGAAATATTAGCAATTTTACGGAATACCGGGGCAGCCGTCCGAGAGGAAACGGTTGAAGGGACTTTGATTGCAGAACAGGCGGCAGATGCGATCCTGTTAGGCGCAGAGGGCGTTGAGTTTAATTTGGGGCGGGAGTTGCTTGAGTCAAGTTTTATGACCGGCTCTCTCTCTAAATCCGCACCAGTGGCGGGCATGTGGAGCGATGACGTGGGCTGGACAATCCCCACCTTTGCACGGGGGGCCGGTATATTAGCATCAGGGCTCCCAGATTATCATGTTCCTCTCAAGAGTTTGATGGGTCAAGAGGAGTCGAATACAGATAACACGGTCAACGTAAGCCCCGCGCCGACGGCTATTGCGTTCACAACAGGGTCAAGCAATGACATGGTTGTCGGTCAGCTCATTCGGGTCAATTCAGAGATTACTCGTATTACGTCAGTAGCGACGGACGCCCTGACAGTATGGCCGCCATTAAGTGCAATCCCGTCAGGCACAGATGTTATCACGGCCGGGAAAAATTTCATGCTTGCAAGTTCCGGTTGGCCTTCCTTCTCATCTTACATTTATTTCGACGGCCCCAAACGACTCGCCTTAGCAGGCGGACGGACAACAACGTTGAATATGAATTTTACCGTGGGGCAAAGATGTCCATTGACATTTTCTGTGAGAAGCCTCCAGCCCTACTACGATGTGACTTCACGGGCTGTAACGCCGACGCTGGACACGACGACCGCGCCTCCGGTGTGCTTGGGAATGACTCTCAGTACAACATTTGTAGCAGTGGCGACCGGGACGCCAACCACCACAGAGACAATTCTTTTAGCCCCGAATTTTCACGTAGCTGTGGATGACGAAATACTGCTGGAAACGAGCGCCGGAGTATGGGAAACAGAAACAATCAGCGCCATATCCGGAGATCCTCCTGGAAACCTGACATTGACGCACAGCGCCGTAAGTGGTTCAGCAGTGTCAGCGACGGACACACTCTATATCAGGCGTAAGAAGTGCGCCGGGATAGGGGATACACTTGAAGTAACTATTGAAATGGAAGTCACCCCTCAACTTTGTATGCAGGCTAGCGCCGGAAAAATGGCAGCGGTTCCGACAAGTCGGACAGTCACCCTCTCAAAAACGCCGTATTTTTCCTCATGGCAAGAA
>JAAEOP010000277.1 GCA_024223125.1 Chloroflexota bacterium
ATAACCTCCGGAATGGAAAAGAGGCTGTCGCCGCCGCGAATGGTCCGGCCCACGCCGCTGATGATGCCGCTGGTCATCGTAAATTCCTGTCCAAACGGGTTACCGATAGCAATAGAAAGCTGCCCCACCCGCATCGCATCACTATCGCCCAGAATTACCGGCTTAAGATAAGAGGCCGGTAAATCCACCTTGATAATCGCCAAATCGGAGTCCGGATCGGTGCCAACGATCTCGGCTTCAACTTGCGTATCGTCGGCAAAGATCACCACAATCTCGGTGGCCCCGTCAACCACGTGATTATTGGTCACAATGTGTCCCTCTTTGTTCCACACAAAACCTGAGCCACCGCCCTGATCAAAAAATTCACGGGGGTTTTCTTCCTCAGCCTCGGGTTCAGCTTCCGGATCATCCTCCGGCTTGGCTTCGGGGTCAGGCTCTGACGGAACGTTAGGATGCTCAAAATCAAAATCTTCAAAAGACCCAAAGTCAATCTTTTTTGTGACCCTGATATTGACCACCGAAGGCAAGGTGTCGTCATAAATATCAATAAACGCTTGCTCAAAGGCCGCAATAATATCGCCGTCATCGACCTTTAACTGCGTCGATGTCTGCATGGTCCCGTCCGAGGGAGAAAGAGACGCGGCCTGGGCATCGCCGCTAAGGTATGGAGCCAGGAGCAACCCGCCGCTGAACGCTCCCAGGGTTAACATCAGTGTAGCCACAACACTGACACTAATTGCAATATACATTGATGGTGTTTTTTTATTCATCTGTACCTCCTGTACATATCTTAACCTGAGTTCGACATTTCGGTAGGTTGGGTTGAGCGACCTGGCATGGTTGTTGTCAGGCGACGATGTTGGGGTTCATTCGCCAAAGTTCCTATCAATATTGAAGCAAAACCCAATA
>JAAEOP010000278.1 GCA_024223125.1 Chloroflexota bacterium
AATCAACCAAGGGCTACAACAAGGCCGCAAACTCACCCTCGTCTCCGCCCCGGCTGGCTTTGGCAAGACGACTTTAATTGCGGATTTCGGAATATGAGACTCCACAATACTTCGGCAAGCTCAACACAAGTTCTGAAATCCGCAACCAGACCAAGCAGTTGCAACAAGAAGCCAAAGCAGCGTTGGCGCAGGCCAAGCAGGCGGTGAAAGCGATGATTTTAGGTGAAGAATGCAGGCGGAGCTTGATTAACCGTAGCTACAGGAGAAATAAAACATGTCAGAAAATCAATGGAGCAAGAAAGGGGCGACGCTAAGCCACAAAAATGCGTGTAAAGAGTTTGGCCTTACCAAAGAACAACTGTTTGCGGCGATGAAGGCGGGGAAACTGCAATATCGGCAAAGCTATGCGCATGGCAATCCCTATTACAAACTGTTGCGAACTGAAGTGGCTGCGCTGGCTCAAGAATTGCACGGAGCCGCTGGGGTAAAAGAACAAGCGGCCAAACATCAGTTGCGAAAAATCAACAGGGAGATCAATAGTCTCAAGAGAAAGCTGGCCGCTTTGGAAAAGGAGAAGGCTGCCTTGCAAAAGCGGGCGTGATGGGAAACGGCCGTTAATGACAGCGTCGAGCGGAAGATGGGCTGGTAGTTTGGCATGAGGTTAATTGGAAACGGCCGTATCCCTCAAACGATAATTTTAACTGATGGGTAACGGCCGTTTCCCCATCCTCCTCTCAAAATTTTGCAAAAGATGTGGTTTCTAACT
>JAAEOP010000279.1 GCA_024223125.1 Chloroflexota bacterium
CGGGAGCGGGGGTTGGAGTAAGGGGGCACTCATTTAACAAACAGTGTTGGGGAGTAGGTGGTTATTTGCCACCTTAAACAGGGTAGACAAAGTACACAGGTAAATTGCGTCGTTTTTCTGTGTTTACGCTGCCTACTTTTACCCCTCGCGCGGCGAGTGCTTCGTGATACTAACCCCAATTCAATTCCACATAAGCCGCATAGGAGTAAATCATGCTTAGTAAAATCTTAAAACAACTTATTCTTTCTTCTATGCTCTTTCTAATAGTAATAAGTTCCTGTACTCAGGCTACAATAACAGAAAATGGTAATCTTCACCGTACTCTGTTGCAAGAGACAACCCCTATTGCGAACCCAGTTGGCGTTTCAGTTGATGGATGTATTCCGCCTCTTGAAACATTTGCCTATTCTACCATTCCAGATGATAGCAAACCAAGATATCCAGGCGCAGGTCCCATCATTTTACCGCCGTTTCCCTGGCAACAGATGGAAACATCGATGGAAACATGGGCAGAGGTGACTCGCATACCTAGTATTTTAGCAACGCGTTTTGTAAATGGAAACACTGAATTATGGTTTGCGCCGCGTCTATATGACTACTATTTACCTGAAACAGATAGCGAACTTTACCAGTTTATTATCTATCGCCCCGACATAAAAACATGGAACTCCATTTCTGCAGAAGTAGAAGGGAGTGGTGTATTTGTGAATAAACTTTTCGTGGCTAGAGATGGTTCGCTATGGGGGCAAAATGTTTGGAATATGCACTCTAAAGTTACTGGGTTTCCAGTATTGAGCAAATATAATGAAAAGACAGAGCGATTTGAATTTGAGCAAAGCACGCAACTGATACCAGCGGCACGGACAGATGCTAAGGATAGTCTTCCTTATTGGTCCGAAGTACTTTTAGATTCTCAAGGGATATTCTGGGTTTTTGTTCACAAAGACGCTATTTATAGCTATAACTCTGTTACACAAGAAATCGGACGTCATGTGGAAATTCCTGATATTCTCGTAGCAGACCCAAGGCTTGCTCCAGATGGAAGTATGTATTACATAAATCTCTACTACATAGGGCACAAGCCGACACATACAATTCAAGACAAAGAGATATTCCATTTTGCGCCTCAAACGGGAAAAACAGAAAAAGTGCCTATCCAGCTTGAACCATGGCCTCCTGCTTCTGATATTTTAGTAGACCATGCAGGAAATCTATGGCTTGGTAGTCTTGGTTGGCGAGAGCCAAACGGCACGTGGTATCAAGTTCACAGGTCACCAGTTTTTATTACGAATGTCTTGTGGAGCGGAATGGAATATCGATGGAAAACACCAGAAATTGTTATGGAAAGTTCGGATGGACGCTTGTGGTTTCGTTCAGATAATGGGATGACTTGGCTTGACCCCAGAAAAGGAGAATGGTGTTGGTATACTACTGAACAATCCAATATTGTTGAAGATCAAGAAGGTAATCTGTGGATGATTGCAGATAACAAATTATACAGATATGAACTTGAGCCTTGAGTTCGGGTAGGTGTAGGAAGAGGTATTAAAGCAAAACGACGAGCTAAAAAGCTCGTCGTTTTGCTGTTTTTCCGTTAGTCAGCATTAAGCCTCTTCGGGCCGCGCTGGCGCGTCTCCCATCTCCGGGGCGGCAGCCTCATCCTCTCCGGCCAGTTCCACTTCTAGCGTGTGGAGGCCATTGGTCACCTGATTCAGAATCCGTTCCATTTCGCGCTTAAGTTGGGTGAGACTGTCGTAAATGTATACGTCCGACTCCCGGCGCGTATTTTCGGCTTCCGCTCTGGCCCGGGTAACGATCTGGTCTGCTCTGGTGTTAGCCGCCTGCACAATCGCATCCCGCTCGACCAGCCGGTCACTCTTCTCGCGCGCCAAATCTAGCGTGCGGCTTGCTTCTTCCTGCGCTTGTGCCATAATGCGGTCTCTTTGGGCGAGAATCTGCTGGGCTTTTTTCACTTCCTCGGGAATAGAAACCCGCATCTGATCAATCAGGTCCAGCATCCGGTCTTCGTCCACAACCACTTGCCGGGTGAGCGGGATCGCGCGGCTTTCGTTAAAAAGTTCTTCCAGGCGGTCAACAAGGTGTAGTATATCCATAGCATTCCTCTGCCAAATTCAGTGTATTAGTAAGAGATTGCCCGTAAATAACTTGGGGCATACCCGATTGAAAATGGGGCAATCCTGGGGATTTGCCCAGTTTTTCTTCTTTGACTCGAAAGTTGTTTCTGATCAAATCCTAAATATAAGATTACTCGCAAATTTTTATTTCGTCAACTCAAATTGAGGGTCGTTTCGGCGGCCTTGGGCTGTCTTGCAATCAAACTGCAATGCTCTTTGGCGCTCAATCCCGTAAAGATGTTACATATTTTTCCTGATCAAGGCGCATGAATTTTACTTTGAGCGCGCGTTCTACATTGGGGGGCACCATGCTGCTCACATCCCCGCCAAGGGAAGCAATTTCGCGGACGGTTGTAGAGGAAAGAAATGTATGCTGTTCCGCCGTGATTAGCGCCATTGTTTCGATTTCGCGCGCCAGACGGCGATTAGCAAGCGCCATCCGAAATTCGTATTCAAAGTCCGAAAATACGCGCAGGCCGCGGACAACAACAATGGCATCGATCTTTCGGCAAAACTCAACCAGCAACCCGCTAAAGCCCATTATCCTGATTTTCGGGTTGTCTGCAAAAGCTTCTCTAACCAACGAAATACGCTCTTCTGGCGCGAAGACGAGATTCTTCAGCGGTCTGTCGTATACCGCCACAACCAATTCATCAAACAAACGGGTGGCGCGCGTTGCAATATCAATGTGCCCATAGTGAATGGGGTCAAACGAACCGGGGAAAAGTGCTCTTACCATAATGAGTTAGCTGATGTCGCCCCGGCCATAGCCCCAGAAACGTTCCAGGGAGGCCGCAATAAGGGCATATTCTTCTTTTTGTACTTCTGGATCTTCTTTAAAAAGCGTTTTTGCGTGACGGCGGGCTTTTTCAACCAACTTCACATCGGTGATGCTCGCCATTTTCAATTCGGAGAAACCCGACTGGCGGGTTCCGAGGAACTCACCGGGGCCGCGCTGTTCCAGGTCGCGCTCTGCGAGGATAAAACCATTGTTCGTCTCTACCATCGCGTTTAAGCGTTCGTTTTCACCGGTTTCATCCGTATCAGAGATCAGCAAGCAATACGACTTGCTCTGCCCCCGCCCCACTCGGCCGCGGAATTGGTGCAGTTGTGAGAGGCCAAACCGGTTGGCCCCTTCGATGACCATGACAGTCGCATTGGGCACGTCCACGCCCACTTCAACAACCGAGGTCGAAACCAAAATATCATGCTCACGATCCCGGAAGCGCGTCATCACATCGTCTTTGTCCTGCGGCTTCATGCGTCCGTGCAGCAGCCCCAAGTTCAGCTTCGGAAAAACGCGCTCTTGCAGCCGGGTATGTTCGTCAACTGCCGCTTTGGCTTCGCTCTTGTCCGAGGCTTCCACAAGCGGGTAAATGATAAAAGCCTGATGCCCTTGTTCAATCTGTTTTTCGATGAAAATGTACGCCCTCTCGCGGTTGTGCTGGGAAATGATGTGCGTGTCGATTTCCTGGCGCCCCGGCGGCATTTCGTCGATGAGTGAAATGTCGAGATCGCCATACACGGTGAGCGCCAACGAGCGCGGGATGGGGGTTGCCGTCATCACCAACAGGTGCGGGTTCGCGCCTTTGGTGCGCAGCGCCGCCCGCTGCTTGACGCCAAAGCGATGCTGCTCGTCGATAATGGCCAATTCCAGTTCGGCAAACAAGACAGGGTCTTCAATCAGAGCATGGGTGCCAATGACAAGCTTAATGCTGCCGTTTGCCAGCCCTTCGCGGACTTCCTGTTTCTTA
>JAAEOP010000280.1 GCA_024223125.1 Chloroflexota bacterium
GCATACAATCAGCATTGCAACAATTGGAGCACTACGACATGACGCACGTCAATGTGATCAGTAACTTAGCCAACACCTACCGTCAATCGATTAGCCCCCTGGGCCCCAAGATCATTATCAAGGGTGAACAGTCCTATCTCTCGAATCCAGACAATGCTAGTCGTATACGCGCTTTGCTGCTGGCTGGCATACGCGCCGTATTACTTTGGCGCCAGGCCGGAGGAAACCGCTGGCGTCTATTCAGCGAACGAAATGCGATGCTCAAAGAGATCAAAACCATGATATCCCAGGTAGGATCTAGCCCGAATATTTCATAAAAAAGGGCAAACCTCATACAACCCATTGATACAATGGGATTAACAAGAATCACACTTCGTAAGAAGCAAAATGAGGTTTGCCCATGCTTGAGTCTACACCAGAACAACTGCGTTTTCCGCCCATTTCAGGGTTTAGCATCCGTGGTGATTTCCAAGGCGGTGCCCTGTCTTCGGATTTTGGACCGATACTGCTACGCGGCGTCGATCAGCAAATTGGCTTGATCGATCGCTTGGCGGGGGCGATCAACGATCGGCGCCACCTCTCGTACATCGATCATCCGCTGCCTGATTTGTTGGCACAACGCATTTTTCAAGTGGCCTGTGGTTATGAGGATGGCAACGATGCCAATAGCCTGCGTCAAGACCCTATGTTCAAGCTCGCGGTAGAGCGCAAGCCGTTGGATGCCGATGAGCACTTAGCCAGTGGCCCGACCTTCTCTCGCCTGGAGAATGCCGTCACCCCCCAGGATATGTAC
>JAAEOP010000281.1 GCA_024223125.1 Chloroflexota bacterium
ACCACTTCCAGCTCAGACCGGGTTATAACTGCCTGTACGACCACAGATCGCTCAACGGCCGTACTCAGTTCCTCTTGCAGTGCAGCAATATCGGCCGTGCCAATCTGCCCCGTAAAATCCAACACGGTAAAGCTCACCGTCAATGTTCTTCTATTTCGCTCGATGAGTATGTCTGTTACCAGGGCTTCGTTAGGCAGCCAATAACTGCTTAAGGTATGGTTGATTTCGGCCGTGTTTCCAGTTTGAATCCGAGAGGTTACTGAGGCCAGCACAAGGGGGATAGAAATGAGCAGCAATCCTACCAGGGCCACCCGCAAGCCAAATTTCGTTTGATCATCCCGTTCCATCCGCAGCGGCGGCCGAAACCCCAACAGCAAAAAGGTGACCGCCCCAGCCAAAATAATAGCCGCCAGGTTGGTTAAAAATAGCAGCAGCGCCCCGGTTGCAATCTCAAATTGGGTCAACCCTAACCCATAACCAACCACAGCCAGCGGGGGAACCAGGGCGGCAGCAATGGCGACCCCCGGCAGCGCCCCGGCCACATTGGAACGGCTGGTAGCATACGCCGCCGCCGCTCCCGACACCAACGCCACCAACAAATCTAACATACCTGGCGACGTGCGCGACAGAATGGCATCTGTGGCCGCAGCGTTGTTACCCAATGATAAGAAGAACATCGTGACAAAGGTGGTCAGAGCAACGGCCGTAATAGCCCCATTAAAGGTAGTTGCCGCCGCTGTTCGCATCAGGCGGATATTCCCCTGCACAATGCCTTGAGACAGGGCCAAAATAGGGTTCATCAATGGCGCTACCAGCATAGCTCCGATGACAACGGCATCACTATCTTGCAGCAGTCCAAAATAGGCTATGGCTGCTGCCAAAATCATGAGGACATAAAAATCTATGGAAGCTTTGCCACTGTGGCGCATATTCAGGTAAACGGCCGCCTGTTCGCTGGCTGTGAGCGTGGGCAACAATTCAAACAATCGTTCCCAGGTACGGCGCAGCCAAAAACGGCTGGTCGCTTCTCGGCTTTTTACCAGAAAAACAGGCTGGCTGCTGGTGAGCGCAATTTCTGTGGGCATCCCGCCAAAACGAGTTTGGGCTAGAAACCCTTCATCAGAGACGCCCAACAGGGTCAGATCGTAGTTCTGAGCAGTGGCAATAATTTGGACTTTGGGATTTTTAGCCTGTTCGATGAGCGGTTCTACTCCACGTTTATCATCTAATTTGGCGATGATTTCTTGTACACGGCCGTAAGCGGCCGCCGAACGTTCTGGGGTTAAAGCTTCGCGCATCAATCCCAAGGCGACCACTGTGCCTTCATCTTGACGAGCCAACGCCTGCCCCCACGCCAGCGCCGCCGGCGCATGACCCTCGCTCATCAAGGGAACCAGCACCCGGTTTAGGGAAGGCGGCAATGCCCCTCGTGGAATGATCACTTCACAATTAGCACGGGGCACAACCTCAGTCACCACGTCATCGGGCACAGTTAATCGGTCTTCATGCCCATCAGGCCAGCCTACAATCAGCGTTTTGATATTCTCTTCCCAAATCGTGGTTAAGATGCCCGCTTTGACATCGGGAGCCAGCCGTACCAGCGGGTGAATGAGTACGTCGCCAGTTTCTAGCTGCTGCAACCGATTAGCTAATCTTTGCCAGGCAGCTTCGGCCGCTTCCCGCTGCTGCGGGTGGGGGGCTTGTTCGGGCATGACCATGACCTGTAACACAAAGAGCTGTGCCTCTCGCGCTTGGGCCAGTTTCACGGCCGTGGCCACCAATTCCGCCGACTGAGCCACATCTTGGACAGCTACCATCATGTGTTCTTGGGTACTATCGGCCGTTAACTCCCATTCACCCACACCCTCTTCCTGCTGCCGTACAGCAATACTACTTTGCCGTGCATATAAAAAGTAAAAGCCGATGCCCACAGCTAGCCAAATCGTCAACAAGATTTGGTTTGTCACTGGCGGCAAAAAAAGCATGGTCAAGGTCAGGGCAACACTTAAGGCTGAAAACAAAGGATGCAGCGGTAATTTCCAACCCCGGTCTGGCGGCAGCGGAGATTTAGTCGAGAGCAAACCGGGCAGGTGAACCAACGCCAGCGCCAACATCAGGGTTCCCGAAGCGGCCGTAACGATGAGCGCTGGCGAAACCAATAACAGGATTATCCCCAGTAAAGAGACCAGAAAAAGCAAAGCATAAACAGGATATTGATGAGCTGACACGGTACGCTGAAATTCTGGGGGCAGAAAGCCGTTGGCAGTCATCAATCCGGCCAGGTGCACCAAGCGTACCACTACCTGGCCCAGGCCAAACAAGGCCAGCCCTAAACTCCCCAGCATAAGCAACAGTTCGAAATTTGGATTTAGCGCGGCCGCCAAAGCCAGCAAAGGAGTCAGGTTTCCAGCAATGAGAAGAGGATATTGCAATAACATTACGGCCAACCAGGCACCGAGTACGGCCGTTATCCCCACCACCAACAGCAATACCCATAATATTCTCCGTTCTGGCCGCTGCATTTGATCCCGCCGGTCTAAAACAAAGCTGATTCCCCATAAACTAATCGCCAAATAAGGGACTGCTTGTAAGTTATCACCGGTTAAGAGATAAGCATAGCCAGCAGCCTCTACTGGTGGAAACAGAAAGGCCCATACCAGTAATAGGGGCAGTAGTAAAATAGCCCCAAAAATGAAAATGGTACGATTGCGCCAGTCGGCCGTAGAACCATAAAGTTGACTGAGGGTCACAAGCAAAACGAGGGTAAGGCCAATTGCTGTTGGATTAAGATCAAGATCAAAATAATTCGCCAGA
>JAAEOP010000282.1 GCA_024223125.1 Chloroflexota bacterium
CCTTCTTTTTTACGAAAACTGAGGAATTGAGCGCCCCACCCTTCGGTTGCTATGCGGTCTCGCAAAAGTGGCTGTTCAGACGCCAATAAGTCACGTTGAACCTGGTACTGAACGGAAACATCGCCTTCAAGAAGCCAGGCTATGAGCTGATCATCAACAATTGCATGTGGAGTTTTTTTCATGACTTTAGATTACGCCCTATTAAGAATTCATGCGGCGCGCAGTCCAAGCCAACGGACAATGCACATCCTGCTGGAGGTCGGTGATTGCCTTTTTACCTGCGCCGCCAATACTCATTCTTGCGCCTCGTTCGCGTGCTTCAACGCCCGCAATGCTCTGACCGTCACCCATTTATTGGCTTCCTTCTTCTTGCCAAAGTCGCACCACGTTTTTCCAGAGTAATGATAGTCCAAAGCCCAGCGTCCATCCGCATCTTGCTTCTCTCGAATGATATTGAGCGCGTTCGTTAGCCGCGGGTCATTCCCATAACCTAATCGAACCAATGCCTCCACATTTTGCAGTAGATCGGTAATGTAAAATACGGGGAACCCGAATTTCCACCAGTTTCTACTCGGCTTATCGCTCCACCCTGTTGGATATGCGGCTTCTGCCGGGTCAATGCTCAAGAGAAAATCTATCCCCCGCTGGATGGCCTTTTCTACGAGCGGCGTTCGCTGCTTTTGAGGGAGTTTGCCAAAAGCCAACATCACCTTGACCGCGCCCCAGGCACAAGGCAGTTTTTTGTTTGCCCCGCAGAGAAAATCAGGGCCGCATTTACCGGAATAATACCGTATCGGCGCCTTTTTATCTGTCATCGGCGCGACGCCTTCACCTGTTACACTCCGAGCCATCCACGTAAATGCTTTTTCTAAACGATGGTCACGAAAGCCCAAATCTAACATCGCCGCGCATAAATTGCCTTGCAAACAATCTACCGTAGTTGATGGCGTTCCCGACACACTGAATTGTCCATTTTTCGTAAGCGCATTTTCAAACAAATGCTGGCACGCCCGCTCAATCCGATTATCGAGCGCGACAGAAGCCCCCAATTGTGCCAACATAATGACCGCCCATACCGTGCTGCGATATTTGGGAGTGTAGCCAGGGCCAGCCTTAACCCAGTACCCGGCATCATCCATCTCATCTAATATGATTGAAATCGGGCCTTCGGTGTGTGCTCGTTCTTGAGCGGCAATCAATTCGCTATCGTCTGCGGGGAGTCCCACCAAATCGCGCATAGCAAGGTAACGAACGCCTGGTTCATCGTCTTCTAAGAGCCAGGATAAAGAATCCCCGTTTAGTTGTTCTTGCCAGGACATTTTTTACTCATTCCTTTTGCCAGCTATATTGAGTCTCTTTCAAACCGATGGAAACGGTCACACACAATTTCACGTTTTTCACGGGTACTCAGCATAATGCACACATCCGGACAGTGTTCACGGAAAACATTACGAAACACACCACCAGAAGCAAAGCATTCACCTGAAATGTAACACCCCCCACCCCAAAATCGAATTTTTTCCCGCCAGCAAATTCTCACGCAAAAAAACAAAGCGCCTATAGCGCCGGGCCTAAATATGCATCGGCATAATAACGTGCAAAAAACTGTCCTCTCCCAACGGGCGGATAACGCCCGGGCTGGCCGCAGCGGAGGTCTCCAGCGCGACATTGGGCG
>JAAEOP010000283.1 GCA_024223125.1 Chloroflexota bacterium
CAACCTCTCTGGCAAAACCCGACCGTACACCTACTTTGCCACCTACAGCCTACCCCTAAGGAATGGGGATTTATTTAACCCCCAAACTTTAATCTATCATACCCGCGAAAGCGGGAATCCACTCCTCAGAAAAGATGGATTCCTGCCTTCGCAGGAATGACAACTTTCGGGTTTTATTTAATCCTTATTCCTAAAGAAGTGGATAGTGTTCAGTTTTCAGTGGGCAGTAAACTGAACGCTGAAAACTGAATACTGAACACTGATTAGGAAATATGGGGGATTGCTGATTGGTATACGGCCGAAACTTCTTGTCAATCAACAAAATGCCTCGTATAGTAGCGTGATAAAGATGGAGGTTGCCAATGCCTGATAAGAAGAAAGTTCTGACAATTGATGACAATCCAGATATGCTCAGGTTACTCACGATGCTCCTTTCAAAAAATGACTACATACCCATTACTGCAGAGAATGGAGCAATTGGTTTAGAACTGGTAGAAATTCACCAGCCCGATCTCATTATTTTGGATTTAAGTTTGCCGGGCATAGATGGTTGGGAAGTGTGTGAGCAAATTCGAGAGCATTCGACTGTGCCTATTATTATTCTTACGGCCGCTCATGTAACGGATGAAGATACGATTCGTGGTTTAGATTTAGGCGCCAATGATTACATTATTAAACCATTCAAGAACAATGTGATGTTGGCCCGAATTCGAAATGCTTTGCGATGGGTGACGTTAACCGAAAATAGCATAGATTACGACGACGGTCATTTGAAAGTCGACCTTCCAAACCGGCAAGTTTTCCTGAATAATGATTTGGTTAAGTTGACACGAAAAGAGTTTAATATGCTAGTGGTTTTGGTGGATGCTTCACCGAAAGTGGTAAGTCACAGAAAGCTATTTGATAATGTTTGGGACAATTCTTACGATTTTGATGTGAATTATGTCCGTATTTTTATTGGGCATTTACGGAAGAAGATTGAGATAGACCCGGCTCATCCTGTTTATATTCACAATGAGCGGGGTATTGGTTATCGTTTTCTAAAACAATAACTTATCTTCTAATAGTCTCATTCATCGGTTTCTAAAGCGACAATAAGGCTGTTTACATCTCCTTGAATCAGGTAAAGTAATCGCAGAATTTCTTGCCGTTCATTTGCTGGCAAACCCTGCCTTTGAATGCGAGCCAGATGTTGCCGAATATATCCCAAACGCATCACACTGGTTACTGGTGTTCCGGTAGACATATCTGGTAGTTGGGCATTTTCTTGGGAAGTGATAAGTGGTTCTAAGCGCTGTGAGACTGACTGTCCAGCAACGGCCGTCTCGTCAACTTCCGGTCGTAAATCACTGATTTCTGTTGTAAATTCAAGCTCATCATCTACCAAAATGGGAACTTGTTTGCGCATGTCCCGGATGGTTTGGTAGACAGTCCGGTCAGGTTGAGCTTTTAGGATGCGGGCAATTTCTTTGACTTCGTTTTTGTCAACATCACCGGCTAGCCGCGCTTTGTGTAACGCTCGCTGCTGGGAGGGTTTAAGTCCCTGATAAATGCGGGTGTCTCGTTCACTGATACGGCCGTCACGCACATCCTCCTTAATCTCCTCCGGCAGATTCAACAACTTGATCAACTGGTGAATACGCTGTCGTGAATATCCCAACCGCTGCCCCACTTTAGCCCAGGTAATCTTAGTACCCCAGGGTTGGTCTGTAGTCACATTTTCCTCTTGTGCTTTATCCAACTCCTCTTGCAACAAATCGCGCAGCCGCAACAGTCCGGCCGCCCGGTCCAACTCATTCAAGTCCTCCCGTTGAATATTTTCTACCAACTGGCGCACAAAGCGGGTCACTTCATCATAATCCCGCCGCCGTACAACGGCCGGAATCGTTTCCAAACCAACTATCTTTGCCGCCCGCCAGCGCCGTTCACCATGCACAATTAAGAACAAATCTGACCGAATTTGGGCCACTTCAATCGGCTGAATAACCCCATCTTGTCGAATGCTTTCACTCAGTTCTTCCAGGCTTTCCTGGGGGAACGTTCGTCGCGGCTGAGATGGGTCGGGCTGGATAGCATCTAAGCGGATGGCTAATAATTGTAAACCTGATACTTGCTCTACGTCATCGGCCGTGCTAAAAAGCTGGTTCAGGTTGCCTGACCGAGGGCGAATGGGTTGGGAGAGATTTATCTTGGGTCTTTTACGAGCCATTTTAACTATTCCGTGCAATTTGTTCTGCGATTTGGCGGTAGGCTTGCGCGCCTTGTCCTTTTGTTTCGTACACCAGAATACTTTGTCCGGCGATAGCGCTTTCAGCAAAGCGGACGGACCGTTTCACCATCGGTTCAAAGATACGAATACGGCCGCCATACTGTTGGTTCACAGCTATTTGAATATCACGGGTCAATGTGGTGCGAATGTCGGCCATGGTCAATATAATACCTTCAATTTCCAGGTCAGAGTTGAGTTTTTTTCGTTTCACAGTTTCAATGGAGGACAAAATCATTAGAGCGCCTCGCGCTGCCAAATATTCTGTTTGAATGGGGATGATGACACTGTCGGCTACGGTGAGGGCATTAATGACCAGCAAACCCAGAGAGGGGCTACAATCAATCAGAATATAGTCGTAATAATCTCGGATGGGTTCCAAAATAGTTGTCAGTACGCGCTCCCGGCTGAGGGTGTTAATTAGAGATAGTTCAATCAAACTAAGTTCGGGCTGGGAGGGGAGTAAATGAAATGGTTCATTGGTTTCATAAATGGCCCCGGTTACATTACTTTCAAACCCCTCTATTTCGGCTTTGAAAGCGTCAAACACAGTGGGTGTAATATTGTCAGGGTCAAAACCGGCATATTGAGTTAAATTGCCCTGGGCATCTAAATCAATGGCCAGTGTACGGTAGCCTAGTTCGCTTAAAGCGGCTGCTAGGTTGATGGTGGTAGTGGTTTTGCCCACACCCCCTTTTTGCATAGCAACGGCAATGATTTTACTCATGGGATCTCCTGATTTAGATAGAGATAAGGTGACTATACAGTTACCTCTCGACTGTCATATCCGCGAAGGCGGGGGAATGACTTGTCAGCCTACCAAAAGTCCAGATAACGATAGCATGAAACAACAAAGTGTCAACCGGGGTTGACAGTTCTAAAAAACTTCGATACAAATAACGCACTGTGTTATAATGTGTGACGCAATGTGTTATCGGATATATTTACAACTGGAAGGTGAAAATGAGCAATTCCCACATTTCCTCTGATGATATTTATGATTATGTCATTGTCGGCTCTGGCTTTGGTGGCAGTGTATCTGCCATGCGCCTCTCTGAAAAAGGATACAATGTCCTGGTTTTAGAGCGAGGCAAACGCTTCTCCGCCCGAGATTTCCCCAAAACAAATTGGAACCTATTTAAGTACCTCTGGCTGCCAACCCTGCGCTGTTTTGGCATTATGGGCATCAACTTCCTGGACGACATCATGATATTGAATGGCAGTGGTGTGGGCGGTGGCAGTCTGGTTTATGCCAGCACCCACATTGAGCCAGGCACATCCTTCTATGAAGCTGAGGAATGGACTGATCTGGCAGATTGGGAAGCGGAATTAGCCCCTCACTTCAAAACCGCCAATCGGATGCTAGGCGTCACTGAAAACCCCAGATTTTGGCCGGCCGATCATATGCTATATGATATTGCTAAAGAGTTGGGCCAGGAAGATACCTTCAAACCCACTCCGGTTGCTATTTTTTTTGGTGAACCGGACGAAACTGTATCTGATCCGTTTTTCGATGGTGAAGGGCCAGACAGAACGGGCTGTATTCATTGTGGCGGTTGTATGGTAGGCTGCCAGCACAATGCCAAAAATACACTGGACAAGAACTATCTTTATTTTGCCGAAAAATTCGGGGCTGATGTTCGTGCCGAGGCGAATGTGCTGGATATACGGCCGATATACAACCAGAATCCGGAACACGGCCGTTACGAGATCAGCTATGAACGTACTACCGACTGGCTATTCAAACGACAAAAGAAAGTCCAGGCAAAAAACGTTATCATGTCTGCCGGTGTGTTGGGTACGGTCAATTTACTTCTCAAATGCCGAGATGAAAACAAATCTTTGCCACGCCTTTCCTCCCAATTGGGGCGCCTGGTGCGCAGCAACAGCGAAGCCTTGATAGGTTCTACCGCTCGCGGCGACAATGAAATTGATTATTCACAAGGTATTGCCATCACCTCCCATTTTTGGGTAGATGAGGTGACCAGTGTGGAACCGGTGCGCTACCCACGAGGCTCATCTTTCATCCGCATGATGGCCATGCCGATGATTAAGTTGGATAAAAGTATACTGAAACGGGTCGCCCGTATTGTGGGGAGCGGTATTCGCCATCCTTATGATTTACTCAAAGCGAAACTGCTGCCAGATTGGGCACGGGATACCACGATTCTGCTGGTTATGCAGACGGTTGAGAACCGTTTACACTTCAAACGCGGCCGCAGTCCATTAACAGCATTCCGCAAAGGGTTGGTCAGTGAACGGTCTAAGAATCAACCTGTTCCGGCTGTTGTAGAAGCTGGCAGCCATGTGTTAGATCGATTCTCTGAAATGTCTAATGGCGTCAAACAAACCACCATCAATGAGGTGCTACTGAATACGCCCTCTACTGCCCACATTTTAGGTGGCTGTGGCATTGGCGCCGATGAATCTGTGGGCGTTATTGACAAAAACCACCAGGTCTTTAACTATCTGGGGATGTATGTGGTAGATGGATCTGTTATTCCGGCCAATTTAGGCGTGAACCCCAGTTTGACCATTACGGCGATGGCTGAACGGGCAATGAGCGCTATTCCAGGAAAAGATGAGGTTGGAGCGTTACGGCCGTTAACTGCTCCCCCCGACCTGCCCCAGCCTAAAGAACCCCTGAACAACAGGAAAAAATTAGCAGCCTTTGCTACAATGACTGCCGTCGCCGGGTTAGCTTTATTTAGCTTGTACCGGCGCAAATTATAAAAACTTGTAGCCCGAACATCTTTGTTCAGACATTGGACAGGGATGTCCAATTTACATGGGAGATTGAGATGAACGTTACCACAGTTAAAGGGCGCACTTTGAATGGTGAGGTAGAAACCTTGCCTTTTATCAATCCAGCTACCAGCGAGCAGTTTGGCGAGGTTGTTACAGCCACAGCAGAAGATGTCATCAGTGCCCGACGAGAAATGGCTGCGGCCGCTAAAGTTTGGGCTGCTAAACCGTTGAAAGAACGCATTCGCATTTTGCGCCAGTTGCAAAAGTTGATTATTGATGAGATTGATGAGATCACGGCCGTGATGAACCAGGACAATGGTAAAAGTCGCCAGGATGCTCTCATCGAAATACTTATGACCGTTGATCTCATGAACAGTTATTGTAAAAAAGCCCCCAAATGGTTAAGCCGCCAGCGGGTATCCTCAGGTTTACAAGTGTTGAAGCGATGTTACGTAGATCACCAGCCACATGGTGTCGTAGGCGTCATCGGCCCCTGGAATTATCCTTTTGTTTTGTTACTACCCCCTATCTTCTCGGCGCTGCTGGCCGGTAATACAGTTTTAGCCAAGCCTTCTGAAGTTACTGGCGCTACAGGAGTGATGATTGAGAAATTGTTCCAACAAATTCCTGAACTGTCGCCGTATGTACGCTTTTTGCATGGCGACGGCCGTGTGGGGCAGGCAATGGTGGAATCGAAACCAGACCTGGTTTATCTGACAGGTTCCGTTCTCACCGGCAAAAAAGTGATGCAAACTGCCGCTCCCAATCTTACTCGCGTCGTTTGTGAGTTAGGTAGTAAAGACCCTATGATTGTATTGGAAGACGCCGACATCGGTGCGGCCGCTAAATGGGGTGTATGGGGCGCTTTTTTCAATACGGGACAAAACTGCGTTTCCGTAGAACGAGTTTACGTTGTTGCTTCCGTGTATGAACAATTTGTAGAAGCTGTTTTAGAAGAGACAAAAAAATTAAAAGTCGGCTACAGCTCGGAAATTGACAATCAGTTTGATACGGGACCGTTTACGTTTCAACGTCAAGTCAATATCGTAGAAGATCATATGCAAGACGCGCTGGCTAAAGGAGCTAAAGTAGCGCTTGGCGGGCAGCGTGAAGGCATGTTTATGGAACCAACCGTTGTGTTGAATGTAGATCATTCAATGGCGTTAATGCACGACGAAACATTTGGCCCCATTATGCCGATTATGAAAGTGGATGATGAAGTCCACGCCGTTCAATTGGCAAATCATTCACACATGGGATTAGGTGCTTCTGTCTGGAGTAAAAACATTAAACGGGCCGAACGGGTTGCCCAACAATTGGAAACGGGTTCTGTCAACATCAATGACACGATGACCCATTTCGCCGTCCCCACACTCCCTTTTGGCGGTGTAAAAGAATCTGGCAGCGGGCGGGCGCACGGCCGTAAAGATTTAATGCAATTTACTGCCAGTCGCTCGGTTATGGTAAGTTCCGGTCCTCACCCCCTTGATATTGCCATCATACTACGTAAACCAGGCACATACAAACTCAATAAAGCTATCCTGAAACTAGCTTTTGGGGTTACCCCAAAACAACGCCTTGAACCTGTTCAAGAATTATTAGGTATTCCCCAAAATGGACAAGCAAAAAAATCAGAGAAATTGGCTATAATTGCCGGTGGCGCGGCCGCAGTAGCGGCCGCAGCCATCATGATAACAAAATTTAAGAAATAATAGTCGTTTTATCGTTATTTCAAAACAACCAGGAACTAATAGTTCGACAGACAAGGTTTGACAGATGGAAAATCGCAAAATCACGAGTTTTTAACCGACAAAACAACATTGTAGAATTACTAGCTTTTTCAGAGAAACCTGGTTCCTTTCGTAAGTGCTATTAACTTCTCGACGGCCGTGCTTGAAGTGTAGCCTCTATATGACACGACTTAGTGTATGGGTGCAATTTGATGGATTGGCAGAAATGGCAGACGCTTTTTCAAGATTTTTTAGGGGAACAGATGACTGGTGATCCAGCGCATGATATTCATCATGTTAACCGGGTGGTACATAACGGGCGTCAATTTGCCCAGGAGGAGAGGGCTGATCTGGCGGTGGTTATTCCGGCCACCTGGCTGCATGATTGTGTGATTGTGCCTAAAGATTCCGCGCAACGGCCGTATGCCTCCACCTTAGCTGCAAAAACGGCCGTCCACTTCCTCCAATCCCAAAACTACCCCTCACAATATTTGGATAGGATTGCTCATGCCATTGCCGCCCATAGCTTTTCGGCCGCTATCCAACCCCATACCATTGAAGCCAAAGTTGTGCAAGATGCAGACCGGATTGATGCTATCGGCGCGATTGGTATTGCTCGCTGTCTGATGGTGGGTGGGGCGTTGGCACGGCCGTTATACCATCTTCCAGACCCTTTTTGCCAGGAACGCCAACCAGATGACAACCAGGCTACCATTGACCATTTCTATACCAAGCTCTTGACTTTAGTAAACAGTATGCAAACGGCCGCCGCCCGCCACGAAGCCCAAATCAGAACCAAATTCATGCAAAACTATCTTAACCAACTAGCTTACGAAATTGATGAGGAGATGGGGAAGAGATGAGGGGATGAGAAGATGAGAAGATGAAGTTACTTGCCACTCTACCGTTCATCCTCAAACACAAACGACGTAAAAACATACAAATGAGCCTTGGGATGCTGCCAATAATCTTGGGGCAGCCCAGCTTTACGGCAAATGCCCTCTAAAAACTGCCGTCTGTCCCACTGTTGGGCTATGGGTACTTGGGGCAGCAGCAGTCCCCGCCTGTTGCCGGACACAATGACTAATCCATGTGTGCCAATTTCCAATAGAGTGACATCGGTTAACGACCGTAATGGAGACAACACCGAGATCTCAATATGAATGTGGGTCATTTCGTCCAGAGAAACAGGCGGGAATCGAGGGTCGCTGGTAGCCGCTTTTACAGCCATATCAGACAAAGTTTTGTACAGCGGCTCCTCTGCTTCTATGCGCCCAATGCAGCCGCGCAGCAGCAATTTGTCCTCCGCTTGTTGGCGCAGGGTTACAAAGACACCTGCCTGTTGGGTCAGGTCAGGATGGGATGATTCATGATGGGGTAGACGACCGTCTTGCAAATAATGAATAATTGCTTCACGCGCCAGTTGCAGCAAAAATTGCTGCTGCTCATGGGTGAAGGGTGTCGTGGGAATACGGCCGTTGTCTTGCAATTCGTCACGCATATCATCCCCGATTAGGGTATACATTGCCGGGTGGCTTTACTATTCTGTTGTTATTATAAAGGAATCAGGCAGAAAATGGGGAAATCAATCAGGGCAAACTGGAATAGCTAGAATAGGTGCACGAATAATTGGGCAAGGCACTTTAATCGTAATGATAACGACGGGCAAGGATGAGGATTTTGTCTTCTAAAACCAAACGATGCTCACGATCAATTCGCCGCGACCAAAGACCGCTCAATTCATGCTTCAGTGGCTCAGGTTTTCACTCTCCCTCGAATGGTATTTACTGAATGTTCTCGATGAGCCACATGATACGTAAAGTGGCCTTTCGGTTTTGACGAATCCACCACGTTAAATCTTCAAATGTTCGTGGCTCAAATTCCAAGTTTTTCACGGACTGCCTCGATAGGAATTCCTGCGACACTTTCACGCGCGGTCAAAAGCTGCTCTTTCTTCTTGTTGCGGCTCAATAAATATTCTGTTTCGTCTTGCTGTTTTCCAACTATGTCAACGCTTCAATAGTTTATTAGCAGCAAACACACAAATCTAAACTTGTGGCGGTTTCGGGTTGGGGTAGCAACGCTTCGTAGATGGTTGCTAATTGTTCCACGATGTTTGGCCAGGCGTATTGTTGGGCATATTCACGTGCATTGTGGCCCAAATATTCCCGGCAGGCGGGGTTAGCCAACATTTCATAGATTCGAGCAGCTAACGCATCGGGGTCGCGGCTGGGCACATGGAAGCCTGTTTCTTCATGCTTCACCAAATGGGCCAATCCGCCTACTTCTGAGGCAATGACGGGAGTTCCCATAGCCATCGCTTCCAGAGCCACCATGCCAAAGCTTTCATAATGAGAGGGCATGACGACCATTTCTGCGGCCGCATAATAGTTAGGCAAAATCTCTTGATCCTTCGCCCCTAGAAAAACGACAAGATCATGGATGTCTAAATCAGCACATAATTCTTGCAGGCGGACCATTTCGTCGTCCAGGTCATCTGCCCAGGGATCGCCGCCGATGATGACCATACAACAGTTTTCTGCAACCGCAGGACAGTGATCTTGAATAATAGCCATCGCTCTCAGCATCGTATCAATCCCTTTTAACGGCTCAATACGTCCGGCAAAAAGGATGTTTGCGTCGCCACAGGGAATGCCCACCCGTTTTTTAGCCGCTCTTTTATCTAAGGGTCGGAATCGTTCCAAATCTACGCCGGGCGGTACAATCTCTATTTTGGTGGGATCGGCATGATACAAAGTGAGTAGCTGTTCTTCTTCGGCCGGTGTGGCCGCAATCAGCCGGTCAGCAATTTGCATGACATGCGTTTCTCCGTCGAGACGAATCTGGGGCGCGCGTTGGTTATCGCTGGTGGCGATTTTGTTTTTCATGTGGCCTAAGGTGTGGAACATTTGCACAATGGGTGTCCCCCACACCTGACGCAGTTTTTCGGCGACGATGCCGGAAAGCCAATAATGGCTGTGGATGACATTGTATTGAATACCTTCACGGCCAGCAAAATCTAATACGCCTTGACTGAATTCGTCCAGATAATTGGCAACCTCGGCCACCGGTATCGGTTCTTCTGGGCCGGCCGGAATGTGGATAACACGACCGTTAAACCCTAATTCATGGTTAATCATCGGCTGGCAATCATCCTGAGACCGGGTAAACACATCTACCAAAATACCCTGCCGGCTTAACTCCATGCTGAGGTCGCGTACATACACATTCATCCCCCCGGTTTTTTTGCCGCCCAACATGGCTAATGGGCAAGTATGGACACTTAACATGGCAATGCGGTGGATGGGTGTATTTTGAAAGCTGTTCATATTAAATTTCCTTTTTTGTAGGACGATTTGGCAAATCGTCTCTGGCGCGATTTGCCAAATCGCGCTACAAGTTACCTCGTCAGCTGTACTTTGTAAATGTTGGTATCTACAGCCCCAAAGCGGTATTTGTATGTTTCGTTGCCGCGCAGGAAGTCGAAGGAGGTACGGCCGTTTTCAATGGCATGTTCAATCGCTTTAGCGGTTAACACAACGCCCAAACTGAGGCTACCAAAGCTGGCCGGGTCCAAACCAGAATTGTAAACCCAGATACGATCATTGTAATCAAAGTTGAATAGGGCGGCCGCTTTACGGCCGTTAATCTCTATAAACATTAGTTGCAATAGTCCGGCTGCCAAAGCTGATTTGGCGGTATCATGGAATAGGGCGCGACGGCCGTCGTTCAGCCAATCTCGTTTTTCATAGGTGCTTTTTTGCAGCAAATCCAGGAAATCTTCCACTTCCTGAGTCAAATCATCATCTGGCCCCACAATATGCAGTTGCGCATTGGCTCCCTGTGCCCGACGTAGTTTACGTTTAATTTCGCGGCGTTGCTTACTGTTAATGCTGGCCAGATACTCATCAAATGTGTCTGTCAGGGTAATAATGGGACAAACCTCATGGATGGTTTCCGTAAATACGAGCCCCCGCTTTTCTGCTTCCGAAAGCAAAATCTGGCGGCTGGGCGAGTCAGCGGGAATATTACATAAATCCATAGCTTGCCAGGTGGGGAAGGCAGAACTGCACAAACAATCTAAAACGGCCGTCCAGGCCATCTGAGCGTCATCGTGAGTCACAATCAAATCTAAATAATCGGTTTCTTCTACGCAGCCGTTAAAGTAGAGGACGCCTTCAAGGAGATATAAGCAGGCGACGGCCGTTAAACTCCCCTCGTCATCACGTACCACAATTGAATGTAAATTCCCTTCATTGGGATGCAAATGTTCCCACCAACCTCGTTGGTAAGCCAGGTGTTGGAAGGGAGTATTGATCATACTGCGGCAAACTAAATCATCCCATTCAGCCACCAAGTCTGTAAAAATGTTTTCTCCATCAATTTGTTCAATTATCATGACAGCCAACAATATCCTTTCTAATTATTTCTTGGCATGATTCAGGTATCTGCCCAATATGTCGGGGTACACAAGCCCGACCTTTGTCAAAAGTCGGACTTCTTTTCAATACTCGCGCTCTGAATCGCTGTTATAATCAATTTGGTCAGTTATTTAGATACACATCTACTAGATTATAACGTCAACACCCCATGTCCCCACAAAAACAGGTTAGGGAATATGAGAAGCCCTTCATCTTGATGGAAAGTTGAGGGGAAATCTTACCTTTTCTCATTGCCGCAGTCGCCAGCGCCAGGTCAAATGCCACCAATCTACAAACTTAGGCACATTCCGTTCAAAGCGCACCAGAATGACGCTAATGATAACGAGCGCTGCCCCCAGCCATTGTACAGGCGTAAAATGCTCCCCCAAAAAAATGATAGCAATAATGATAGTGACAATTACTTCCAAGACACCTAATAAGGCAGTTTGAATGCTGCCCAAATTTTTGACACCCAAAAACAATGTCAGACGAGATAATGTGGTGACAAGCCCCATTAGAAAGATAGCTCTCCAGCCAACGGCCGTAATTTCCGTAATCCCCGTAGGAAATAACAACCAAGCCAGGCTTACAACCCCAGCCATAGCTGTAATGGCATAAAGCGTCATCGTGGGGGCGGGGATGTCTAGCATAATGCGTTGGCTAAAAACCAGTTGCACCGCATAGGTGAGCGCCGCCACCAGCATCATAGCCACGCCCACCCAATCTGGATCACCCAATCCGCCCATCGTTAGCAAATAAATAGCCAATATTGTCAGTCCAATGCGGAACAATGTCAGGACAGAAATGGTATGGCCGGCTATCCGCAGCAGTATTGTTACAAATACCAGATAGGTAATATTGATGAGTTGTCCTAATGAGGCGTCAATTCGCAGCAAGCTGGCATAGAAAAAAAGAGAGCCAATGCCATTTATAGCCCCGGCAATGGAACTACTGATGGCGGCGGGCATAGAACTACGAATGAGGTGACGGCCGAATAAAAGCATACCCACCCAGATAAGCAAAGCGGCAAACAGGGTGCGGAAGGCGACAACCGTTAATACGTCGGCTCCAGTACTGTAGGCGATTTTGGCAAATATAGGAATGGTTCCTAAAAAAAGGGGGGAAAGCAGCGCCCAAAAAAAACCTTGTTGCCAATGCTTCTTCCCGGCCGCTTTTTTTTCTGTAGAGTTCTCTTGTTCAGTTGGCAATCGTTTTGTGGCCGAACCGGGGGGCATGTATTTCGCCTTGTGTGGGACAGTACAACAATGGGGCTATAAACTGATATTTTGGGTGGATTGGTCAGTCGGTAGCAAAATGTGGAAGGTGCTGCCGGGCAGCGCATCCGGGTCACGACGGTCGCTTTCTACCCAGATACGGCCGTTATGCGCTTCAATGATTCCTTTTGTAATAGCCAGACCCAAACCCAACCCACCACCTTGAAAAGCTGATTTACTGGTGGAATGATGCTCAATGGCACCTAAAGCATAAAACTGATCAAAAATTCGCCGGTGTTCAGTGGTCGGAATCCCAATGCCTGTATCTTGAATAATTAAATCGACAGCATCGCCAACCATGCGCCCCACAATATAAATACTGCCATCGTCAGGTGTATATTTAATCGCATTCCCCAAAACATTTTCTAGAGCAGATTTTAGCTGGATACCATCCCCTTCAATAATGGGCAGACGTTCCAGATCGCCCACCTGCAAATTCAGGTTTCGCTTGCTCAATGTCTCTGCAAAGCTCTCACACAGATCATCAATAATGACAGAAAGCCGAACAGGCCCTAAGGCCAGGTCTAACGTGCCAGAAGCGATACGGGCTACTTTAATAATCTCGTTAACCACTTCCCGCATCCGGGTTACGCCCAGGTTTAATCCTTCAGCCACGCCAGAAACCATTGTCGCTGGCAGAGTGTCGTCCGTTTGTTTTAATTGTTCATCCAGCAAATGGGCATAACCGCTAATTAAGGTGAGGGGAGTACGAAGTTCATGCGACACCATGATGATGAAATCGCTTTTCAGTCGGTCTAATTCACGCAGCCGTTTATTGGCTGTTTCCAGTTCATTGATCTTGTTTTCCAGCCGTTTGACCAAATTTTGGGCGTGCTTTTCTAAGTGTTCACTTTTTTCTACGGCCGACAAGGGTTCAATATGGCCGTGCAAAAAATCCTTCACCTGACTGGGAAATAAAGACACATCAATCGGTTTCGTTAAAAAACCGGTACACCCGGCCGCCAACGCCAATTCTCGGCTCCCAGGGCTGTGATTGGCTGTCAGGGCTACAATAGGCGTGTTTGCAAAATGAGGGATGCTCCGTAAGCGGGTGGTAATTTCGCGTCCATCCATACTGGGTAGATTGATGTCCATTAAGATGAGATTGGGTATTTTGTCTCGCGCCAGCGAAATACCTTCCAATCCATCCGCAGCCACATGAACATCATAACCGCGACTGCCCAGCACACGCTGCACCAGCCGCCGGCTGGCCGGGTCATCTTCAATATAGAGAATAGTGGCTGGTTTTTCCATAATCATTATTGTGCCATACCTGCCAAAATGTGCAATTATTGATTTCAGCCTATTAGTATGTTGTGAATGATATTTTTGTACTGTGTATAAGAAAAACATCAAAGATTTCGCAGATTTTTGCCTTTAATCTGCATAATCTTTGATTTAATCGGGCAGTGCCTGACGAATATCACTTAACAAGTCTGAATCCATAAAAGATCCTTTTTGTAATAATACCTTTATTTTACCGTCTAATCGTTGTCGTTCAATAGCAGATAATTCTTTGGCCGTAATAACAATGAATGGTTAAGGTGTATGGGCAAAAGGATATAAAATGTCGTGCCCTTATTTAGTTCGCTCTCAAAATATATATGTCCCTGATGCATTTCTACTAGCCATTTGGTTATAGGCATACCCAAACCAGTGCCGCCTACGGCCCGTGTCATACTGCTGTCGGCTTGTTCAAAAGCCGCAAAAATCTTGTCGAAATCAGCTTCAGCAATACCAATACCACTATCCTGCACCGAGATCAAGATTTGCTGTTCCCCTTCTTGTTTGATGTGTAGGCGTATCTTCCCTTCAGGCGTATATTTGGCAGCGTTAGACAGTAAATTGAGCAATATCTGGCGCAGCCGTATGGGGTCTGCTTCAATGGCCGGTAAATTTGAGTCTATATTCCAGATTAGATCCACCTTGTCCAGATTAATCAGACCGCGTACCGTCGCCTGAACGGTTTCTACGGCCTGGGCAATATCTATTTCTTCAAAGGTCAGGGTCATTTTTCCAGCTTCAATTTTAGCCATATCCAGGATTTCATTGATGAGGTTGAGCAAGTGTTGACCGTTCTGGTAAATGGAGGTTAAATCTTCTTCTTGTTCGGCCGTCAGAGGGCCGTCAATGCCTTTTAAGATGATGCGGGAGAAACCAATAATGGAGTTGAGCGGTGTTCGCAGCTCGTGAGACATATTGGCTAGGAATTGATTTTTGAGTTGGTCAAGCTGCATCAGTTCTTCGTTATGCACTTGAATGCGTTCAAACAGACTGGCGTTGGCTAGGGCCAGATTGGTTTGGGTGGCAATGCTGCGCAGGAGCTGCATATCTTGCTCCTGGTAGGCGTGGGGTTGGTAAGATTGCAGATAAATGAGACCGGTAATCTGGTCTTCACGTTGCATGGGAATGGATAGGCTGGATTGGGGTAGCTGGGTGATGTAATCTTCTGTTTCGGGCATGAACACGGCCGACCCGTCAATCGTCTGCGGCCGATCATTTTGCAATAATTGGTAAAGAGGTTCGTCTGAGTGGAGGGTTCGAGCGGCCGTTTTCACTTCAATACCGTTGACAATGTGCAGCAAGGGTTCATAAAACTGGCTGACGGCATCATATTGGGCCAGCGTAAAGACAGTGTTGTCTAGCAGACGGCCGACCTGTTTATAAGTAGTCCGTGCCAACTGCTGGCTAGACAGCACATGAGAAATAGTGGTCTGAATCTGGTTTAGGGTAATGAGTTCCTGGGCACGCTGTAAAGCTTCATCTAGCAGATTGATATTTTCTATTTGGGTGACAACCTGGTCTACAACAGTTTGGGCAAAAATGATATTGTTGGCGGTAAACGGCCGTGTGCTGCGATGAGATTCAATGGCTAGAAACCCCATCAACTCTTGCTGATTAAATGCCGGAACTAGCAGTGACACGTCACTATCAAACGGCGTCAAATACTGCTGTTTAATCTCCTCTGCCAGATCGTCACTGTCCAGAGTTAGCAGCAGCGGTTCATGTTTTTCAGCCAGAAATGTATAGACAAAATTATTGTTTAGAGGAAATTGAATATCATCTAAAATGTGGGGGTTGTCAGATTCTGCGGCCACAAAGCCATGCCCATTCAGATGGTCATACAGTACAAAACGGCAATGCACTGCCCCAATGTAACCAGACACCTCACGGACAGCAATTTGTAATAGGTTTTCGTGGGTAATAGCCTGATCTAACATGCGGCCGATCTTGTATAAGGTTTTTGTTTGCTGGAGAAGCTGTTGGTTGGCCAGAATGGTAGCTGCCTGGTCAGCCAGGGTGATAAAGGGTTGTAATTCTTTGTCGGTCAGGGGCACGGCAGTCACCCGATCTAAGGCTAATGTACCCAGCCACCTATTTTCGGTATAAATGGGAACCAGTGTGGCCGCCCGAATGTTGTTGCGAGTAAACAACCGTTGAGTGACCGGGTCAACATTGGGATCAGTTTGTCCATCTTTCAGACGAATAATTTCATTAGCAAGTAGTTTTTCGCTAAAAGGCATCTGGTCTCGTGAGAAGCGGCCTTGCGGGTTGTTTTTAATCCCTAACCGGCTCCAAAAGGCGGGCGAAACAAGATAGTCGGGTGAATTGACGTCGGGGACAAGAACTTGGGCCAGGTCTACCAATTGGGAGTCGGCCGCAAAATCTACAAGTTCCTGGTAAACATCTGTCGCCTTGGTTGCGACCGTAATACGGCGGCTGGCTGCAAACAAGCGGTTAGATTCAATCAGGTTTTGTTGCGTCTGGGCAAAAAGCCCGGTGTTTTCGATGGCCACAGCTAACTGGTCGGCCAGACTTTGAAAGACGGTAACACTTTCCTGGCTGAAAGCATTGATGGCTGTGCTTTGCACGGTTAATGCGCCAATGGTGCGTTCTCTGGTGCGTAGGGGCAGCGCTAATTCAGCCCTGGTTTGAGGTAGGTGGGGGTTGCGGGTAAAGGCTGTGGCCTGGATGTCTTGTTCTACGCGAGCCTCTCCGGTGGCTGAGGCCGTGCCAATCATTGAATTTTCGTCAATCGCCAAATAGTAATTCTGGGCCACCATCTGACGGCCTGCTTCACCGGTTCCCGCCTGCAAAACAGCTTTATTTTCAGCTTTATTTACCAGAAACAAACCCACATAGTAAAAATTGAAGCGACTGCGAATGAGTTCCACAACCTCTTCGATCAGTTTGTCTTGATCAAGGATGGTTGTGGCCGCGTGAGACACATCTGCCGCTACACTTAACTGGTTGGAATAGGAGTGGGCAGTTTGTAGAAACTGAGCATTATTCAGGGCGCTACCCATTTCGCGTACCAGAGCGTTAATAAACTCTTGATCTTCACGGCCGAGTAGCAGATGGTCGGGTAGCTGCACTTGCCCCAGAGGATAATCGCCGACGTGAAGAGGAATTTCATTTTGGGTCTTGTCTACGGTCAGGAGATGGTTTCGTTGAATGTGCAATTGATTGTGGGCAAACTCGGCCTTTAGTCGGACTTGTTCGCTGTTCCAGATGCTGTCCAGGTAACGGCCGTGTAAGATTTCTAATTCTTGGGTTCGCTGCTGTGTTTCTTTTAGTAAAAACAGATTACGCCATAAGGAGGCCAGATTTTGGGTAAACGTGCGCAGCATAATCAGGTATGCTTCGTTATCATCCATATGGCTGGCTGCGTCATTGACAATGATACCGCCTAGAATACGCTGACCTGCTTTTAAGATAATGGTAATAGAGGCAACATCTTGTTGATCTTCCCGATGGATGAAACGAATCGTCTCCCCTCCCTGGCTTAGGGCGCTGTTAAGCTGTTGGTTGATGGCAGATGGGGAAGACAAAGAAGGGGCCGTATTAACCCGTAAATGCCATTGGTTAGACTCGCCATAAAACGTATACAAAGAGACATCGGCCAAATCCAGCGCCTGGCTAACTCCTTCAATGGCTTCATGCAGCAGCATGTTTTCTTCAGTGGCCCGGCTGAGACGGGCGTTTAGCTGCAAAATCTGGTTGAGATTTTCGTTTTGTTGGCGCTGTGCTTCATGAGAGACGATTTGCTGTTCTAATTGTCTATGCAGCGCATGTTGTAAAGCGGCTTGCGAACGTTCCTGAGTACGCTGCTGCAATAGTTCGCGGGCGCTGCCTAATGTTTCTAAAAACAGCAGGAGGAAGTTGTTGAAGGCAGGAGCTGTTAGAAGGTGGGAGGGTACGGCCGTCGTCAAAGTCCGCATCAACGCAGATCCAGTCAGCAGAGCCAATCCTTGTTCTGCCAGTTCCGTAGCTGCTATCGTCACATCCGCTTTTGTCTTTTGCCCACACACAAAAAGAGCCATCAAGTCAAAAAGTTGCTCGGCTACCTCTGGACCGCGGCGCGGCAAAATTAGCGCCCCACGATTATCAATCGCGCCGCGCACAAAAGTTTCCTGAAGAGCGTCCGTAACCGGCTGTCGCAATGCCTCCAATGAATCTAAATTGAGGAAATCATCTTGTTCCGTCATCTAATATAGATATTAAGATTGGGTAACTGAGTAATTACCCAAGTTGCTTTGTGACAAAAGCAGCATAAAAGGCCAGTTGAATGCCAGCCTGATCCTCTGCGCTAATAAAATCTTCCGGTAGGCCTAAAAATTGGACAATAGGTATAACGTCCTCAATCTGCCACGGCGCCATCAGCGAAATACATTTTTGCAGTGTGTAAAGTTGAATGGGCAAGCCTGCCGAGCGAGCCAATTGAAAAAAATCATCATACGCTTGGGGTATTTCTTTGTCTCCGCGAGTTTGAAACACCACAAAAATCTTTGACCCTGGTGATGCCCATTGGTAAAGCTGGTGAGCCAACTGCCTATTATCTTCTTCCGAAAAGAACAAGAGTAGCCCATTTAAGCCTATAGCAATTCGTTCTTGCGGATTGAGGCACGCTCTTACTTCTGATGAATACAAGATTTTGTCTATTTCACGGACATTGCCCTGTATGTATTGAATGTTTTCCTGATCGGCAAACAAGCTTTGCCCATATCTAACGGCAACCGGATTAATGTCACTGTAGACGATGTGAGCATCGGGGGCAAAAGCGTGAATGTGATCTTCAGATGGCATTCCCGAACCCAAATCTAAAAACTGCCGGAAACCGGCCTGATGGAGTTGTCTGGTTGCTTCTTGTACAAATGCCCGTCGCAGCCGCACCCATTTGCCCAACGACGGTATTATCTGCAATATCTGTGCTGTTGCCTGCCGGTCTGACTCAAAGTTGGCAGACCCTCCAGCCAGATAATCAAAAATGCGGGCGACATTTGGCAGGGAGGTATCCAGAAAAACTGAACTGTCTGGGGTGGTTTGGAGACGATTGTTTTTTTCAGACATAGGTTCCTCCAACAAAAATGTTAACGGCCGAGTTGAAGTGATACGGCTGCGCCATCTAAATGTTCTGAAAGAGCGCGCAATCCGACGTTGACAATTTCTTCCACGTCTGCTATTTGGTGGAGTTGGGCGCTGATTTGGGCTAGGGTTTCTTGCCGTTGGGCACGAGCTTCTACACGAGCCAGCAGTCGGGCATTTTCAATAGCAATACCTAACTGATCGCACAGGGTTTGTAGAACTTGAATCATTTCCTCGGTGAATAAATTGGGCGTTGCGCTTTGTACAGTTAAGGCGCCAATGACGCGGCCGCGTACACGCAAGGGTAGAGCTAACTCTGATTTTGTCTCTGGTAAATAGGGGTTAGGTAGCCACTCTTCATCCTGAGAAACATCCTGAATTATGCGTGGTGCGCCGTCGCCGGTGGCCTCGCCAATGAGTGATTTTTCACCCACAGCCAGCCACCATTTTTCTTGAATCTGTTTTTGCCCAGCTGTGCCGGTGCCGGCGACTAAAGTAGCTTTGCTGGTTTCGGTGTCAACCAAAAATAAACCGACGTAGTAAAGAGCAAAGCGTTCTTTTATGAGGTCAACAGCTTCCTGGACAAGTTGATTTAATTCCAGAACGCTGGCAGCGGCGGCGGCTACTTCAGCGGCCGTTTGCAGTTGAATGCGTTGTTTGAATTGGGCTTCCAGGGCAACCTGAATTTCATCAAATTGAATGAAATTGCTAATGGTGCTGCTGAGAGGACCAACAATTATTTTGAGGAGTTCGATGTCGGATTGTTGGAAGGAATCATCATTTTCGACGGCCAGGACGCCAATCAGTTCACCGGAGACAATCATGGGCAGCCCTAACCAGGCGGCCTGGTCTTCGCCAACGACGAGGGTTCGCAGTTTTTGGTGCAGTTCTTCATCTTCCTTGCCTACATGAAGCAGTTCACGGGTTTGCACAACGTGACCGCTAAAGCCTTGATCTGTGGGCAGGGGAGGAATGCCTGTAAGGTCTACTTCTTGGCCGTATTCATAGCCGTACAGCCAATTCATTTTATTGTTTTTTTGGTCTAGAAGGGAGATGGACATGCCTGTGGCCGGAATGAGGGCCATGATTTCGCGTCGGGCGCCTTCGAATATCTCTTTTAGATTGGAAGCGTGAGAGAGAACCAAACTCGTGCGGTTGATGGTGCTGAGTTGGGCAACTTTTACCTGGGCGTCTGAGGTGAGGGCGGCGTTGGTTAGGGATACGGCCGTTTGGTTAGCCATCGTTTGCGCCAATTGTAATTCATCTGGTTGAAAAGTGGGCTGGTCTTGTTGACGAAAGAGCCAGATCAATCCTTTGCCCTCGGCTCCCAACATCATAGGGATTTCAGCGCAGATGGCAGCGCTGTATTGAGGGAATAGTTCAGCCACGGCCGTGGCCGCAGTCGTTTCTTCTCGATAATAAATTTTTGGAGTACCAGAAAGCAAAACTTGTTGAGATTGTTTGTAACGGCCGAGATCATAACTAACTGTGCTCCAGGAAAATACGCCTGAACTACTGGGGGACACATCTTGATTGTAACCAATCTGAATGGTGGCATAGTTTTGAGCGACGTCATAGCTGAGTATCAAACAATGGTTAGCCTTCAATTCAAAGGATAATGTGCGTGCTGCTCGACGATATACTTCGCCTGTGTCCAGAGTTTTAGCTAATAGCAGATTGAAATGATACAGGGTTTGAACTTCGCTTAAAGCTGTTTCGGTGCGAGCATAAAGCTGCTGAGAGTCAACCGCCAGGGCATTGGCTCTAGCCGACTCAGCTTGTAATTCTCTTGCAGTGACCCAGATAGTGACGCCGATACCCATTGTGACGAGGAGAAATAAGGCAAAATCTGGGGCAGTGATGTGGGGGGACACGGCCGTTAACACCCCAATCGCCACTACATTGACGGCCGCATAAATCATACTGGCACGCACCGAATCCAGAGCCGCCATCGCCACTACAGGAATAAGCATTAGATAAAGGAGGCCGGTTTCATTGTCGTAACCGTTTAGCAGCAGGAGAAAAAAGAGAATGATGAGGGTGATGGCGAAACCGTGAGCGGCCAACCGGATACGGCCGTGATAAATTAGATACAAACAGACAGTGCCAAAAATCAATGTAGCCACAAATTGAAAGATAACGGGCACATAATGAGCGGCCGTGTCCCCGGGCATAAATCCCAATACGCTCATAACCATTCTGGCCAGGCTCATGCCGACCAGGAGAATAACAAGCCATTGCAGCAGATGACCTTTGCGTATTTCGTCAGGGTGGGTCACTTGAATCTGCAAAAACCGGGGCAGGTTAGCTGATGAAGTCATGTTCTGTTATCTTTTGAGGAATGCTGTTGGCATCCAGACTTATACGACAAACAGTGGCGGCTCCCACCTGCATGGCGTCGTCAATCATTTCAAATGCCAAGATCCCATACTTGTTCCCCACTTAGTATCTGGCGAATTTGCTCTGGGAAACGATCCGCATCCAGGGGTTTAGATAAGAAACCATCAAACCCTGCTTCTTTGGCTCGTTGCAGTTCAGCGCTGCTGCCATGGGCTGTCACAACAACGACCAATGTTTCCTTCAATCGTTGATCGTTGCGAATCTGTTGCAAGGCTTCATAACCATCCTCATGCGGCAGACGTAAGTCCATCAACACCAGATCAACTTGTGGCATGGTGTTGGCAAAATCAACCACACCCCAACCGGTTGTTTTCCATTCACATTTTTGTACGCCCATAAAGGCCAGTAACCGGGCAATTAGCACGAAGTTAGAAACATTGTCTTCCACAACAAGTATGTGGGTTTCTTTGGGGTTGATAGGTTGTCGTTTCACAGTTGTTTCAGTCATAAAATCAACTCGCTATGTGTAGCGTCTCACTTTTCTCCCGCGCATTGTATCTCTAAACTGTATAGCTAAACAACCGCCATGCCGTTAAGGAGACGGGAAAATAGTCATAGGAAATATGGGTCATTATCTCCATTTTACCCGATTGCACGTTGTTGGATACAGAACAGTGGTACTAATTTGCCCAGACACGGCCGCTACGGCCGTTTAGCACATATTCGTGCCCACCTGAAAAAACGCTGCCTTCGTTTACCAATTGTTCAACCAACTGCTGTTCAAAGGCCGGTGGGCAGATGATGGTTTCTGGATGGGAGGCGGTGTTAAAAGCAACAACGGCCATTTGTCCCTGATATTGTCGTTGGTACATTACCACATGCTCGTTGCTGTAAATAAGATGGAAATTGCCCCGCCGTAAAGCGGGCAGTTTGTGGCGTAGTTGGATACATTGCTGGGTGTAATTGCGTAATTCATCGTTCCACAAAGTCTTATCTTGCCAGGGAAAAGCGCGGCGACAGTCAGGATCGTGGTGGCCTTCCAAACCAATTTCATCCCCATAATAGATGTTGGGTGCGCCGGGAATTGTCATCTGGCAAAGAATCATTTGTTTGACGGCCGTTACATCTCCACGAGCAATCGTCATCAGGCGCGGCGTATCATGGCTGCCCAGCATATTCATTTGCGAGAGTACAATGTCTGGATCATATAAATGGTTGAAAATACGGTCTAATTCAGTTCCAAAGCGGGCTGCGTTTAATGGTTGAATAATTCCATAGCCAGAGCGTTCTGTGTCGGTCTGGTCCATGTTGTCGCCAACAAAAAAGCCAAAGGCCGCCCGCGTAAATAGATAATTCATCTGCCCGTCAAATTGGTCGCCTTGCAGCCAACGATGAGCTTCCCTCCACAGTTCGCCCACAATATAAGCATCGGGGTTAACAGCTTTGCAGCGCTGCCGGAACTCTTGCCAAAACGTATCATCATCAATTTCATTGGGCACGTCCAGCCGCCAGCCATCAATTCCTTGTTCAAGCCAATGGACGCCAACATTCCATAAGAATTCACGCACGGCCGTTGTCTCCGTATTCAACTTCGGCAGCGAATGTATTCCCCACCAGGCTGCATAATTAGGTTGATGTTGCAAATCAAAGGCATTGACCGGCCAATCATAGACATGAAACCAGTCGACGTATGGAGATTCTTGACCACATTCCAGCAAATGGTTAAATTGGAAAAAGCCACGGCTGGCATGATTAAACACACCGTCTAATATGACCCGTATATCTTTTTTGTGGGCGGCTTGTAAGAATGTTTGGAATGCTTTATTCCCCCCTAAAATGGGATCAACGGTGTAATAATCATGCGTATGGTAACGATGATTAGAGGCAGAGGAAAAAATGGGGTTTAGATAGATAGCGTTGACGCCCAACTCTTGGAGATAATCTAATTTATCCATTGCGCCTAACAAATCGCCCCCTTGAAATGCATAAAATGTAGGCACATCTCCCCATGCTTGTAAATTGGACGGTTTGGGCAAGTATCCATTTTGTCCAAAATGATTGCTTTTGGCAAAACGATCAGGGAATATCTGGTAGAAAATGGCATCTTTTACCCATGCCGGGGTTTGTATGGTCATGAAATAGTGTCTCCTAAACGGCCGTCATTCTAACCAATAATACTTTCTATCAAACTTATCCTGATGAGGACAGCTTGGTTCATCATTTTACTGAACTTGAAAAATTTAGGCATACACTAACTTGAACCATTCCCATCTTGCCGTAAGAATTCCGGTATATACAAACTCTAGTAAAAACAATGACACTTGGTGTTTTAACTAAAGTGACTGCTCCACCCTTGCTATTTATATAGTAATTTCAGGGAGAAAAATTATGAATAACGCAACAAATAGAAATGGCTTCACCGTGAGTCTGAATGGAAACGGCCACCAGCAAAATATAAATGGTCTGAATGGTTCAAATGGACACACGATCGTCCCGATTATTGATGAAACGGCCGTAAACCAACGTCGTGTCAAAGATTTACAGCCGGTGTATGACGCCGATTTCAAAGTGACGCCAGCTTATAAAGCCCACTTACCAGATATGCAAAACAGTAGGGCGAACACGGGTTCGGCCGTGACCATTCAACATGTAGGTATTCACAACTTCAAAATTCCCATGCGCGTGATGACCCGCGATGACGGAAGCCAACAAGTTCACTGCTCCGTCACCGGCACAGTTTCTCTGGATGCCTTCAAAAAAGGCATCAACATGAGCCGCATCATGCGCACCTTTTACGAATACGATGAAAGCGAACTGACGCCACAGACATTGCAGAATGTGGTCTACAGCTATCTGGAAAATTTGGAAAGTGCCTCGGCTCGCATAGCCATCGCTTTTGATTATCCCTTACTTCAAGATAGCCTACGCAGTAGGTTGGCTGGCTATCAATATTATCCCGTCGTGTTGGAAACGATGGTCACGGCCGATAACAACATTCGCCAAATGATCCACCTGGACTTCATCTATTCTTCTGCTTGCCCGTGCAGTTATGAGTTGAGTGTTCATGCCAATTTGGTGCGAGGCGTGGCGGCCGTGCCCCACAGCCAGCGCTCAGTGGCCAAGATTTCTGTGGAATATGGCGGCGACTTTTGGATTGAAGACCTAGTAGATGTGGCTCGTAGTACATTGCAAACGGAAACACAAGTCATGGTCAAACGGGAAGATGAACAGGCATTTGCCGAACTGAACGCCGCCAATTTGAAATTTGTAGAAGATGCTGTCCGTTTGCTGTATGAAGGTTTGGATGCCGACGGCCGTATTACTGACTTCCGTATTTTTGCCGCGCACAAAGAATCATTACATTCCCATGATGCCATCAGTGTTTTGGTAAAAGGTGTTCAAGGCGGGTTTGACGCTTACCTGGAGCCATTCACCTACCGTTCGATGCCCACTTAAAATCGCAACTCCCATTGTGTCAATATAGAGTGAGACACTTCACACTCAGAAATTAGTGTAGAATTCGAGGGCGAAGAGGAACATCACCTTTATAGCAGTTGCTATTGTTTATCTTTGGTGGTCTGAGCAATTCGCTGTATCTGCTAGTCCGAGATGGTTAACTGAATTTCATCAGAGATGAAACGAAACTCTGCTTCAATATCTCTCTGGAAAAACTAAAACGTACAGACGCAAATCATCATATTGGCTGTGTGAAACAACGGATTCAGTTGTTCCCTCCACCCTGAACTGACATGCATCTGGAATATCTGAAGGGTGCGAACAGGACAAAGTTTGATCAGGGCTGACGATATTTACCGCGGCTGGACAATTGTCGTTCACTTTCACATTTGTCTGCCTTTGATCCTGTTCTCCCTGGCCATCAAGAACCCTCAGCGTAATGACATCCGCTCCTGTCGTGGTTGAAGCTTGATATGTTGCTTCACTACCTGTCGGTGTATCTTTTTTGTCGCTGATTGTTCCAATGGTGGATAACCAAACGTATTGAAGTGAGTCACCATCTGCATCTGTTGCGACAGCAATTAATTTGGTTGTCTCCCCGGGACATATATTTATGGGTGACGCGCCTACACTAACGATTTCCGGCGGGGTGTTTACTGGGGGCTGAGTAGGCGGAGGTGCTGTAAATGTATTAAACGATCTGCCCAATACAGCTAGTGTCAATTGATTAAGTTGGCCGACAATCTCCGCACGTTCGGTGCGGCGTGTTTTTGCGTTGCCATGTCGTCGCGTTCTGTTGATGTTTTCCTGCAGCCGGGTTTGGTAGCCTAGTGCTTCTACATAGCGGGGGTGTTTTTGACCTATCATCGCCAGTAAGTTGATAAGCCCACTTTCATAATGAGACAAAGTGTCTCTATGCTGCCTGGCTACTTGGATTGTTAGTGTAGTCTGGGGCATATCGGTTTTGTTTTGGTTCAGCGTTAGATGCGTCTTGCAGCGCATCGGATCGTACTTGTTGGATCATGCATATTAGTTCAGAAACACGGCCGCGACGTTCCAAAAAAGCAATTAATTCTCTCCCTTTGTCTCCCTTCGATTTGCCGGGCAGATTTTCGTAATCCACACCTAGGTCAAAGGCAAGATTTTATAGTTCGCTTTCATTAAAATATTTGACCAATATCTGACGTAGTTGATTGGTAGAAATCATCATTTTCTCTTTATTATTAGTTTCCATTATCAGTCTAATTTTTGACATAACTCATTAAACGAAATGCCTATTACAGATAAAGATAGCTCATTCAATTACTCGATAATTTCAGCCCGATCCGCCTGGCGTAGATTTGTGTCGCCAAAACGGCGCGAACGGCCGATATTGTCCCTTAACCGATCTTGATAACCTAACGCTTCCACATAACGAGGATGGTTTTGCCCCATTTGCGTTAACAAACGTTGTCCGCCAATTTCATATACAGAAAAACTGTCCCGGTAACGGGGCGTGGTTTCACGCTCTGGCCTGGATACGTCTTCTTTCGGTTTGCGAGCGTCAGAAATGTGAATGTCGCCGCTGCCGGTATGCACCGGTCCCGTCACCGGGCCATGAAAGACGGTTTTCGTTTGATTGCCACCGACGACATCTCCGCCAGTCTTCACATCTCCTGTCCCCCCAAAGCAAACGCCCCCGCTGCGATTATCAGAACTATCTCCTTTTCCGCTTTTGTCCTTCTGCGGGTCGGTGGAGGCGAAGGGGTCTTGTCGTCACGGCCGTCCCCAAACTCATCGCACGACACTTCACCCTCTAACAAATTCAACATGGCCGCCCCCCAAAAAGCGGTCTGTTTGGCCCCTGGCAGTTTGTTCAGGTCGCCATACCGCAGCGATCCCAGCAAGTAGAAAACAAGGCCAGCATAATATTCGCGCCATTCGCCTTGTTTGCAAAGGTAATGGGCGGCCGCTTCCCGAATTATTTGTAGCATTGCAAACGGTTTTTCCAACCCTGGCGGCGGAGAGATTTGATCTGGGTAGCGCAGGACGCAATGCAGCCTTTCATAAATGGGGATGATTCGCTTGGGGGAGAGGCCAGCCACATCTAAAGCTGCCGGAATCAACCGGTTGACGATGGCCAGTTCCAGGTTCAAAAAATCACGCAATACATGATCTTCGCGGGCATTGACGAAATCAATCAAGTGAATGTTGCTGCTTTCCGGCTCAACCAGCACATTGCCCAGGTGCAGGTCGGCGTGGATACAGGCGGTGTAGGCGTCAAAGGATTGGTTGAGGAGTTTGGGCAAGGCGACGAGGGGGTTGGGTAGGGCAGCATTGTTGGGTAGGGGGAGGGTGTCGGCCGTTAAATCCACGCCTGCTCCCACAACCTGCTCTGCCTGTTCATACAAAGCGTCCCTACGTGTCTGCGTCACCCGACCAGCGAATGACGCTATGATCTGACCCACTTTATAAGCGGCAATGTCGGGCACGGCCGTAACCTACACCCTTCACATCACCGCCCAACAATTATCCTGTCAGCTTTTTCAAGCAGCATGGAACAAAGCAGGCAGTAAACGCGCGCTTTGGGAGAAGATGCGCGGTTTATTTAACAATTTGCCGATGGATTCAATGACCATGATTTGGCAAGCCATTGCTTTTGGTTTTCGAGTGGAACGAGTGGTTATTTATGACACATCTTGATTCTCCCAACATATCCCAAATAACAGCCCCTGGCTCAGGTGGGAACACCTGCGGCAGTTGGCGCTTGCCTATGACGGGGAACAAGCTGGTTTTAGTTCCATTTTATAATCCGATTTTCTCTTTTTGGAGCCTAAAATGGAAATGATCTATCCTCTCTTTTCTTTTTTGGGGGAGAAATTGATTAGCTACAGGAATTGCTGATACAGAAGCAAACTTCTTGCAGAATTAGGGTGCGAAGTACCAGGTGCTGGGGTGGCAGACGGCCGTGAGTAAGCCCAACGGTCACAACCCTCTTTATCTATTCAAGACAAAGATTGTCACATTTGTTACAATAAGTTCTGAGACAAATGATAGGATTCAGCCCACGCGTGATATTCGCTTGGCCCTAGCCCAGGAGTTCCAAATCCTGGCCGGATTGCGCCACCCCCACATCGTCAGCCTGTTGGACTACGGCTTTGCCCAGACCGAGGCCGAGCCGCAGCTCGACGAGCCGGTTGCAAGCCGCGTCGCCCTTTCTTTACCCAAGTGCCTTGAACAAATTCTCTATGCGGCTTAACTTTTGCGGTAGCTTGGCCGCAACCGCGATCTCTTTAGCTGCCTGCAAGCGAGTGCGTGCCGCTTCAGGTTGGTCTGATTGCATCAGGAATTGCGCGTATGCGATGAGCGTATGGATCAACACATGCTGACGGGTCGTTTCCAAAGCAGTTTCAAAGTAGGCCGTCGGGGTAGCAGGCAGCTGGGTCAGCGCCGTGATGCTCGCCAGCAAGGTGTGCATGGTGGCTGTCCAGGGGTGGCCTGCCTCTCGGGCGGCCAGGGTTTGGGCCAGGGCTAGATGAACCAGACCCGTCGCATGGTCGAACTCGATCGTTTGATGCTGCTGAAAATGGGTCATGGCCGTTTGCAATACCGCTGCATAAGCGCCTTGGTCCGCCTGGCACATCACCATATAACCATAGTTGAAGCCTATGGTCAGGTGCATCTTCAATTCCAGCTTCAATTGCAAGCCGCGCTGCAGATAGTCGAGTGCCTCATCGTACGCTCCCATCTCAAAGTAAGCCACCCCAATGTTTGAGTTGTTGAAAGAAGTCGTGCGTTGATCGCCTAATTCAAGGTTGATCGTTAGCGCTTGCCGTAGATAATCGAGAG
>JAAEOP010000284.1 GCA_024223125.1 Chloroflexota bacterium
CATAATCAGCCGTCGCCGGATGTCAATAATATCAGCCATCGGCTCATTCCCTACCGGGCAAACGCGCACACAAGCGTAACAAGTAGTGCAAGACCAAACCGCTTCTGGGCTAATCATGTGGTCTGTCATCACTTTTGACGAGGCTCCCCCTTTGGCCAGAGTCAGAAAATCCTCGTTAAAAAGATACCGTTTATTGATCTCCAACGCCGCAGGAGAGAGAGAAAGTCCTTGCGAGTGTGCTGGACAAACGTCATGACAGCGATTACACATGATGCAGGAATACCCATCCAACAACCGAGACCAGGCTAAATCTTGCAACACGGCCGCACCCGGTTTCACATCATCGGCCGCGCCAGCCGGTACAGCCGGGTCTAGCTCCCCTCGTGGATTTTGCTTGGCGAAGCCCAAATTGAGCGGCGCAATCATCAAATGCACATGCTTACTGCGAATAAAGTAAGGGAAGAAGATGACGATGAGGCCAATTGCCAGCCACCAGGTCAGGTGTGTCAATGTGGTTATGGCGCCATCAGACAAACCGGTAAAGAGATTGGCGTACAAGCTGGCAAAGGGCATGAAGGAATCAGAACGGCCGTTTTCCGCCAACCGTAAGGCCTGTCCCGTGAACCGTGCCCCGACATGAATAAGAATGAAGATACCTACAATGAGTGAGTCTGTCTTAATCCACCCTTTTTGCACTTTGGGGTGCAGGAGGACGCCATCGTTAAACAGCAGCCGTTTGTCATTGCCCAAAAAGCGGCGCACCAAAAAAGCAATCATGCCGATGAGGGTTAATACGCTTAAAATATCGGCCGTGAGGTTAAACAGATTAACCAAAATTGCCGGTGCGTTGGGCAAAGCTTCGCCACCATAAATCAATTCAAAACCGGGTGCAAACCCTTCCAGGAGATCAGTGACGTTGACCAAAAAGTAGAAGCTGAAGCCAAAGAAGATGAAGGCGTGAAAGGTACTCAAGACAGGACGCGCACGAAAGATTGTCCGTTGTAAACCGACATCTATAAAGGCTTTGATGAATTGGGGGAGTAGATTTTTGAGTGGTGGGGCGGCACGGCCGTTACGCACAATGTTATATATGCCATAAAATCCATAAACTGTCAGCCCGCCAAAAGCCAAGACCAGAATTAAGAAAATAAATTGTTCAGTTGTGGACAGCACTTAACGTCTCCTCCTCTTTTGGTGGATAGTGGTGGTTGGTGGTTTGTTACCAGCCACTATCCACCAACCACCGACCACTTCTTACTACAACTCTTCCAGCATTGCTTCGGCCAGGTCAAAAAGATCGCAGGTTGTACCGTAATGGGCTACATCAAAAATAGGAGCATTGGCATCGGTGTTGACAGCGATAATACATTCGGCATCTTTCATTCCTTCCAGATGTTCCGGTGCGCCGGAAATACCCAACATCAGATAAAGTTTGGGTTTAACAGACACGCCAGATTTACCCACTTGTCGTGTCTTGGGCAGCCAGCCGGCATCAGTGATAGGACGTGAGGCAGCCACGACCGCGCCTAACGCTTCGGCCAATTCTTCGGCCAACTCAATATCATCTTCACCGCCAATGCCCCGCCCGACTGCTACCAATTTGTCTTCGGCCGTAATGTCAATATCGCCACTCTCAGGCCGATTTAGATGGACGAAGCGGGTTTTGAGATCATCCAGGGAAACGGGGGCTGCGATTTGCTCCACGGCCGTATTTCCCCGCCCCGCCTCTACCGGAAATACGCCAGCGAGTACGGCCGTCACCACCCCATCTCCTTCAGGTGCAACCACGGCCGTCAGCTTACCCGCATACAAATTACTCGTTACCGTCAAGTCGCCGCCAGCGGCCGCCATATCGGCCGTAAAAGCCACAAAATCCTGCTCCGTCTTCACCGCCAGCCAGGCCGCCAAATCCATCCCCATCGCCGTCGAGCCAATCAGCGTCAGGCGAGGCGATTTCTCGGCCGTCAGAGCAGCCAGGACCTTTCCATACGTTTCCGGGTTAAAATTAGCTAGCGCCGGGTCATCAACATAAATAGTGGCGTCAGAAGCAAACGTCCCGGCCGCATCAGCCATACCGCTGCCCAGCATCACAGCCGTCGCCTGACCGCCCAAAGCCCCAGCCAGTTCCTTCGCCTTTCCCACCATCTCATAAGAAATATCAGCCACACGGCCGTCCAAATGTTCCGTAATTACAAGCACATCGTTACCCATCGCACCTCTCCATTTTGGATTTCGGATTGCAGATTGCGGGATGAATCCGAATTCTGCAATCAAACCAGTCCTTTCTCCCGAATAATCTCAATAATCTTCTGCGCCACATCTTCCGCTTCGCCTTTTATCATCTCGGCGTGACCGGCAGCCACGGGTTTTGCCATTTCTTTGATGGGGACGGGATCGAATTCATCTTCCTCAGCTTCAATTTCTTCGATTTTGGCCGTTTTTGCCATTTGCCGAATTCTGCTTACGGGCGCATACCGGGGGAATTGGCTGGCCGCTTGAATACCGACAACCAGGGGTAGGCTAACTTTATATTCGGCCGTGACCCCGCCCGCAAACTCCTTCTCCACCGTCGCTGTACCGGCAATCGCCCGCATATTCACCACCACACCCACATAAGGCATATCCAGGTGCGCCGCCAGCATCGGGCCAATCTGCCCATTCAAATCATCAATCGCCTGCACCCCTGTCAACACAATATCAGGCGACATCTCTTTTATCGCGTCGGCCAGCAGCCGTGCCTGGTCGCGGGATTCAAGAGGCGGTTCAAAGTCGCCCACAATTTTGACCGCTTTGTCTGCCCCTTTTGCCAACGCCGTGTACAACACATTGTCCAACTCTTCAATGATGTCAATACCAACGGCCGTTACCTCGCCACCACTGGCCTCGCGCACTAGGGCCGCCTGTTCAATGGCCTGTTCATCCCACTCACTGAGCGCGAAATCAATCATATCAAAGTCCAAATTCGTCCCCTCATCATTCAATTCCAGCTCATCCGCCAGACTGGGAACATGTTTAATCGCTACAACTATGTTCATTAATTCAATTCCTCCTAAAAATTTGGTTTCCATACTGAAATAAACAAGAAATCAGGAAATTCTTCCGGTTTTGTTACAGAGCGCCACTTCATAGTATTTGGCATGGAGTCAACTTCCTCATTCCATTTAACTACGCTTGGCGCAGGATATATAAATCCAAGTACCCACAAGGCGACTATCAGCTTCTGCAAAGGCAACAAGATGAATTTCTTTTTGCAAAAACCATTTGTTGATATGAGGGAGTATTTTTTCCATCGTCACTCATCTGAGTTTATTCGGTCAGCTTTATCTAAAAAGATCGGCATGAGTTCCAGTTCTAATCAGAATCAGTTCATCCTCCGTCAATTCGTAGATCAATAGCCAGTCTGGTTCAATGTGACATTCACGAGACCCTTTATAACCGCCACTAAGTGCATGATCACGATATTTGGCTTCTAACCGTTGACCTTTTGCCAATTGATTGATGATCAGCCTGAAAGCTTTAAACTGTTTGCCACGTTTCTTTGCACGTTTAACATCCTTCTTAAAACGTGTTGTTTGTTCAATCTTCCTCATCAGATGCCTAAATCTTCAAATAGGCTATCTGTGTCGTCAAAACTGGTTAAATTGCGACGAGCTTCTGCATCATCTAAAGCATCTTGCGTTGCTTTATTGGGTAACTTAACTGAGAAGGGCAAGCCACGCTGTAACCCTACCTGTCTGTAAAAAAGCGTAATAGCTTGAGTAGTTGATAAACCAAGTTCCCGAAAAATCTGCTCAGCGCTGTTTTTTAATTCTGGATCAATTCTTGCTGAAATAACGGCCGTCTTTGCCATATCTGCCTCCATTGCTGAACTTGTAATAAAAATGTATCCTCATTGTACAGCAACTAGAGGTACATGTATATTCTTTTCTTTACCCATTCATCGCCTGATCCAGCAATTCTAAAATATCCAGCACTTTTAGCTGGTCATTGTCTGTACTCTTGGCCGCGTCCTCAAAACGGGACACTTCAAAAGGACAGCAAACCGCCAACACCTCAGCCCCGTAAGCGGCCGCTTCCAACACACGCCGTTCAGAAAGACGCATCGTGGTGTGGTTTTGGGTAAAGGAGTCCAGCCACATACCGCCGCCGCCGCCGCCGCAGCAATACCCATTTTCACGGCAGCGACCCATCTCCACCAACTCCAAACCCGGAATGGCTTGTAACAAGTCACGGGGGGCGTCATATTCATTGTGATGCCGTCCCAAATAACAAGGATCATGGAAAGTGACTTTGGCGTTAACCTCATACTTGAGCAGCGGTTTGAGCTTATCCATATGCTGCATCAAAAATTGAGTGTAGTGCAAAACGGGGCGTTCAAACCCCAGTTTAGGATACTCTTTTTTGAAGGCGTTGAGGGCATGGGGGCCAGTGACAACCATCGTGTTCCATTCATATTTATTGAACATGGCGATATTGTGTTCAGCCATCATCTCAAAGAGACCGCTTTCACCGGACAGCCGCTGCGTGTCGCCGTCATCCTTCTCTTCAGGGCCGAGGATACCAAAATCAATGTCCAGGGCGTTGAAAATGCGAGCGGCCGCTAAAGCGGCATCAATCCCCCGCGGATGGTAGGAGGGATAGGAACCGACGTACCATAAAACATCTACCGGCTGTTTGTGCTTTTTCAAAATGGGTATGGGCACATCTGATTTCTTTGTCCAGGCGGCTCGTTTACGCTGCCCCTGCCCCAACGGATTGCCAAATTTGGCCGTGTCTTCAAATGCTTTTTGTAGTTCATCGGGAACTGCGCCACTCAAAACGGCTTGTTCGCGCACGGCCGGCATAATTTGCACCATATCTACTTCTTTCTTGCAAACACGCAGGCAGTTGGCGCAGGTCGTACAAAGCCATAGTTCCGGCGATTCTGCCAAATCAGTTCCTGTTTGGGCCAGGCGATATAATCTGCGCGGGCCATAATTTCCCACCATATCTACCGGGCAAACTGGTGTACAACTGGCGCATTGGTAGCACCAGGCAAAAGATTCACCGCCAGACAAATCGGCAACTTTATAAATCATTTCCGGCGTATATTCCCAGATAACCCGTTCTGTAAACATGCGGTTCCAGGGGCCAGAGATGTCTACACCATCAATAATGGCGGTTTCTTTTTCTAAAATGGCATCAACTTTATCAAGTCCAGCGTCCATTCTTTTCTCCTGTTTTTAGTGTGCAATGTGCAGTGTGCAGTTTTCAGTGTGCAGTCTGATCACTGAAAACTGAATACTGATTACTATTTACCGGTTACTTTCGGCAATCCTAGTAAGCGGCGCATCAAATTAGGCAAGGTCGGCAGTAAGCGATTGTATTCCCGGCTGAGTCGCCAGTTGGTAACGCCATAGAGGTAGATGCTGTAGGTGCAGGCCAGAAATACATCGGGGGCAAAGGCATTGTGCTGGGGCAGTTCTGTCAATTCAGGGGTGAGCAGGCCGGTTTTTTCGGCAAAACTCATGGCCACGGCCGTAACCGACCCCACCCGCATATACTCTTCTGCCAACGTATCCGCTACTAAATTATGCGTACTGCCCACCAGCAAAGGCAAAACACCCGTTTGCGTTTTGGCATCCCACACCCAGCGTGTCCACAACCATTGACTGCGTGGGGCGGCATTGTGCAATAATCCGCTTGCCAGTTCCAGGCGTAAGCGGATGTCAAAATTGCCCAACTTTTCTACAAAATCCGCAAAACGATAAGGAACTGGTTTTTTGTCCTGGAGGAGTTCTTGAACGGGAACAGCTATTGCTATTCTGTCTAACCCTGCCAGCAACGCCCGTGCCTTTTTACGCGACGGCGTTACCGCGTGTGCCACCCAGGCTAATTCATCCTGGCCCCATGCAGATGGTTCAGCCAGCGCCTCGGCAAACTGTTCCTGACGCGCCGCCAATTCGGCCGCAATGGCAACCAAATCGGCCGTATCCACCTGCCCAAAAGACTCTGCCAACATTTCCAGCAGTTCTGGGTCTTCCGGGCCGATTTTGTCCTTCTTGATGTGGCTTACAAATCCCAATTCCATTTGATTTTGGAGTTCGGAATTCAGAATTCGGAGAGCAGGTTCAGATTCCGCAATCCGCATTCTGCAATCCGAACTTATTTCGCTCTACGAATGGCCGAGATAGCCCGCGCCGCTGCCAAACCGGCAGACGAGAAAGTGTCGTCCAGGTCGGCCGGGCCAGAAGCGGCGCCAACGACGAATACGCCGGGGCGGGATGTTGCCACCGGGTCAATGCCTGTGGAGCCACCGGCAGCAATGTAACCATATTTGTTTTGCTCAATATTAAGGGTCGCAGCCATGGCTCGCGTCCCGACGCTTGGCTCCATGCCTACTGAAAGCACCGCCAAATCTAGTTCTACTTCCATCGGCCGTCCCATCGTCGTATCTTCACCACGCGCCAGTAAGCGATCCCCTTTAGGCAAAATCTCGCTCACCAATCCTTTTACATAATTGACACGGTATTTTTCCTGCGCGGGCCAATATAGTTCATTTTCCCAATAGCCATACATGCGCATATCAATATAAAAAATCATGACTCGGCTGTCGGGCAGCTGTTCCCGCACTTCGATAGCCTGTTTGCTGGCGATGCCACAACACACTTTGGAACAAAACTCGTTCCCGATTTGGCGGTCGCGGGAACCGACGCATTGGATAAAGGCTACCCGTTCAGGCGCTTTACCGGTAGACGGCCGTACCACCTGCTCAACCTTCAACATCCCCTCCAAATCCGCAATCGTAATCACATCAGGGAGAGAGTAATAATTATAATATTGTGTCTCACGGCCGGGATCAAAATGTTGAAAGCCCGTCGCCAAAATAACCGCGCCCGCCTCCACTGTTTTGCTGCCGCTGCCATTCTGAATGGTAGCGGCAAAGTTGCCCACCTCGCCGGTCAACCCGGCTACCGTGCAGCTTGTCAACAGTTCCACGTTGTCTGAATCGATCGCGGCGGCCGCCAATTCCCCAAGCGCCTCTTCAGAATCACGAAAATGGTGGGTCAATTTGGCATAATTAGACTCATCCGGCATTCCGCCTACCCGATCACGCTTTTCAATTAAAACGGCCGTATATCCCAAATCAGCCACAGTTCGAGCTGCTTCCAACCCGGCCGGCCCCGCTCCAATAACAAGCACATTATCCGACATCATCCTCTCCTAGTCAGTGTTCAGCAATCAGTAATTGCTCACTGCACACTGAAAACTATTCACTTACCCAAGTACCACTGGGTCTGCATCTTCCCAGCTCAAAACCTTGTCGCCGTTGCGAATCGCTTCCAAATCATCCTGGAACTCAGCCCAATATTTTTCCCAATCAACACCCAATTTTTCTAGCAACGGCCGCCAATCACTCGTATGCCAATGCAGTTGCAGCACCCGGAACGGATGTGCCCCCATTGCCAAAGCGGCCACCTGAGCATCCGAGAGAACGGGAACGCCGACATTAAAATTGTGCGCTTTACCGGTAAACTGGCTTTTATCCAGCGTCGTTACACAGCCCGTGTCATGGGCCACCACCAAATCAGGATCAACCTCATCCTTCATCACCTGAATCTTGCGCTGCACTGCAAAAGAGCGGGTGAAGTCGCGCTGCACCAGCACATGACGGAAGCCAAAGCCGCAGCAATCAAACCAGGTGGAATAATCGGGCACGTCGGCGCCCAAAGCCTGCACCGTTGCCGTCACCGTCGCCGTGCGCTGTCCGCCAAAAATATCGGGGTCATAAATGGCGTCCTCCACCACAATTTTGTGGTAATGGCAAGCCGTGTGAACCGTCGCCGTAATATCGCTGAAATCCACAACCTGCCGTTCAGCAATGCGATCCCGCATCACATGCACCCATTCGCTGTAATGGACAACTTCTTCGGGTATAACCAATGGTTTACCCAATTTTTCCAAAACGCGACGCACTTCAGCCCGGTACTCTGGATGATGAACAATCTCTTCGCGGCACTCTTTGTAATGTCCATAACTGGTGCCGCAATGGATGAACGGATAGTAACCAGTCTCGTAAGCGGCCGCATAGTTACGCGCCATCACTGCCAACTGAGCCACGGGATTAGATGTCCCCGAAGCATAATAGTTCCAGCCGGTACAGGAAGTTTGGTCAGTGGGGTCAATATGATCAATGTCAAATTGACGATGCAGCCAAAAGATGGAAGCGGTGTAGCCAGGAATATGCCCACATTGGCCACAGGATTTATGATGCCATGTTTTGCCGATGGGGATTTTTTTCGTACGGCCGTATTTCGTCTGCACCTCAATATATGGCTCTGGAACCCGCTGCACAATCAGTTCACCCTTGGCCTCCAGTTCAAACAACTCTTCCCGTAAATCATGGGTCGGCGCTTTTGCTGGGTCGCGGCGTACAGAACGCGCCTTCTTCTGCAAAATATTGTCAACAATTGGAATATAACCTGGCACGCTCATTCCCATTCCTCCAATTCTTCTTCCATCACATCAACTAGCAAGTCGTACAAACCTTCATCCACTTCCTCGATGATGTCTATATTACCTGTCTCAAACCAGATGGTATAAAGTTCGCGCAATGTATTTTCATCCGTTTTCCAGGCTGCGTCCGTCACGCCGCGCAAGGTGTCTACCGGAATTGCTTGCCGCCATGTGTGCATATTGCCTTTGAAATCAGTCACCCACGGCCCCCAATCGGGAAAGAAATCAGGCTGTAACATATCGGGCGAGACCTGATTTCCCTTGAGCATCACTTTATAAATGACGCGCGTGTAGCCTTGCAGCACATCTTTGGCTTCCTGCACCCCATTACGCACCGCCATTTCCCGAATCACCGTCACCAGACCGCCGGGATTGTTCTGACGTGGACAGCGCACACAAGAAAAGCATTGGGCGCAGTTCCAGATGTCTTCTACCATAATTTCATAGAAGCGTTCCACATCCTCCCGCGCCATCGTCTGGGCAATGACACGCGGACTGTAATCATAAAATCGGGCGGAGGGACAGGCCGACACACATATCCCACACTCATAACAACCATAGATATACCCAGGATAGCGTGGATCGGCTTTTACTTCTAAGAAGAGCCTTTCCTTCTCCTCATACGGTACATCGGGGTATTTATTGGTTACTTTACCAAGCGTCCATTCTGCCAAATTGCACCTCCTTCTTTCAGTAATCAGTGTTCAGTTTACAGTGTTCTGTGAGTCTGTAGTTAACGGAACACTGTAAACTGAACACTCTCATACACGTTGTTCCTCAATAGCTGCGGCAAACTCATCCCGTTTGGGAACACCGGTAAACCGATGTTCGCCCACAAAAACGGTGGGGACGGAAAGGACTTGGGCTACTTTTGCTTTTTCACGACCGCTTGCACTGCCCAGGCTAATAATGTGGAGTTCAATGTCAAGGTTGTTAGCGGCCGTTTCCTGTGCCAGTTGAATCGCTTGCGGGCAGGTAGCACAGGTAGGGTGAGTAAAAACACGGATTGGGATCATGTTATTCCTTCTGGAAATTCATATCCTTCACAATGAATACAATCATCCAAATTCTTCTCGATCATCACAGTTTCGTAAGCGACCAAAGCTTCATCTCCTGTCTTTAGCGCCGTTAAATCTTCTTTCAGATTGGTGGGTTCTATCTGTACCACCCAACCTTTGTCATAGGGACTGCGGTTCATTAAGCCGGCATCCAAAGGCAAGGTTTCGTTGACTGCCGCCAAAACGCCAGCGATAGGCGTTCGCAAAGCGCCTAGCCATTTGCCGCTTTCTACCAAAGCGACCACTTTGTTTCGCGGGTAAAACTTGCCTATGGGTCGGTAGCTGACGGTTAACATACTGCCCGCAGTGGTTTGGGCCACGTCGGTAAAACCGAGAGTAACAATGTTGTCGGGGTTCGGCCGTATCCAAATATGGCTCTCCACCAAATAATACAAATCCAGCGGTAGCACACAGTTACGAACCAACACCACATTATCCATAACCGCAATCCTTTCAAAACCTAAAATGAAATAACCGCGTCAGCCTCAACTGCCATCAGATTAAAAGCCGCCCCGCCAATCATTTCCACCCCGTCAATCATGTCATCCATCGTATACCCATGCAAATCAAGCGATGGCTGACAAATCAGTAAACGCACTTCCATGCCCAACGCCTGGTCAATGAAGTAGCGTAATTCCTTACCGCCGCCACCCGCTTTAGGCACGACAATTTCCTCTGGCGCCCCTTTGGCCAACAGTTGCGGGCCGTTCATGGTGAAGTAGATAGCTACCTCATTGTCCATGGCTGCCCCAGCGGCCGCTAAAAAAAATGGCGTTGCGCTCCGGGCTGGTGTGTCACGGCCGTGTGTCTGCACATACAAAATTTTATGTTCGTAATCGTCGTAATCGTCGTTTCCCCAACTCACAGTTAACCTCGCAAAATATATACACGGATGGAAAAAACACGGATAAGATAAAAAATCAATGTTGTAACTGTACAGGTGCGACGCACTTTTCCCAGAGTAATGTCAATGCCGCTGCTCTTTGCAAGTGCGTCGCACCTCTGGAAGCTGAATAGTTACTCAGTGTTTTCCCTATCCGCGTTTATAAAATTTCTTAGCCTTTAGACAAACAATGAAACATCAGCATCTTTGGCAAAATCCAGGAAAGTTGCCGCACCGCCTATAACAGCCTCTGGGATGAAATCTTCCTTTTCAAACCCAAAAACATCCATCGTCATCTGGCAGCCGACCATCTCCACACCCAAATCTGCGCACGCTTCGCGCAGTTCGCCGACCGTCGCTACCCCTTTGTTTTCAAAGGTCTTTTTCATCATGCCAGTAGCGGCCGCATTAAATCCAGGGAGCGATTGCAAAATGGTGGGTACCGGCATATCTACATTCTGCAATCCTTCAGGGCCAAAGGGTAATTTCATGGGCATGGCTGGGTTGCCCAAAGGCGAAACCGCAGTGTCCAGTTCATCCAAAAGCAGCGTCAGGCCATAAAAAGTAAAGAAGATGCCCACTTCCCAACCCATGGCTGCGGCCGCGCTGGCCAGGATAAAGGGCGGATAGGCCCAATCCAGTGTCCCTTTACTGGCAATAAGCGCCAATTTCTTGGGCTTTTCATTTCCATTTTCATCCGACATGATATTTCTCCATAAAACAAAAACCGCCGCACAGTTACTTCGTGCGACGGAAATAAAAGATATACGTATCTCCTTCCTGATGTGAATCCATCATCTCATGCCCAGTATTTTTTGTCCAGGCTTCCATGTCCGGCGGGGCGCCAGGGTCAGTGGCGATCATTTTAAGAACCTGACCGACTTCAATCTGCTTGATAGCTTTGCTGGTTTTAATGACCGGTATGGGACATAACATACCCGTGCAATCTAGTGTCTGATCGGCCGTAAGTGCTTCGCTCATTTTCATTTCTCCTTCTGATAATAAAGATACAGGAATAGAGTTGCCCCCTTTATTTTAACGTACAATCAACAGCCAACCCATTACCCGGAAGGGTGATTATGCCTCCCCCGCAGGGGGGATAAAGTCCAATCCTGCCTTTCCCAATGCGGCCGCCCGAATGAGTGAGTCTACATACAAATGCAACATAACGCAGCGCCAGCCGTTCCACTTCCCCCAAAACCGTTTCATCTACACCAAAAAGATGATAATCCAGAAAGTGCATATCGGCCAGCAAAGCCAAAGTGAACGGGTAATCAGGCGTAATATGGACGGCTTGCGTTAAGGCGGCAAGAGCGGCCGCGTGAGATTCCTCTGTGTAGACGGCCACATAATGATAATAGCGGAGGATGGCATCATATACGGCCGTATCCTCCATCGTTTTGATCATCGGTTTTTCAGCCAGGGTGCGGGGAATGACGCCAAAACTGTCGCCAATTACGGCCGTAATCCGATTCACTGCTATATCTTCAAAAGCAAACTAGCACTTCGCGGCGTAAGTTCTCCCACATTAAACGCAACCCGCGAAGGACTTAAACAGTCTGGCGAATGAACTCTGAATAACGATGAGGTACTTACGCCAGACTGTATTAGTCGGCCGGATTGCCATCATTGTCAAAAGTATCTAACCAAATGGCTCCACCCGTCGCAGTATCCGCAAATAACGGCCGTACATCCATCATTGTTACAAAAATTAGTATCCGTTCAGACCCTAAGGAATGAGGATTAAATAATCCCATGAACTTTAATTTGTCATTCCCGCGAAGGCGGGAATCCACTCGACTAAAAAGATGGATACCTGCCTTCGCAGGTATGACAAGTTCGGGGTTTAATAAAATCCCCATTCCTAAGA
>JAAEOP010000285.1 GCA_024223125.1 Chloroflexota bacterium
CGTTTATAGAAGGAGACAACACAATGACACAACGAAGCGGTAGTCAATGGCAAGTGCAACGCCGGTGTCTGGCCATTATCCGGCGGGTGCAGCAGGGTAACGCCACCTGGGAAAATTTGGCTAAGGCAGTGACCGAGCAAGAAGGAGATGAGGCTTATAACCAACTGGAAGATGAACCCTTACGTGATGCCGTAGGCCGGGATGTCAAACGAATTCGGGATTTGCTCAATATCAACATAAGCTACAATCGCAGCGAGGGTATCTATGAAATTCAACCGGATGAGGAGAATATCCCCTTGCTGGATTTGCCGGATACTGATTTGGCAACGATGGCCTGGTTGGAACAGATATTTCCCCCCAATACCCCCAAGCATCATGACGTTAGCGACTTTTTGAAACGATTACGCTTGTTTTTAGGATCGAGCCGTTTAACTGAGCTGGCCCGGCAACAGTTGGGCCTGGATTTAAGCCGGCGGGATAAGAACACCCTAGACCCGGAAATAGTGGCTCGTCTGCAACGGGCGATTGAC
>JAAEOP010000286.1 GCA_024223125.1 Chloroflexota bacterium
ATGGCCATAGTGCGCTGCATGGCGCTGGCTCCCACTTCCAGGACAGCGATGAAAAAGGCGACAAAGGGAACAACCGCGTGATTTCCTTTTGAAATGAGACCAATGATAATGCCCAGCAGTAAGAAATTTGATTGCAAGCCTTCAATCAAACGCTGATGTACGCCTGCCACCTCGATGGCCCCAGCCAAACCGGCCGCTGCGCCACCCAACACCAGGGATAACAAAAACAGGATACGGGTGTTGATGCCGTACACTCTGGCAGCCTGAGGATTAGCCCCGGTGGCGATCAGCTCATAACCGGCCGAGGTGCGATCGGTATAAACGTACGCGGCTACAGCCACCAGGATAGCAATCAGCAACCCGCTGTGCAGCGGCGGGCTGTTAACCAGCAAAGGCAACTCGCCGCCGGCCCCTATCGGGATGGTGGTCGGGTGTCCGGCAAACGGGTCGCGCCAAATTTCTGTAGCCACATAATCGAGGACCTGAAACGACACAAAGTTTAAAAGAACGGTGGACAAAATCTCGTTGATGTTGAAACGATACAGCAGCCAGGCCGCGATAA
>JAAEOP010000287.1 GCA_024223125.1 Chloroflexota bacterium
AAGATATAGTAGCGCCCGCCCGGCAGCGGGAAGCGGAGTTTATATTTGAGCGCTTCACCCGTCTCCCGGTCGAAGCGGGCCAGGTTGCCTGTCAGCCGTTTGACGTGACTGCGGCCGATGGCTTTGACCATACCGGCAAACCACATGATGTGGCCGCCGCTGGCCAGGTACTCGCCCACATGCCAGTTGGCCAGCTTCTCCAGGTCAGCGCTGTCTTCAATCTTGTAGAGCCGTTTCAGCGCCCGCTGCAAGGCATGGGCATCCTGGGCTGCCTTCAGGAAGAGCCAGCCATCCATACGCATCCAGGCCAGCAGGTGTTCCCGCTTGAAAAAGGGATAGAGATTAATGAGCGATTGAATGTCCAGCCGCATATCATCATGCGCATGGCGCGGCGTCAATCCCACGAAGACACGGCCGTCTTCCAGCGTAATCTCCGTCTTAGTAGCCCCGGCCGCAAATTCAAAATCGTGCAGCAAATTGTCCACGACCAACACATCCCCTTTTTCCTGGCCGTCCGGGTGCATGATGGTCACTTCAAAGCGGCGGGTACAGAGCATCTCGCGCCGGTGGCGGGGTGACAGGTCTAACTGCTGGGCCATACGCTTCACGACAGCGCGGCTCATCAGGCCGCAGCCATCCCACAATTTGACATCCAGACAAGGGTTGTGATCGATGTCAATGTCACACACATCAAAGAAAGCCCAATAGCGAAACGGCCGTAACAGCCGCCCCAACCGCTTACTAAACACATACCCCCCTTTGTCCATCGCCGCCCGCAGCCCAGTCGCCGACCAGAAACCCCGGGCGTCCATGCCGGGCACAAACAGGTCCATCACCTGACCGTCCTTGACCCAGCGCAAAGTGGGCAATGAGTGGGCGTCGTCATGACGCAGCGTTTCGATGTGGTTTTGACAGGTCATCGGTCGGGAGTGGATGCGCCACTGCCAAGCAGCCGGTAAGAAGGGGTAAGCCATATCGCCAATATCGGTGGCATTATCAACAACAGCATAAGAAACAACAGCATTGGCATGATTATTTTCAGACATTTTGATTCTCCTCAGAATTGAAATAAATGAAAAACCAGACCGGACAGCCTGGTCTTTACACGCGATCATTCTTTTGATATATTCCTGATTACCTTACACATGCCAAACGGCATGGTAGAGACACCGACAGGATCCTGCATTCCCGTCGGTGTTTTCTTTTAGGCGGAGGCCGCTGCCTGGGCACGTTCGGCTTCCTGTCGGGCTAGCTGGTCGCACCGTTCATTGGCGGTATCTCCAGCATGAGCGGCGACCTTGACGACCTGATAGCGGCTTAATGCGCCAACCAATTCTCGCATCTCCGCCACCAGTTCCTGATTCGCCCGGGTGCGGTGGCCGTTTAACTGGCTGACGACGTTTGGTCGTTGTCTCAGACGTACCGCCACTGATCACTTTCTCTCGACCATTACATTGCAAAATGGCCGCGTAACCGCCTGGGCCAGGGTTTCCCCGCACAGACCCGTCTACATACAACTTCACCTCATACACTTGTTTTGACATGATAAAACCTCCAATGTGAAAATGATTTAGAAT
>JAAEOP010000288.1 GCA_024223125.1 Chloroflexota bacterium
AACATGCACCCGTTTCAGCCAGTGACCTTGCCTAAAGGCAATGGCACTCCAATCTTTCCGGCCATCATGAAGAATTAGCTTAAGATGGTTCCCATCCATTCCAACGGCTTTTCTGAACTTTATCCGCAAATTTCGAGTGAGAAATTGGGGAGAGGGATTACCGTAACCAAAGGGTTGCAGATTGGTTATGGCCTCGACCAGGGAGGGGCGTACCCCACGCAGGTTTACCTCTCCATCAACAGAAATGGTTGGACGTAAATTTGTTACATCCAAGCTGCGTTGGGCAATATCCATTAAGCGTTCTTTGAATGCGGGTAAATTTTTGTTTTCCACCGTAAAACCGGCTGCGGCCGCGTGCCCTCCATAACGGACCAGTAAATCGGCACATTGATCCAGAGCCTCGGTGATGTGGAACTCTGGAATGCTGCGGGCCGATCCTTTGGTAATTTCGGGACCTTGTTGGGCAACCAGGATGGGTCGATAAAACTCATCACTTAAACGGGAA
>JAAEOP010000289.1 GCA_024223125.1 Chloroflexota bacterium
AACAACATTCGTGGAGAATTAACCCGACGCGGCCACGATCTTTTTCCAGCCCATCAGCGAATACATTTTGGTGGAGGACAGGTCATAGTACGCGATCCTGAATCTGGAGTTCTTATCGGCGGCAGCGAACCACGCAATGATGGCACGGCCGTTGGTTTCTAAAGAAGGATTTTGAAACTGAATCATATGAAAGAAATTCAACAATACGCTCAAAAAATAATAGATAATGTTGACCAGGTCATTATCGGCAAACGGGAAGAATTAAAACTGCTGCTGATAACATTGTTATGCGAAGGCCATACTTTGCTGGAAGACGTGCCCGGCGTGGGCAAAACAATGCTGGCACGAGCGATTGCCATCAGTTTGGGGATTCAGTTCAAGCGGCTGCAATGCACTCCTGACTTGCTGCCCAACGATGTCACCGGCGTCTCTATTTTTGACCAGCAGAAGCAGCAGTTTAACTTTATTCCTGGCCCAGCCTTCAGTAACATTTTGCTGGCCGATGAAATTAACCGGGCCACCCCCCGTACCCAATCAGCCCTTTTAGAAGCGATGGGGGAACGACAAGTAACGGTTGATGGAATAACGCATCTGTTAGATCGGCCGTTTTTCGTCATCGCCACCCAAAACCCTATTGAATACGAGGGGACGTTTTCACTACCCGAAGCCCAACTCGATCGCTTCTTCATGAAAATTAGCCTGGGCTATCTGGATGAAAGCGCCGAAAACCAGATGCTCATCAATCTGGGCGGCGTGCATCCCATTGAGACGATTGACCAGGTAGTAGACGGCCGTCGCCTGCCAGAAATGGCCCAAAAAGTATGGGAGGTACACGTAGATGACACCGTGCGCGAATATATTGTGCGTCTTGTTTTTGGCACACGCCGTCATAAAGATTTGCTGTTGGGGGCCAGCCCACGCGGTTCCCATTCATTGTATCGAGGAATTCAGGCGTATGCAGCCCTACACGGCCGTGACTACACCCTGCCCGACGACGTAAAAACCCTGGCCCCCTCCATTCTGGCTCACCGCTGCCTCATCCACCCCGAAAGCGCCCTACGCGGCGTCACCGCCACCCGCCTTTTAGAAGACATTATCCAAAACACTCCTCTCGATATTGGCGAATTGTAAATTGTCAATTGTCAAATAGCGTCTCAGGATATGAAACAATTTTCCACGCTCATTCTGATTATGCTGATTGTGGCCTTTTTGCTGCGGGTAGATTTCATCTTCTATGTCATCTACCTCTGTATCGGAGTGTATGCCTGGAGCCGTTGGTCTACGCCACGCGCTTTGCAGAATTTGGTCAGCAGTCGCCGTTACAACAGCCATGCCTTTTGGGGTGAATCCATTCCCATCACTATCCGACTACAAAACAGCGGCCGCATTCCTCTGCCCTGGATTCGTATTTCAGAAAGTGTGGCGGTGCATCTAAAGCAGGGCAGTCAGGTCAATGAACTGTTTTCTTTGGGATACAAAAAATCTACCCAATTCACTTACCATATCACCGCCCGAAAGCGTGGTTATTATCAGCTTGGCCCCATGCACCTGACGACAGGTGATCTATTTGGCATTGTGCCCCCCGTCTCGGCTGTGTTACCGGCCGAATACATCACCATTTACCCGCGCATCATTCCTCTGACAAAGCTGGGGCTGCCTTCGCGGCTGCCGTTTGGCACAATCGGCAGCCGCCAACGTCTCTTTGCAGACCCGGCCCGCCCGATGGGAATACGTCACTTTCGCTCTGGTGATTCGATACGCCAGATTAACTGGAAAGCGAGCGCCCACACCCGCCAATTGGTCGTCAAAACATACGAACCGGCAATTTCATTGGAAACAGCCATCCTCCTCGATCTACACGCCGACTCTTACCAACGCCAAAATCGCAGCAACGTTGTGGAGTGGGCAATTGAGGTAACCGCTTCATTGGCTGCTCATCTGGTAGATCGGCGGCAAGCGGTTGGTCTCATTACCAATGGCATTGACCCCATGAATATTGGCGCTGGCCCCGAATTTGATGAGATCAGCGGCCGTTTACTACGCCACACATCCGCCCACATTCAGGAAAATCCTTTGGCCTATTTACCGCCCCACATTCCGCCGCGCAACGGTCGTGTCCATCTCATCAAAATCCTGGAACGACTAGCCCGCATAGAATCTGACCATACCCTGCCATTGTCTGCCTGGGCAGCTGCGGCCGTCTCCCATCTCAGTTGGGGCGTCACCATCCTCGTCATCACCCCTCACGGCTCAGAAGAGGTGTGCCAGACGCTACACCATCTCGTCAGAACCGGATTCAACCCCGTTCTCATCACTGTAGAACCAGACGCTAACTTTGGCCTGGTACGGCAGCGCGCCCATCGTCTGGGTTTTACCGCTTACAACATCAGTAACCTGTATGATTTAGATAGTTGGCGACGGCCGCTACAAACAATCTAATGAAATCACAACGGCCCAAAAACACCGTCTCACCAGACAAATTAGAACAGAGCGAAACAATCGCCTATGCCACCAACAAATGGTCGCGTACCGTTGTGCAGCCATTTTTAATAGCTCTGGTAATGACAGCATTTTTCACTTCGTTGACCGTCGTCATCACCATCCTGACTGATGAGCCAGTCTATATCAACTTATGGCCTATGTTTTTCCTGACCATTTTAGAAGCAATTTACACCACCATCTGGCTGGACCATCCTGAACGCCGCCAGTTGAACAAAGCTGCTTACCGGGCAGCCGAATTCACACTGATTCTGCTCATCTTGCGCGTTTATACCTGGGCGCTCACGGCCGATTTCCCTCACCTGTCACAGTTAGCCGATTATTTACGCTACCCTTACCTGTTGGTTTCAGATGGCGTTTTCATCGTGGGCGCTGTTTTAGTTTTCTTGGCCTGGGCGCGGGCCATTATCACCAGCCATACGTTTAACGTTTTAGCCATTGACCGCGCCGAAGCGTATTACTATACCTTACCCCCCAATGAACGGGATATTGGCGCCAAACCCGCTTTTTCTAACCGGGCGGCCGTTGTGGATGGGCTGCTCCAACAGTGGGTTGCGGGTGGGGTTGTACTGATGGTGGTTGCGGCCGTTGTCGCTCTGGCCCCCTTTGAAACCGACATACAAAATCGTCTATTTTCCTTCCAAAGACTCAATTTGCCCACCCCCCTCATTCTTGTCCTGCTCATCTACTTTGTGGGCGGTCTCATCCTGCTTAGTCAGGCCCATTTGGGCGCTCTGAACGCCCGCTGGCTGCACAAAGGCGTCATCAAACAGCCAGAAGTCGAACGGGGCTGGCATCGTTACACAACATGGCTACTGTTGACAGTCGCCATCGTTGCCCTCTTTTTACCGCTCGGTTCCACCTTTATCATTGGTCAAATTTTAGAAAAGATTTTCGTGGCAATTGCTACCTTTGTTACCATTCTCAGCTATCTATTTGTTTTCTTATTGGGCTTACTCCTGGCTCCATTTAACAACAATCGTGTTGCCGAATCCACCCCCGAAGCAATACCCACCAGCCCACCACCTACGCCCCAACCTACAGCGCTGCCCACCTCTACCGCGCCAGCCGATGAGACGGCCCAGCTTATTTTCAGCTCCGCTTTCTGGACTGTAGCAATTGTTATGGCCGTCATTGCCATCAGCTTTTTTCTGCGTGACCGGGGCGTGCGGCTTAATGTAGAATTGTTCAAGCAATTGGGGCGCGGTTTGCTCAATTGGGTAGGCAGCTTATGGCAGGACACGGCCGACTACGCAAATGATTTCAGCCAGGTAATACGCACCCGGCTACAACGCAAAGAGAGTAAAGAGGAAGTCAACTCATCCTGGCGATTTTTTCGCCTAAATGCCCTCTCACCCCGCGACCAGATTCGTTACTTCTACCTTTCCACTGTCAAACGAGCCAAAGACAAAGGCGTCAAACGGGATCAAAGTGAAACCCCGCTGGAATATTCGACCGATTTGAAAGAATCATGGCCTGATGCCGAAGTGGAAATTGATGATTTAACAGACGCTTTTCTCCGTGCCCGTTACAGCCAGGATAATATAGAAGAAAGTGATGTCAATCCGGTAAAAAAAGATTGGAAAAAAGTCAAATCCCGTATTCGCAATCGTATCTGGGAGTAAATTCCCAGGCTGAAACAAGAAGTACGCTAATGAATCTAAAAATAGAAAGCAGCGATCTAAATCAGGATAACGCGACCGACCAAGATTTACGTAGTCGTCTGCTGCGATATTATCTTCTGTTTACCGGCTTCATGCTGCTTATTGCCTTGCTGCTGGCCCAGATGATGATTAACCGACAGCGTCAGGAACAGCAAACGGCCGTCAGCCAACACACCCAATTCATCGCCCAACAAATCCCCCACCTACCGACCGATACCGATTGGTTGGCGCTCACTGGCCTACCTCCTCAAGCCATCATCCTGATTTTGAACCCGGACGGCGAAACCAGCCAGAATATTGGCACGGCCGATGTACCCAACATCCCCGTCTACCGCGCCTGGCACAATGATCTCATCCCCCAGGTTCTAACCGTCGAAGCGGGTAGTTTCATCAGCGCCGACCCGGAAGGCGACCAATGGCTGCACACCTTTGCTACAATTCCTACAGACGGCCGTCGCCTGCTTATTCATCAACCAACGGATGTGGCTTTTACGGCCGTAGACATCATTTACCAAGTCTGGTTCATCGCCCTCCTCATGTTCCTGGCTGGGGGCATCTTTTCTTGGATCATCCTTTCCCACCAGATCATTCAACCTTTAGAACAGTTAAGTGAATACAGTGGCCTCATTCGTTGGCGCGGCCGTGTGTACTCCGACGAAAAAGAAAATCTGGACAACCTCACCCATCGTCCCGACCAGATTGGCGATCTGACCCGCACCCTCATCGCCATGGAAGAAGACATTGACACTCGTTTTCTTCAGCTTTCCATTTTGCTAGAAACCAGCCGGGTTGTAGCCGCCTCATTAGACATCGCTGAACTGTTAAACAATATTTTAGACCAGGTGCAAAATTTATTCGATGTGGAATATTGCGCCATCGTTGCTTTAGACCGGCGGGCTGATGTTTTTCGCATTCGCGCCCATCATGGGCTGTCGGCCGACTACGTGCAGCAGTTACGCATCGCCCCTGCAGAGCCAAACTCACCCTCCATGCGTGCCCTACGCAACCAGACCCCCATCCAGGTTGCCAACACGGAAACAGACCTCGCTTTTGTGTCGCTCCGGCCTCGCGCCCGCGCCGAAGGCTATCAATCTGTTTTGGCAATTCCCCTACAAACAATTCATGCTGCTCCGGCTGTCTTGCTGTTGTACAAAGCTGCCCCGTACCGTTACAGTTACACCGAATTGGAATTGGCCTCCAGCTTCGGCCATCACGCCTCTATCGCCATGGAAAACGCGGAACTGTACGCCCGCACCGATGAACAATTACAGGAGCAAACGCGCCGCCTGGAAGCGATTGTAGAAAGTTTGGAAGACGGCTTGATTTTGGAAGGGGTAGACGGCCGTGTTCTTTACTGCAATCATCAAGCCGCCCTCTGGTTGGGAATGGGTCGCCAGGTTGCCCGCCGTCAAACCGGCGCCCAATTGTTTAACCATATTCTGCCAGCCACAATTGACGCAGAACAGATACATGAGCAATATCAAACGGCCGTTGCCGGAACTGGCCCCCGTAGTTTTGATCTGGTATACCAACCGAAACACATTCCAGGGCGAGACCTTCGCATTCATCTATTCGACGTGACTGATGTCGCTGGAGAGATTGTAGGCCGGGGGCAATTGTGGCAAGACATCAGCAAAGACAAAGAACTGGATCGCATGAAATCGGCCCTGCTCTCCACCGTTTCCCACGAACTGCGAACCCCATTGGCGACCATCAAAGGGTATGCCAGTACGCTGTTAGCCAGCGATGTGGAATGGAACGCGGCCGCACAACGAGAATTTCTACAGACCATCAGCGACGAAACGGACCGGCTGGCAACACTGGTCAAAAACCTGCTAGATTTGTCCCGCATAGAAGCTGGTCTGCTCAATATTCAACGTGAAAAGTACGCCCTCAACGATCTACTCCAGGAAGTTCTGCACAGTTTTGATCCAGCGTTGAACGGCCGTTTACACTTAAACCTGACCCCCAACCTACCCCCCGTCCCCATGGACATTTCCCGCATTAGCGCCGTCATACGCAACCTGGTAGAAAACGCCTTCAAGTATTCTCCGCCAGAAGCGCCCATTGATATTGTAACCGGTCAGGAAAACGGCCGTGTCATCTTCACCGTCCGCGATTATGGTCCCGGCATTCCCCCAGACCTGCAAGACAAAATCTTTGACCGCTTTTTCCGCGCCGACAATCGCCTGACTCGTCAAGTCGGGGGTGTGGGCTTGGGGTTGGCAATTTGTAAAGGGTTTATGGCAGCGCACAACGGCCGTGTATGGGTGCAACCGGCTAATCCTGGCGTCATCTTTGGTTTTGCGCTGCCGGTTGAGATTGGAGATTAGGCGCTAACAACGACAAAATTTGTCGATAGTCAGGAAAATAATGAATTGTGAATAATTAATAACGAATTGTGAAGTGCAGATTCATTCACCATTCACAATTCATTATTAGTTATTCATTATTCCCCATTACCCACCTACCGCGCTAAAATAGAACCATGATCACCAAAATCCTTGTTGTTGAGGACGAAAAACCCCTACGCGAATTTATCAGCCGTAATCTAGCTGCTCGCGGTTTTCAAATCTTCAGTGCCAGCAATGGGCTGGAAGCGCTGGCCATTTTCAACACCGAAACCGTTGATCTCATCATCCTCGATGTGATGATGCCCCATATGGACGGGCTAGAAACATGCCGCCGCGTCCGCCAGGTCTCCACCGTCCCCATCATCATCCTCACCGCTCTGGGTGAAGAAGCCGACAAAGTAATGGCTCTAGATCAGGGCGCCGATGATTATCTGGTTAAACCATTTGGCATTGAAGAATTGTTAGCTCGTGTACGAGCCATTATGCGACGGATGAAGTGGCAGAAACGGCCGTCAACCACCCACGAACTACTGCAATACGGCGACGTCCAATTAGACCCCCAGGCTCACACGGCCGTCTGTCGCGGCCGTCCCCTCAAACTCACCCGCACCGAATACGACCTGCTGCATTACTTCATGCAAAACATCGGCAAAGCGCTGCCCCACCGCGCCATTCTGCAAGCCGTCTGGGGCCCTGAATATGGGAATGAGGCTGAGTATCTTCGTGTTTATATCGGCCGTTTGCGCCGCAAAATAGAAGCAGACCCCACCAACCCCCAATATCTCAAAACCGAATACGGCATCGGCTACCGTTTTGGCTAACAAGCGCCCGGTGCTTTGTGCTAAACTATTGATCATTATTCAAAATCAAGTTTCTGCACCCTAAAAATGCGAGGTTAAAATAATAATGAGCCAATTACCGATTCGAAAATTAACTTTGTACAAACAAGGCATAGGCTATTTTGAACGGCAAGGGTCACTTACGGGAACAACCACTTCTTTGATTGTTCCTCGCGAGAATATCAATGATACTCTGAAGAGTTTGCGCATCGTTAATCAAAGTGGCGGCCAGGTTCTTGGCATAGATTATGAGACACCCGCCGATAAAGAAACAGTACTAAACGAATTATCAATCCAGTTACATGAAAATTCAAACATGGTTGATTTGCTACAGAGCCTGCGTGGTAGTCATGTCGAACTTCGTTTAGAAGGTGAAAAAAGTGTAAGTGGCCGCTTAATTGGCGTTGAGACTTCTTTAGACCCATCAGATCATGTGGCAGCAGTCATTTTGCAAGACGACAGTGCACCAGCCGATATTCAAGTTTATCCAATTAGTAAATTACAGGGGGTATCACTACAAGATGAACGCGCCATCACTGACGTAAGTTTCTTCTTAGATGTCAGCCAGACAGAACAAACCAGGGCAGCAGTCACGATACGATTATCAGAGGGGGATCACGACCTTGAAATATCATATCTTGCCCCTAGTCCAACCTGGCGTGCTAGTTATCAGTTGGTTGGTGAGGATTCGAATCAGGCTCGTTTAATGGGATGGGGTATCTTTGATAATCGTCTGGATGAAGATTTAGAGGACGTTTCATTGACATTAATTTCAGGGCGTCCCATCTCTTTTGAATATGATTTATATGAATCTTATGTACCCTCTCGACCTCAGATTTCTGATGACCCGATGGCGTTTGAAACGATATCTAATAACCCGCTGGTCGCAGAGTCATTAGCCACAATCAGTCATGAGTTGCGAACACCACTTAATTCAATTATGGGGTATGCCAGATTATTAAATGTGGATGGGACCGGTTCATTAAACGATAACCAACAAGAATATTTGAAAATCATTGAAAAAAACAGCCAACGTCTTGTTGAGCTTATAAATGATCTATTGGAAATGTCAAAATTACGTGAAGGAAGGCGGGGACGTATTGAGCATTCTGCTGCGTTTCGATATCAATCTGGCCCATTAGGAGATCTAAAGGTCAGCAGCGCTTACTTCATGCCAATGCTAATAGGCAATGCGGAGTCAGAATATTTGACATATGATGTGGAAACCCCTGTTTCAGTTCGGCGAAAACAATCAGCGATGGTTCCGATAGTTGACCATGTGATCAACTGTCAAGAGATATGTGTTTACAATGGGGATAAAATGCCCAATCACCCATTGCGTGTGTGGCATTTACAAAATACGACTGGAAAAGCATTGGAACAGGGACCTATAACACTGGTCAAAGAGGGTCAGTATTTAGGGGAAGGATTAGTTCGATTTACAGGTGTTGGCGACGATCTGCAAATACCTTTTGCGCTCGAATTTGGCATTGTTGTTACTGAGGATACTAGCAACGGTCCATCCGGCACGCTAGAAGTGAAGTTTGATCGCAAGAAAAATCGAGCAATTGTGAGCAGATATCGAGTAATCGAATATAAATACACTTTAACCAGTCATGTTAAAAAAGAGATTATGGTTTACATCGAACGGCGTGATCCTAATTGGGGTGATTACTACGAAATGCCCGATCCTGTCTTAAAAGTTGCTGGACACACGCGCTGGTCAGTAAAAGTACCTGCAAACCAGGAAACATCTTTTACCGTGAAAACTCAGACGATACAAAACCGTGAAGAAGAGGTTACAAAGTGGGATACCGATTTTGTAAATAGTCTCTACAGTGATGGGCTAATTGAAAACAAGACTTATGAAATATTCGAGGGCTACTGGTCTGAAAAGCAACGAGAGGCAGAAACTCTCGAACAGCTCAATACATTGCAGACTGAATATAATCAACTCCTGTTACGCCAGCAGCAATTACGCGAAAACCTGGGCGCCCTAGGTAAATCAGACCGTGAAGTAGAAATCCGCAATCGAATTTTAGATGATTTGGAATCAAGCGAGAATCGGCGACGAGAACTAGAAGCCGAAATTGCAAACTTAAATGATCAAGTTAAGCAGTTACAATCGAATCAGCAAAAACTAATAGATGAAGTTTACGGAGGACAGTAGAGAGATCAATGTCGGAGACAGGCCTAATGTACAACAAACAAACTCTAACAACTTTTAGATTGGTTGACTTATTTACAACTTTTTTATATTTCGTCCCCCAAATTTATGCCATAAACGGCCGTTTTGCTTTATCCTTCTCCTATCCTGGCCCTAACCGGGAAATTTTACCCATCCATATTTCACCCTCGGAGGAAGAAGACCCATGTTTACTCGAAAATTGTTCGCCTTATTGTCATTGTTTATTGTGATGGCTCTTATGTTGGCTGCTTGCAGCGGCGGCGGCGAAGAAGCCGCCCCGGCCGAAGAAGAAGCTCCTGCCGAAGAAGAAGCTCCTGCCGAAGAAGCCCCAGCCGAAGAGGAAGCCGCCCCCGCCGAAGAAGAAACGGCCGCCGAATCCGCTGAATGTTCTGAAACCATAGTGTTGGGCGCGGCCGTGTCCGAAACCGGCAAATACGCCCGCGAAGGTAAAGACACCCGCCAGGGCTACAACACCTGGCTCAATTGGGTTAACAACGAATACGGCGGTATCAAAGTCGGCGACGACTGTTACAACGTCGAGATTGTCTATTACGATGATGAGGGCGACCCCGACACGGCCGCCAACCTGGTAGAACGCCTCATCACCGATGATGAAGTAGATTTCCTGCTTGGCCCCTACTCCAGTGGTCTGACCATGGCCACCAGCGCCATTGCTGAAAAATATGACATCATCATGGTTGAAGGCAACGGCGCATCCGAAGCTATTTTTGAGCGCGGTTTCAAAAACATCTTTGCTGTGTTAACCCCGGCCGGCAACTACACCCAATCCGCTCTCAAAAGCCTGGCCGACCAGGGGGCTACCAGCGTTGTCATCGCTTATGAAGACACCGCTTTCCCCACCTCTGTCGGGCAAGGAGCCGAAAAATGGGCCGCCGAATATGGCCTGGAAATTTTGGCTGTAGAAACCTACCCCAAAGATGTAGCCGACGTATCGGCCATCATGACCAAATTCCGCGACCTGGACCCCGATATTTTTGTAGGCGGCGGTCACTTTAATGATGCCTTACTCTTTGTCAATGCGGCCGAAGAATTGGGCTTCTCGCCAGACGCGATGGTCATTACCGTCGGCCCTAGCAATCCCGAATTTCCGGCCGAAGTCGGCGCCAGCGCCAATTACATCATCGGCCCCACCCAATGGGAAGCTTCTATGAGTTGGGAAGATGATTACTTTGGCACGGCCGCAGACTTTGCCGACCGCTATGAAGGCATGTGGAGCGAACCCCCTTCCTACCAGGCGGCCGAATCCACAGCCACCGCATTAGCCCTCCAATTAGCCATCGAAAATGCCGGCAGCATGGAGATGGATGCTGTGCGGCAAGCTCTCTATGATCTGGATGTAGAAACCTTCTACGGCCCAATCAACTTTGACGACACAGGCAAGAATGCTGGCAAGCCGATGGGCGCCATTCAAATTCAGGATGGCAACATTCTGGTTATTGCACCTAGTGAAGCGGCCGTTTCTGATATTCAATTCCCCATGCCTGCCTGGGAAGATCGGTAGATTTTCGTAATCCGTGTTCCGTGTTCCGTAATCCGCGTTCCGTATACCGGGTTACGGATTACGAATAACGGAATACGGATTACGGATTACTGCCCAGGGGGCACTCATGGATCAATTCACACAAGCCTTAATCAATGGCATTATGTTGGGCGGCTTCTATGCGGTGATGGTGTTGGGCTTTTCCATCATTTGGGGCGTCATGGGAGTTATCAATCTGGCGCATGGTGAATTCATCATGGCCGGCGCTTATTCCGCCTGGTACCTCAATGAAAAATTCGGCCTGGAACCGCTCGTTTCGCTTATCATTGTCGTCATTATCTTTTTTGTTGTCGGCTACATTTTGCAGCGCATCCTCATCAACCGCATTATTGATCGGCCGTATCTCATTTCACTCTTAGTCACCTTTGGCCTGTCTATCATCATGGCTAATTCATTCAAGCTCATCTTCACCGCCACGCCCCGTACCGCAGAAACCATGTTCAGCGGTTTCTGGCCGGTGGGGGATGTTACCATTCCCATCACCAAAACGATTATTACGGTGATGGCGCTGGTTATTATGGCGGCCTTGTATCTGTTTTTACAGTACACACGCATGGGCAAAAGTATCCGCGCGGCCGCACAAAATCGAGAAGCCGCCCGCATCGTCGGTATTGAAATCAAAATGGTATATGCCATTACCTTTGCCATTTGCATTGCCATTACCGGCGCTGCCGGGACGCTTATCAGCCCGGTACAACCCGTCTTCCCTTTTATGGGAGCGCCATTAACCTTAAAAGCGTTTGCCATTACAGCTATGGCCGGTTTGGGCAGCATTCCGGGCGCGCTTTTTGGCGGTATTGTGTTGGGCCTCATTGAAACATTCGTCGCTACCTACGTGCCCGGCGTGGGCACAAACTTAGGCGTCGTCTCTTCTTATATCATTTTAGTGGCGGTGCTGGTTTTACGGCCGCAAGGCTTATTTGGCGGTCTCAAACCGGCGGAGGCAGGCTAAAATGAAACGACTAACAACACTCTGGAAACAGTTCCATTTGGGACGCTGGTTTCTGATACTCATTGTCCTCGCTATGCTGCTACTGCCACTGCCCCAATTTATAGCTCCTGAAAAAAAACTTGTAACCAATTCCCTGCTCTTCTCATTTACCCAATTGTTCATGCTGATTACATTAGCCAGCAATTGGAACTTAACGGGTGGCTTTACAGGTTACGTTGATTTTGGACACGCTGTGTTTTTTGGTCTGGGCGCCTACGGCACAGGCGTCATGATGGCGAAATTAGGCTGGTCTTTTGTGCCCGGCCTGCTGGTGGGGGCTGTCATCGCCGCCTTATTCGCCTTGCTGATTGGGTCGGCCACCTTGCGCTTAAAAGGTCCTTACTTCTCTATTGCCATGTTGGGCACGTTTGTAGCCATGCGCGAAATTGTGCGCGTGATCAGACCCATTACCGGCGGTGGTTCTGGCCTGACGCTGCCGCCTTATTTGAATCGGCCGCTTTTCTACTATGTCACCCTGCTGCAAGCCATTTTGGTGGTTGCCTTTGTCTGGTGGCTCATTAAGCGCACCGAATTTGGGCAGTCGCTCATTGCCATTCGGGAAGATGAAGTGGGGGCCGAGATGCGCGGCATCAATACAACGCTGCATAAAATCACCATCTTCTGTATCGCCGCGCTTTCCACAGGCTTGGTAGGCGGATTATGGGCTTACCAAAACACCTTTATAGACCCGGATATTGTGTTTTTTGAATCACGAACGGTGGAACTGGTGATGATGACCATGCTGGGCGGTTTGGGAACGGTAGCGGGGCCAGTCATCGGGGCCACTCTCCTGTACTGGCTGCGAGATGTCCTGTGGGCCAACTTCCTGCAATTCCATCTCATTGTGCAAGGGTTCATATTAATCCTGATCGTCTTGTTCCTGCCTGAAGGCATTGTGGGCACATTGAGCGACCGGTCTGGTACGACAATCGGCCGTTTGTGGGGGAAATATTTCACAGATAAGGCCGACACCAATGAAATGGAGGCCAGCACATGAAAACAGCAACACAAGAACCTTTGCTGGCCGGTCAGGGTGTCTCTAAATACTTTGGCGGACTGGCAGCGTTAAGCGGCGTAGACTTTGCCGTGTATCCCGGCGAAATGATGGGTCTCATCGGCCCAAATGGCAGCGGCAAAACCACTTTGTTCGACTGCCTGAGCCGGGTGCAAACAGTCAGCGAAGGCCAAATATTATTCAAGGGACAAGATGTAACCCGTAAGAAGCCTTATCAGGTAGCCCATATGGGGTTGGCCCGCACCTTTCAAGTCATTCGCGTCTATCGCAAACTGACAGTTCTGGAGAATATGTTACTCAGCCGCCAATGGGGTGGCATGGGCTTCATGAAAATGTTTCGCCGCTATCCGCCGGAAATTGAAACGCGGGCACGGGACTTAATTCATTTTCTGCTGTTAGATCGGTTGCTTGATGAACCGGCCGGAAATTTGTCTGGCGGGCAGCGGCGGTTGTTGGAAATTGGGATGGCCCTTATGCCAGACCCGGATCTAATCTTGCTGGATGAAGCCACATCTGGGGTAAACCCGACGCTAATTGAGGAAATCAAAGATCGCATTAAGATATTGAATCAGGAACAGGGTAAGGCATTTTTGCTCATTGAGCATAACATTCAATTTATCGCTGATTTGTGCAGCCGGGTATTTGTCTTGAATTATGGCGAGAAATTGGCCGAAGGAACGCCGGATGAGATTATGAATAATGAGGCAGTCATCGAAGCCTATTTTGGTATGGACGGAGGGGATGATGAATAAGATGAATGAACGGCCGTTGCTGGAAGTCCATGACATCTTTGCCGGCTACCAACAAGATTATGATATTCTCAAAGGGGTCAGTTTGCATGTAAAACCGGGTGAAATTGTGTGCGTCATTGGGCCAAACGGAGCCGGTAAATCTACCGTCTTCAAAGCGCTTTACGGCTTTCTGACAATTCGCCAGGGGCGCGTTCTGTTCAACGACCGGGACACAACCAGTATCCGACCCCAAGATGCCCTGAAAGCAGGCATTACAATGGTGCCTCAACTCCGTAGCGTCTTCCCCCAAATGACTGTCTATGAAAACCTGGAATTAGGCATGTATTTGGAAAGAGATAAGGCTCGTGTAAAGCAGCGCATTGAATACATCTTGGATCTGTTTCCCCGGCTGGCCGAACGAGCCAAACAAAAAGCGGGCACGATGAGCGGCGGCGAACAACGTATGTTAGAAATCGGCCGTGCGCTGATGTGGGAACCAAAGCTAATGCTCATGGATGAACCCTCGGCCGGATTAGCTCCTCTCATAACCAAAACAATTTTTGCCAACATCAAACGGCTGAATCGGGAAATTGGTTTAACAGTGCTAATGATTGAACAAAACGCCCGTCAAGGATTGGAAATCAGTAATCGTGGTTATGTGCTAGAATTAGGGCATAATAGTTATGAAGGCACAGGGCAGGAGCTGTTACACAATGAAGAGGTTCGCCGTGCCTTTTTAGGCGGACGATGATCAGTTTTCAGCAATCAGTGTACAATTTTCAGGCGCAGGGACTGAACACTGTACACTGAAAATTGCACACTATAGTTTTAGGAGGCATTGAAAAAAGGCAATGAAAAATTATTTAGTCAAAGATTGGATGCAAACAGATGTGATAACGGCCGACCGACGCATGGGCATGTTAGACGCTCACAAATTGATGCGGGATCATAATATTCGGCGACTGCCAGTTATTAAAGGCAAAGACCAACTGGTAGGTATTGTCACCCGCAGCGACATTCGCCAGGCAGAACCGTCTGACGCCACCACCTTAAATGTATGGGAAATGAACTATCTGCTGGCCAAACTGCAACTACGGGAAATTATGACCAAAGATGTCATTACCTGCCAGCCGGAAGATACGGTTAAAGATGTGGCCATAAAGATGAAAGACAACAAAATTGGGGCGCTGCCGGTCATCAGCGACAAAGACCACGTCATTGGCATTATTACTGAATCAGATATTTTCCGGGTGCTGATTGACTGGTTTAATGAGGAAACTGGAGAAGCATAAGGTATTGTATGTGTAAGAGGGTCCACCTTTTGAAAAGGTGGACCCTCTATACATTTAAGAACGGGAGGAGAGGCACACGGCCGTGTGCCCCTCCTCCCGTTTTTTGTTGGCTCAGGCAAAAATTGGCAGAGAAAAAGTTTTTTTACGGCTGGATCATTGTAGCCGTCTGTGGCTTCGTCTTATTAATAACTTTCGGTATTCGGCTTTCCTTTGCCGTTTTCTTTGTCGTCTTATTAGACAAGTTTGGCTGGGCGCGAGCCGACACCTCCCTCATTTTTTCGGTAAGCATGATTGTGTTTATGCTGGCTTCTACTCTGGCCGGCATTGCTTTAGACAAATGGGGGGTACGGCGCGTCTTTAGCGTGGGGGCTGGGTTGTTGGCTATAGGATTACTTTTGAGCAGCCGTATCCACACGTTAACCCAACTCACCTTTACCTATGGCGTCATTGCCGGTTTGGGGATCACTATTTTGGGGTTGGGGCCGCAAGCCAGTGTCATTGCCCGTTGGTTTGTACGTCGGCGCGGTCTGGCAATTGGGATGACATTTGCCGGGACGGGGTTGGGAACATTGTTGCTCACACCAGGCACGGCCGTACTCATTTCCCAAATCGGCTGGCGACACGCCTATATCGCCCTGGCTCTGCTCACCTTGCTGATGATCCCTTTTATTCTGCTTTTCTTGCGTCTGTCGCCTAATTTAATGGGGCTGTTTCCTGATGGGGAACGGCCGTCAGCAACCTACCCCCGTCACATCAACAGTTCCACCCAAACCGGCTGGACAATGCCCCAGATAGTGCGCTCACCTGCTTTTTGGCTGCTCATTTTGGCCGGATTGGGGGCTATCGGGCCGCTGCGAATGTTAACTGTACATCAATTGGCAACAATGGCAGATAGTGGCGTAGACCGTATTTTAGCGGCTTCCATTGTGGGTTTGACGGGGGCAGTCACGGCCGTCGCCTTCATCTTCTGGGGTAGTTTGTCAGATCGCATTGGGCGGCGGCAAGCATATACATTGGGGTCGCTGTGTCTGCTGGCAGCCATCCTTATTTTAGGCAGTTTGCAGGCTGCATCGGGCACAATCTGGCTGTTAGCCTATGCGCTGATGTTAGGCTTGGGGGAAGGGTCGCGGGCATCGTTGGTTACGGCCGTAGCCAGCGATCTTTTTCCCGGCCCCGCATTAGGCACAGTGAACGGCGCTGTCGGTTCCGCTTTTGGCGCGGGGGCGGCTCTTTTCCCCTGGTTAGCCGGCCGACTTTTCGATCAATCAGGCAGTTACAATCAGGCGTTCCAGATTGGGGCATTGGCAATTGGCGTTTCATTATTGGCTTTGTGGATTGCACCGTTGATGGTGAGACGGCCGTGACGCCCGATCGCAAAAATCGGCCGGGAATTGTATACACGGATAGAAACAGAGAAAAATCTATGTTCTTTCCATCCGTGTATACAAGGGATACAGGGCAAGTTTTACACTACTGTCAAAATCTATTTAGGGGCACGGTCTTCCGTTAACCGCCAACCCGCTAAAGCGGACACTACGAACCTTGGTTATTTGCTAATCACTTCCACGCCGCCCATATACGGCCGTAACACCTCCGGCACCACAATCGAACCATCTGCCTGCTGATTATTTTCCATGATGGCAATCATAACCCGTGGCAAAGCCAACCCCGACGCATTGAGCGTATGTGGGAATTGGGTTTTGCCGCCAGCGGCCGGTTTGTAACGCACATTCGACCGCCGCGCCTGAAAATCATACGCATTCGAGATCGAGCTAACCTCCAACCATTCACCACATCCGGTCGCCCACACTTCAATATCATACGTCTTCGTCATGGCAAAACCGATGTCTCCAGTAGCTAAATCTACCAGCCGGTAGTGGAAGCCCAACGCATCACAGATGTCCAGCGCGTGTTGTTTCATATCCTCGTGCGCTTCATGGCTCTTATCAGGGTGGGTAAACTGATACATCTCCACTTTGTGGAATTCGTGTCCGCGCTTGATACCGCGCACATCCTTACCCGCGCTCATCTTTTCCCGCCGCCAGCAAGGCGTGTAAGCTACATATTTCAGCGGCAACGCCTCTTCCAACAAAATCTCATCCCGGTGCATATTGGTCAGAGCGATTTCGGCCGTGCCCAACCACATAAAATCTTCTTCCGCATCCCGGTAAATGTTGTCAAAGAATTTGGGCAATTGTCCCGCACCCTCAAAAACAACCGAGCGCACCATGAACGGCGGATTGATTTCAGTATAACCGTGATGTTCCAGATGGTAATTGAGCATGAATTGAATCAGCGCCCGCTGCAACCGCGCCCCCATCCCTTTAAGCACATAAAAACGGCTGCCCGACATTTTTACGCCACGCTCAAAATCAATGATGTCCAATTCCGGCCCCAAATCCCAATGTGCCTTTGGTTCAAAATCGAAGGCTGGTTTGGGCACGCCTTGCGGTTCGTAAAAGGTGTTGTTCGAATCATCTTCACCCACTGGCACATCGTCTTGCAAGATATTGGGAACCCAAAGCATATTCTCCCGCAGCCGGGCTTCCACAGTGCGCAGTTCCTCATCCAATTCACTGATGCGTTCGCCAATTTTGCGTGTCTCATCTTTGGCTTCGTCAGCGTTGAACTGCATGGCGCTAATCTGTGTTTCCAAAGCGGCCGCTGGTTGGCCCACATCTTGTCCGGCTTGTACTCGTTTGAGATCGGCTTCTAGCTTTTTCAGACTGCCCATCCAACGGCCGATCTGCTTTGAGCTTTCATTCCGTTGGCGGCGTAGTTCTTCCACTTCCAACAATATTTCCCGACGACGGCCGTCGTCCGCCAAAATCTCATCAACCGGCGCCGTGGTAAAACGTTTGGCCGTCTGTTCCTTCACCCATTCCGGTTTTTCTCGGATTAACTTAATGTCTAACATCGTAACCTCCATTCATCATTCGTCATGCGTATTTCGTTATTCGTAAGTCGTACAAATGCGTAAGAGAAGTTCCACCTTTCCTAAAAGGTAAAACCTCTTTTAATACAAAAAGCCTCCTCGTCTTTCCAGGACGAGGAGGCCCGTGGTGCCACCTGGATTCATCAGTGTTCAGTGTCTAGTTTTCAGTAATCACTGTTCAACTCTAACAACTGCTTACTGAACACTGCTCACTGCTTACTGATCTCAAACGCTATAACGGGCTGACCCGGCTCACCTTATATCGGCGGCAACTCCGGAGTGGATTTGGGATTGGTTCCTGTTTCGCTTACACTAACCGCGAACTCTCTGAGCAGGTACGCAATCTTACTTATCTCCATCAACGTTGATTGTTGTTGAGTTGTGTGGGCATTATATTCATGAAGCGCACGGCCGTCAATCAGTATTCAGTTTTCAGTGACCATCTACTGACAACTGCTTATTGAACGCTGCACATTGATCGTTTGACGGCCGTACCCAACCCTATACAATCAGGAATTGAGTAAATTTGATCTGGCGACAGATATTAGTGGCAAAAGGGAGTAGAAAGTTTCATGAAGACAAATCAAGTAAAACGCTTAACAACCCTAGCACTGGTTACGCTAGGAGTTTTATTTATATTCGGTTTAGGAGTGACAGTTTTCAGTATGACGATGACGGCCGTACCCGCTACCCCAAATAATAATCAGGCTAATGATGGCTGGACGGCCGTGTTAACCAGCACCTTTGAAATTGGCTTCGATCCAACCTGGATAACAGCAGATGGTAACGGCTCCGTCAACGGCGAATATTATTGGGGGCCTGTTACCTTCACCAACACCATAACCGGGCATACACAAAGCGCCTGGGCTGTCGGCGCTGGCGCCGATGGGATTTCCCTGACAGTTGGGGTGGACGGCTATCCTAATCAGGCTAATTCCTGGTTGGTGATGGGACCATTTAGCCTGACACAATCCGTTCAAGCGGCCGCTCTGGATTTTGAGTACTGGTTAGAAATAGACAATAGTGATTTCTTTAATGTCGCCATTGCCAACAATAATATATTAACGACTATCTTCACTACTACCCAAAACAGTAATGGTTGGCTGACGACCACCGCCAATCTAGACAATTTCATTGGCAAAAACGATCTTTATCTAGCCTTCAACTTCACCAGCAATGCTTCCACAATCACCCATACCATGCCTGGGGTCTTAATTGACAACATCCTGGTGAGGGTACAGTCACAAAATCCCGAAACTTACTTGCCCATCATCAGAGTAGACCCGACGCTAACCCCCACGCCCACACCGACAAACACAGCCACACCTACCAGCACACCCACACCGTCCCCCACTCCCACGACCGCTCCCCAAACATATTACCGGAACGATTTTGCCGATGATGCTGACGATTGGGATATGCGCCGCACCACTGCAGATGATAGTGATTGGCATCTAACCCATCGCCCCGGCGAATATGACAGCTTACAAATCGAACTAGATAGCACAGATACCTATATCATTGCTTCACCCTTCATACCGGGACCACAACCTCCTTTCACCATTAAAATCAACGCTGTGATGATGGATAGACAAGAACGCCATACCTTTGGAATGGTATTCGCTGCCGATGGCAATGCCGAATCCTGCCCAAATAGTGATTTTTCAAGTTGCTTCAATCATTACTACGTTTTACGGGTTGAAAAAAGAGCCGATGCGATTGAACCTTTCCAATTTAAGCTCAAACGCATTGACTTCCATGATAGCGGCCACAACGATCCCCAGGGACCAGACCTGATTGATTGGACCCCAGTCTCTGCCATAGTAAACCACCGCAATAAATGGACGATTTCTGTGGATGCGGATGGGGATATGCGTGTTTATCTCAACGACAGTCTGGTAGGCCAGACAAATGACTCAACCTATCTCAATAACGACCGGCCCTATTTTGGTTTGCTTGTACAAACCAAACAGAACGGAGATGCGAGCACCAAGTTTGATTATATTGAGGTGAAAGCAAAGTAGTAGACTACGGTTTTGTCTCTAAGGGAGCGCTCGTTTTTAACTTGGCAAGATTGGTTCACTCTTTCGAGAGTGAACCAATCTGGAAACTCAAAACTTGTACCCCCTCCAGGACTCGAACCTGGGCTTTTGGCTTCGGAGGCCAACGCTCTATCCTCTGAGCTAAGGGGGCATTTACCGGAGCGAGATTTTGCCATACGCAGGAGTAAATGTCAAATCCGGTGGGCCGATGGTGGCAACGCCGGTAAATGGTACAACGGCTGTCAACTTACTGCCAGAGTCAGTACAAAACCATCTTCTACCTGCCACCAACCCGTTAACGGCGGAGCCGGCCGTGGCAGCCACTCTTGGTTATAGCGAATAATATAGCGAGTCCACGTCTTGGGCGGCCGTGTTTCCGGTTCCATCAGGCAGCGTACCGCTCGTGTATCGACAGACAGTCCCAAATGCAGCGCTTTGAGAACAGCTTCTTTGGCGCTCCACACGGCCGTCACCATCATATCCCGTGCTCCATCCTCTACCTGCCGTACTAATATCGCTTCCGTTTCCGTAAAGTAATCATCAATAAACTCTTCCTGGCGCGGCTCAATCTGCTCCATATCGGCCCCCACCGGCACATTTAGCTTATCAATGGCGACGACAAAGGCACGGCCGTGTGAATGGCTCAAAGAAATTGACAATTGACAATTATCAATTGGTAATTGATAGTTCGGTACGCCATCTGCATTATTACCGATTGTGATCATATCCAGCGGCAGCGTAATCCCTTGCTTCTCCCAAATAACCGTTTGCAACAAGCGTTTGGCCGTCCAACGGCCCAACAGCCAATCATTGCGCCGTTTCTCCATCTTCAACTGTAAAAACTTTTCATACTCCGCTTCACTCAAATACCCACCCTCATCAATTAGTCGAGATGGGTCGGGCAATTCAGTGTGGGATTGGGTTAGCCAGTGGATCATTTTTAGTATTCGGTGTTCAGTATGCAGTATTCAGTGATCAATGTTCAGCCTGGTTAGCGTTGAAAACTGAAAACTGTACCCTGCATACTGATTACTTGAAAGAAACGGTACCCGGCAGCGTCACCGTTCGGTATTCATTCAGGGTCACAAACACCTGTCCAGATTCATCAACAACCTGGGCGTTGAATTCGTCACCGCCGTTGACCGCTTCCACGATGGCATAGAGACGGCCGTCTGCTTCACACTCCTGCTTATAAACCGTCACCGAACCAATTGCCAACGGCAGCGCCATCTCCTGCTTGGTGCAAATCTGCCACACCCCAGCCGTCTGGAAGCAAAGTTCAACCAAACGCGGCGCGATCAATTCTTGCATCTGCGCCGGATTCATGTTTGGCGGTAGATTATCGGCCAGCAGACCAATCGCCCGCTTGCTATCCACCTGCACACTTTCCAACACCTTGTACGCCGGTCCATGGAAGTAGATGTCGTAAATGGCATCAGCGTCAATTTCCAACGACTCTGGCAGCGTAAAAGGGACCGGTTCAGTTGCTGGCGCATCTTTGCTTAAGCGAACTGTGGCTGTAAAATGCAGCTTTTCTTGCACACCTGTCCTCAATTCACGGCGCGAATGAAGTTGGGTGTACACTAGCAAATCGTTGCCATCGGGCACGGCCGTGCCGCTCAAATACAATGTCTGCGGTTCCATGCGGTAAAACTTAAACGGCGTCTGGAAATCCTCATTAAAGATAGAAACCACCTTCATCTGCGGTGCAATGGTCTGGGCTAACTCAGCAAACGCCTCCGTCCCCATTACCCCTGGCAGCAGCGGCGTGCCGTCCATAGCGTGGTCATACAGGAATGGCTGTTCGTTTGGATCCAACCTCGTTTCTGCCTGCCAGCCGTCGTACACATTAGCCGCCTTTAATTCGCTAATTAACAATAAATTGTCGTTAGCCTGCGGCCGCAAACCACCGCCTTCATCTAACTCATCTACCAGGATACCCAGCTTACCGCCCACCAGTACCTCACCCGTGTAGCCGCCAGCGACCAACTCCCGACGTGTGGTGGGGATGCCCGCTTCCGGCGGCAGCATCTCAATGCCAGCCATCTCCATAATCTTGGGAATAGAGCCACGAGTAGCCATGCCGATGCCACCCCAGGCCGTCCAATCAATAGCAATCGCTTTCATATCGGGGCGAGTACGGCCGAAACTGCTCGTCAACTTACACAACAAATCATTGGCTGCACTATAATCCGTCTGCCCGGCATTGCCAAAACGTCCGGCTACCGAACTAAAACAAACTGTCGCCCCGATGGGCATATCCTTAGCCGCATTCAGCAGGCTGAAGAACCCGTCCGCTTTAATATCGTACACTAGATCAAACTGAGCCGCGTCTTTGCTGGACAAACCTTTGCTAATTTCAATGCCGCCGGCGTGAACCAGCACATCAATCCGGCCCACCTGCTGCCGAATTTCAGCCACAATCTCCGTCAGAGCCGGGCCATCCAGCAAATTGACGCTGCGATAAAAAGCCGTGCCACCTGCCTGCTCTACCCCTTCAATGCCGCTCAAGGCTGCTTCCAAACGTTCAATGGCCGTCAGTTTCTTTTCGATCATGACTGGCGTCGGCCGTTCTCCGGCCGCCTTCGCCTCGGCAATCAACTGTTGTTTCAAATCATCTTTACCAGCCCGGAAAAGGGCAATTTGAGGATCGTAGCGGTCTGGTTCTGGTGTCAAGTCCAGCAGATAAAATGTGCCGCCGCTAACCGCCGCTAGGTCGGCCACAATAGCGCTGGTAATGCCGCCAGCCGCTCCCGTCACCAGGAATACGGTGTCTTTATTCAATATCAGACCAGGACGGCCGTCTACTGCCGACTCTTCCAAAAGCGTAATGGTATAGCGATTGTCTTGGTAATATCCCACTTCAACCACACCAGGATCACACAGCGTTTCGGCAATAAGTAAGTCGGCATAAGCAGCCGTTTTGCGGCTCACTTCAAAATCTACTGTCTTTACCAACACATCCGGCCGTTCTCGTTTATACGCCTTTGTAAAGCCGGTAACGCCGCCGCCCAACGGAGCTACAGCCGGTTCCTGTCCATATCCATGCAGACCACCCAGGCGCACGGCCGTTACAAGAAAACTGTCCGGCGTCATCACTACGTCATACAACGCCCGCATGGCAACGGAAAGATTCTTGACCCGTACCCGATTCGCTTCACGCCAATCAGCCAGTGTCATTTCCATCAAATCTGGTTCTGCATCCAGCGCCGTCAGCCAGTAGACGCCTTGGATGGGGCCGTCGGCTAGCCAATCTCGTATCTGTCCTTCTAACGCTTCTTGAGCCAGTGACGCCTCGATTGTCAACGCCATAACGCCTGACTTCTCCAATTTTTTAACGAGCGCCCTACCGATGCCTCCATCATCCAGAGCCACAACCACCCGGCTATTCTCAGCCAACATTATGCCGGTTGGTTTACACATATCCAGCGACGGCCGTAAAACAGGCGTAGGAATTCGGCGCGGCATCTTATCCGCATCCTCCAAACTATATTCTGGTTCAATTTCTGGAAGCCGGGGTGACTCTGCGGCCGGTTTCTCATCAGCCGCCGGGCCACCCTCTATGCTTTTAAATCCGGCCTCATCTCCTCCACAAAACCAATCACATGCCCCAGCGTCGGATAATCCCGTAGCTGCATTTCATCTTGTCTGGGAATATCAAACTCCTGCCGAATAGCCAGGAACGTTTCCGCCTGCTTCACCGTATCCACACCCAAATCCGCTTCCAGATCCAAATCCAGTTCCAGCATGTCCGTTGGGTAGCCGGTTTGCTCGGCAACGATTGCCAACACTTTGTCTATGACAGAATTGGAGATTGGAGATTGGAGATTGGAGATTGGTTCAGCCTCTGGTTCAGACTGAACACTGATTACTGACGACTGAACAGTGACCGTCAAATCCGGCCGCATCTCGCGCACAAACCCAATCACTCTTTCCAGCGTGTTGTAATCGCGTAAACTCAAATTATCTCGCCGGGGAATGTCAAACTCCTGCCGGATAGCCACAAACGTTTCTGCCTGCTTCACTGTATCCACACCCAAATCCGCTTCCAAATCCAAATCCAGTTCCAGCATATCCGTTGGGTAGCCGGTTTGCTCGGCGACAATTGCCAGCACTTTTTCGGTAACGAGATCAGTGTTCAGTATTCCGTGTTCAGTTTTCAGTTTTTCTTCTGCAACAGGTATTGCCTCAGACTGAACACTGATTACTGACGACTGAACAGTGACCGCCAAATCCGGCCGCATCTCGCGCACAAACCCAATCACTCTTTCCAGCGTGTTGTAATCGCGTAAACTCAAATCATCTCGCCGGGGAATGTCAAACTCCTGTCGGATAGCCACAAACGTTTCTGCCTGCTTCACTGTATCCACACCCAAATCCGCTTCCAAATCCAAATCCAGTTCCAGCATGTCCGTTGGGTAACCGGTTTGCTCAGCGACAATTGCCAGCACTTTGTCTATGACGGGATCGGAGATTGGAGATTGGAGATTGGAGATTGGTTCAGCCTCCGGTTCAGACTGAACACTGACCACCGGTTCCGGCAGCGGCTCCACTTTAACCGGTTCTGATTCGGGTCGAATGGGTTGGTTGATGATCGGAACTGGTCGGGCGGCTGGCTGCGGCAGCGGGGGTGGCGTGTAAGCGGGTACATAGCCATTGCCTCCTACCTGGGTACGCATCGTTGGGCCTGTGCCATATTGCCAGGCGCTGGGCGACGGCCGTCGCCCCGGATTTCCCCTGGCCACAATTCGCAAATTTCGTTTTTCCACTTCCAATTCAGCATAATCGTAACCGCTGATCTCATCCAGCCACTTTTGGTACAACGGCTTGTTGTCCACCCGATCCAGACTGCCGGGAATACGTCGGGTAAAGTTGAACGCGATTTGGGAGCCAAATCCGGCTGCCAGATGCAAGGCAAATTGCACCGGATAACGACCGCCCCGGCTCAGGTTCAACTGGCCTAAATCAGGGTCAACTTCTTTATAATTGGGAACCGGAGGCACAATACCATGCTCCAAAATCTTCAGCGCAATCACATCTTCAACGCCCACACCCATCGCATGGCCAGTAAATCCTTTGGTGTTGGCAATCACAATTTCTTTGGCTGCTTCGCCAAACGTTTGACGTAAAGCCACCACCTCCGCCGAAGCCGAACCACCGCGTGCTGGTGTGTACGTCTCATGCGACATAAAAACCAGCTGCGGCGCGATGGCGTAGCGGTTTAGGCCAAAGCGACGTTCGGCTACCGTCACCAAATCATTCATCACCATGGAAATGTGGTCTACATCCAATCGGGAGCCGTGGAAGGCGCTGTTGCGAGTTTCACTGCTTAATAGTTCCACAATACCGCGCATACCGCGTTCGCGTACTACATCTTCACTTTCCATCAGGAGGGCGCAAGCCCCCATACCTAAAATGGTGCCGTGCCGTCGTTTATCAAACGGCAAAGCGGCTTCTTCCACCCGGTCATCGGTGGCTGTGGCGCCCATGGACAGAAGCCCGGCCCCAATCCATTCCAGCAAATGGTCACCGGTCACATTATCGGCCGCAATAACAATGACACGACGACAACGGCCGTTGCGAATCCAATCTTCGGCAATAGAAATGGCATGGGTTGTGCTGGCACAGGCCGCATTCACCTGCGTATTCGGACCGCGCGCACCGATATACTCGGCAAACTGGCTGTGCCCCATGGCCAAAATACGGAAGATAAAGCGCCGGTCAAAGGTATACGGTTCGCGGGCCAATGTTTCCCGCAGTTCATTACTACGCCGCGCAATTTCCAACAGCGTCTGGTTATCGTTGCAGGTACGCCGCAGCTGATCTAGCATCTCCAACTGATCTACGCGATTCTGGTAAACAGAATACCGTTCAAAGTCTTCCACAAAACGGTCGCCGCCAGGGAAAGCGCTGGCAAAAATCACGCCCGTCTCATCTCGTAATGATTCCGGCAGCATCCATTTCTGCGGCAAATACGACCCATTGCTGGCGTGTTTGTAACCCATCACCAGAGGAATGCCCGCTTCGCGCAGCGCATCTAACCCAGCCGCCATCGCCAATTGAGTAGTGATGTCCAGGGCATCCACCAACTTTTGCGGTACGCCATACTCTTCGGCCAGGTCAAAGCTGCCCGGCCGGCCAGCCAGCCGAATCACCTCATCCGGTTCATCAATCGTGGCAAAACTGCCACTGCCATCGGCCGATTTAACCAGCCGGGTAATGCGTTTACTGACTATCTTCCTGCGGAACCGTTCGGGAATCAAATCTACAAACTGCTCGCCTTGCAAAATACGCAGGGCGTTGTCGGGGTCCATCACCGGCTTCTCCGCGCCAGGTAAACCCAGCCCCGTGCCGCTGATTACCACTGAACCAAGCGGCGGGTTAGCCCGATTATACGGTTGAGATTGGGTAATTGGGTGATAGGGTAATTGGACATTCGTCTGCTGAGGCACAGTCGGCGACTCAGGCATTATGCTTCCATTTGTTTTAGGAGCCATAGCTTCCTCTCTTGCTAAACTTCCTGGAGGTTCTGAACCTTCGGGAAGTTGATTTTTGAAATAACCGGCCGCATACAAGCCGCACAACGCCTGATTAAAGGCCGGCAGGGCGCCAGTTTTGGGGTGATTGGTCATGAGCGCAATCACATCATCTTTTTCTTTGAATACATCGTTGGCAAAGCCGCGCAAAGCCCGCTTTGGCCCAACTTCAACAAAAGTGTGGACGCCAGCGTCGTAGAGCGTTTCTAACCCCTTCACCCACTGTACAGGCGAAGACACTTGTTTTTGCAGCATATCCTTGATGGCAGTGATACCTGTAGGATAAAAATCGCCCGTCACATTTGCTACCAACGGCAAATTGGGCGAACTAATACGCAGCCGATCCAACACTTGCCGCAACGGTTTGCCGGCCGGGGCAATAATGCTCGTGTGGAAGGCATGGCTAACCGGTAAAATCATGGCCCGGTACTCTTGCGCCTCAAACAGCTTAACCGCCTGTTCCACTGCTTCACTATCGCCGCCAAAAACACATTGACTATGACTGTTGATGTTGGCCGGAACTACATAGCCATCCACTTCTTTGAGAGTAGCTTCCACTGCATCATAAGGGGCCAGAACGGCCGCCATCTTGCCATTGTCTTCCAGGTTCAGGCTAGCCATTTCACCGCCGCGAGCGGCCGTCGCTTCCAGAGCGTCGGCAAATGGCATCGCGCCAGCCGCAATGAGGGCTGCATACTCACCTAGAGAATGTCCCACCACAACATCTGGGTTAAAACCATATTTTTCCAGAATTTTGAGGATAGCTATATCCAGAGTCAACATAGCCGGCTGTGTGATTTCCGTTTGCATCAAGTCAAAGGTGGCTTTGTTTACGGCCGCGTTATCATTCGGGTCTACAAAGATATAATCCGTTAATGGTTTGCCTAAAATCGGCGTCATCACTTCATCGGCATCGTCAAATACGGCCTGCACTTCTGGATACAATCCCGCCAATTCCCGCCCCATATTCACATACTGGCTACCTTGGCCGGGAAACATGAAGGCAATTTTACCCTCTGGCTTACCAGAGCCGCGGAAAACACCCTGGGACTCCACTGCCTTCCATGCCTGCGTTGAATCAAAGCCCATCACCTTTTGTGCTTTTTGCAGACGGTCTAGCAGTTCGGCATGGTCGCCAAAATCAATAAAGAGCCGTTCATTGGCTTCAATGATGGTGTGTTTGGGCAGTTCTCGCGGTGGCGACCAGCCTGTTTCCACCCGGTTCAAATAGCGTTCCAGTTTTTCCTGCAACTCTTTAGGTGAATTCGCGCCGATGGCGCCAATCCCGCGAATAGGGATTGCGGATTGCGGATTGCGGATTGCGGATTGTTCACTAGATTCCGAAATCTTGGCGTTGGCAAAAACCTTTTTCGGCTTCGTCAATTCCCCTGGTCTGTGTTCTTCCAACACCAGATGGAAGTTGGTGCCGCCGAAGCCGTAGGCGCTGACGCCAGCACAGCGGGGGGTCCCGTTTTGCATGTCCCACGGCCGTGTTTCGTTCAGCAAATAAAATGGCGTCTGGCTAAAATCAATGTTAGGGTTGGGTGGATGTCCGTTCAATGTGGGCGGCAAAATTTTGTGATGCAGAGCCAGCGTAGCTTTCATCATGCCTGCCGCGCCCGCACCCGCTTTCAAGTGACCGATGTTGCTCTTAGCCGAACCCAAACCAATCGAATTTTTGCGCGCCCCGCCGAAGATTTTGCTCAGACTTTCTACTTCCACCACATCACCAACACGGGTACTCGTGCCGTGTGCTTCTACCATCGTTGCTGTGGCCGGATCAAGTCCAGCCGCTTCCCAGGCTCGCTGAACGGCTAACTGCTGTCCAATCGGATTGGGAGCGGTGATACCTTTACCCTTGCCATCGCTGGCCCCACCAACGCCGCGAATGACGGCGTAAATTTTGTCACCGCTGCGTTCGGCGTCTTCGAGTCTTTTTAATAGGAACAGACCAGCCCCTTCGCCCATCACAAAACCGTCGGCGCCTGCGCCAAACGGCCGTGTCCCCGTGGAACTCAAGGCTCCAATTTTGCAGAATTTCACAAAAGAACCGATACCCATATTATGGTCTACGCCACCGGTTACAACCGCATCCACTTTGTGTTCTGTCAACAGTTCAATGGCCGCTTCTACGGCCGCAAAACTAGAGGCACAGGCCGCATCGGTAATAAAGTTGGGGCCGCGCAAATTAAGCATATTGGCGATGCGCCCAGAAATAATATTGGGCAGCTCGCCGGGCATCGAATCTTCGGTGATGGGGGGGATTCGCTCGTCAATATGATCGTGCCAGCCAGTGAGAATCGCTTCGCGGGTGGGAGCGGGCAGGCCGGCAAATTCGGGCACGGCCGCCAGCGCCCGCACATAATTGGGGAAAACAATCCGTTCATTAGTGTGATAAGTCAGTTCACCACCCATGGCTGTGCCGATGATGGTGGCGGTGCGTTCGGTGTTTAACGGTCGTTCTGGATACCCATAATCGGCTAACACATCGGCGGCAATCGTCACCGCCCACTGCTGCCCCGCATCCATTGAAGCGGCCACTTTGGGAGGCATACGGAAACGCCGCCAGTCAAACTCAAACCCTCGCACCCAGCCGCCGATTTTGCTGTAAGTCTTATCAGGAATCTTGGGGTCGGGGTCATAATAATCATCCAGTCGCCAACGCTCTGGCGGGGTTTCGGTAATACTGTATCGTTTGTTGAGGATGTTTTGCCAGTAAGCGGCCGCTGTTGGCGCATCCGGCAAAATCGCCCCCACCCCCACAATGGCAATGGCCCGGTCTGAGGTGTCGTTCATTTTCATTCACTCCGTTTTTTCGGTAATTAGTTTGCAGTGTTCAGTTTGACGAACAATCACTGCAAACTGAACACTATTCACTGCACACTAAACACTTTATTCAACCGTTCTGCTGCAAAATTCATATCCGCTACCAGTCCCGCCTGGGCTGCATAAATACCGGGCAAATCAAGGGACTGGGCCAGATTGGGATCGGTCTGGCCGGCGCCAATCGTCCAATGCAAACCATCGGTGGCTACTTTCAGGGCTGCTTCACGACCGTGTATACGAGAAAGCGCCTGCCGAGTTGGTATGTCCAGGTTAATTGCTTCCGTTGGTTTATCTACCACACGTTCGGCAAAGATGGCGGCCGTTTCTGCATAAGCCACCAATTCACCCAGACGGAACAACAGATGTTGGTTGCGCGTCAGGCGATCCAAACGGCAGCGTTCCAAAATGACAGCTAAGGCCCGCATGGACATAGCTGCATAATTGGCTCCATTTTCCGGCTGTTCCCGATGAATCAAAGCCAGCCGGTTGGCCCATTCCTTGTAATAATCGCCGCGTGATTTCAGATGCTCCTGCCAACGGCCGCGGGCAATCGTCCATTCCATAATTTCAGAAGTGCCTTCATAAATAGTGGTGATGCGTACATCTCGTTTGATCTTCTCCACCATGTATTCTTTAGTGTAACCGTAGCCGCCAAGAGCTTGAATAGCGTCTTCGGCCGCTTTGTTGCCCGCTTCCGTCGCCAGGTATTTAGCCACCGCCCCTTCTGTTTGCAACCCTTCTTCGCCGCTGTCCAACCGTTCGGCCACCCATTCGATATAGGTACGAGCTGCTTCCAATCGGACGGCATTGGGAACGATCAGTTTGTGGGTGTAGCCCTGTTTCTGGCTTAAAGGCGCGCCTGCCTGCACCCGCTCTTGTGAATAATGGATGGCTCGTCTTAAAGCCTCCCAACCGGCCCCCAACCCAAACGCGCCCACCATAAGTCGGGTATAACCAAAAACGGCCTGGGCTTGAGCCAACCCTTTCCCTTCTTCCAAACCAATAAGCCGATCGGCCGCTACGTAAACATTATCCAGGTAGAGAGCGGCCGTGTTGCTGGCGCGAATGCCGTGTTTATCTTCCGGCTTTCCGTGGCTAAATCCTTCATTGTCACGGTCTACCACAAACCAACTGGGACCACCGGGGGCTAAGGCCAGAATTGAATACAAATCAGCCACACCGCCGTTGCTGATCCATTGTTTACGGCCGTTAATCCGATACCCTACCACTTCCCCATTTTCTTCCACCGGATCCGCTTTGGTTGTCATGGCGGCCAGATCACTGCCGGCCTGCGGTTCGGTTGCGCCATAAGCCATCAGCAGCGCTTCTTCGGCGATACGGTCGAACCAATATGCCTTTTGTTCTTCGGTGGCTCCCACGCTGATGGGGTCAGAACCGAGGAAGGTTGCCAGGACACCAGTGGCAATGCCCAAATCTGTGGCGGCCATCAATTCACTGACGCGATAAATGTCATACGCACCGCCGCCTAAGCCATCATACTCTTCAGGAATGAAAATAAGGTGCAGGCCGATGGACATCGGGTCGTATAGTTCTTGTAAAACTTGATGGGGAAATTCATCGTTGTGGTCGAGATCAAGCAGGTATTCAGGGGTCAATTTGCGGTCTGCATATTTTTTTAGGGTATCGAGAATCATATCTCGCGTTTCTTTATCCAGACCAGCTGGGGGCGCTTCTATTGCCAACATCGTTGTCTCCTCTTCACAGTTAGCACTCAGCAACAATCAGCAAGCACCGTTGCATTTCCTTGCTGTCTAGTGTTGAATGCTTACTATTTTGAAATTAATAGTGTGGTTGCAGTTGTTAATTGTGGCTTATTTCACAATGACTATCGCTTATTGTAGGCAAAAGGGTTGGAGGGATTAGAGTGACATGTGTCACTTGATATGGAGGCAAAAAGCATAATGCAGTGTGTCAAAAAATTTTTGATAGGCTGATTGGTTTTTCCAGAGGGCAAGACGATATCCCAGGAGTCCTTGTGAAGGATAACACGGCCGTGGAAGCCCACTCTGAAACAAATGATTCCTAAAATGACCGACCAGACGTTACTCTTTTAGGCGAGCCATGAAGTAGCTGTCGGCCATACGGCCGTCGCCAAACACATGTAGTTTGTGCATCCCTTCAATTTCAAAGCCGAACTTCTCATACAGGCGTACCCCGGCAGGATTATCACAGTTCACATCCAATTCCACACGGGTTAATTGTAACCAATTATCGGCCAGGTTCAAAAGCGCATCCAGCAGTTGCGAGCCAATGCCCTGCCCCCAATAATCGGGATGGATCATCATGCCCAGACCGGCGGAATGACGGGCACGCGGATTTTGCGACTGGTGCAGTGTAGCCATGCCCACCACTTTGTTCTCGACTTCGGCCACATAACGGTAAAGACCGGGCACGGTAGCTTTTAAGCGGCTGTCGGTCAGACCGATTTCCTGGCTGGGCATTTGCATGGTGGTGCGGGCAACAGTTGGTTGACGAAATATGTACCACAAATCATCTAAATCATCTGGGTAGCGCGGGGGGCGGATGTTGGCCTGGGTGGGCGGTTGCTTGGTTAACGGCCGTGTTGGGGCAGGTACGGCCGTTTGGTCTGCATACCATTCTGTCTGACGCAGGCGTGCCATCACCAGAGCATCAAAGTAACGGCCGTCGCCAAAAACCATCTGCCGTTTGGTTCCTTCCGTTTCAAAGCCAAATTTTTCATACAGGTGAACGGCCGCCGGGTTGTGGGTATAGACTTGCAATTCCACCCGCTGTAAATTCAACCAGTTATCGGCCAGGTCTAATATGGCGGCCATCAAGGCGCTGCCGACACCCTGCCCCCAATAATCAGGATGCACCGAAATGCCCAGACCGCCACAATGGGTGCGGCGAGGTCTTTGTATTTGGCGGATATTGGCGGAACCGATGACACGGCCGTTCAACTCTGCCACCAGCCGGTGCCGCTCCGGTTTTTCTTCGCGAATCCACTCTTGAGTAACGGCAAGCTCCATGCTGGGCAGCCGCATCAACATAATAGCTACACGGGGGTCTATTATAATGGCATATTGATCGGCCGCATCGTTGGGGTGAATCGGCCGTATAATTAACTCCTCTGACAAGCTCATATCCAATTTGATCAATTTTCTTTTTGAGTCGCTCCGCATACTCTGCGGCCAATTCTCTTATTTTGTCTTCAATTGTAACTGAGGATATGTGCTTCCTTTGAACCATAAAATGGCCTGATTGAATTGTATCATATCATCATTTTCCAATTCATCTCAGCTAAGGACGCATTAGTTCCTCGGCCGGGGTGGCAATGCTCCATTGATAGTTGTATTCATTCTGGAAATTGGTAATCGCTTCCAGGTCTTCGGTGGCGATGTTGTATTCGGTCAGGCTGGGGGTATCCCAGGCGCTCCAATGGAAGTTCTGGCTGCCGACAATCAACAACTGCCCATCAATTAAAACAGCTTTGTCGTGCATTTTGTTATCTGAGAATCTGATTTCTAGGTTGTCTTGTTTGCCATACAGTTCTAATTGTTTCATGATCCATTGGATGCCCATACGGTTTTCAAAGCCGTTAAAGGCGGATGGTTCTACAATGGCACGCACTTTGACGTCATTTTCAACAACGGCCGTAACCAACTCATTCATATATGGCGGCGCCAAACCTTCTTCATCACATAGACCAGCCAAAACAATCGCTGCCACACAAACTGTTTCCAATGAAAAATTAACCTGCTGCAAATCAATTGTCTCTGCGGCCGAATGAATAGCTGCCAATATCGCCTCATCCGCTTCCAGATGGGCTGAAGTGTGGTGCAAAGCAAAAGCGTTGGCATTGCCATCTGTAGGATAAAAACGGAGTACCTCTGGCGGATGGGTTGCTTCGGCCGTGCGAATATCACACCATAAAAAATCCAGATACGGAATTGGGGGCGGGAAGCGGGGGCAATCATACAAATCAGAACCAGACCATAGATCATCATGTGCCGCCAACACTGTTTGGGCTACCGGGCCGATCACTTGCAACCCTTTGTCACTCATATCTAATCCCTGGCCAGAAGGATGCTCTTTGGGCAGATGTAGATAGCTGTAATTGAAACCGGCCGCAGCCGATACTTTGCCGTCTATCACAATAAATTTACTATGGGCGTGGGGCCAGGCGCCATCAAAATCGGCGATTTCCAGTTTCCAGCCAATTTCCTCATCTACCAGTTTCGTCACCCCGGCCGTTCGCAAATCATACATAACGTGGTAAATCTGGGTAGTGGGGTCAAAGACGGCCAGGTCAGGCAGATTGCCTAGCAGGATACGCACAGTCATGCCGCGGGGATAGTTTTCAGGATTGGTTTTTACTTTTTCGTACAGATCCGCGATGGCTGTGGTCAAGGTTAAGCCAGGGCTACCTTCCTTGGCGGGGGCATCCCATTGCATAGTCACAAACAAGAATTCATATTCAGCCGTACGCGCCAAATCAGCCACCTCATCAAAAGCGCCATCCGGGTTTTGAGGCTCGCTGCTGTCTGGCGCGGAGGGATTGGGTGTGTACAGCAGTTGCCTATAGGTGTTGTTGCAATAAGGGATGGGGTCAGATGTAGGGCGGAATTTTTCCTGGCGCACGGCCGTGTAAACCGCCTCGCCAATAGGGGTTAAAGGAACGCCGTCACAATTGTATGGTTGGTAAGCCAGTTGATGTTCACCGGCCGTGTCGGCCCAGGTCAGGCTCAGGATGTCAGCGGATACGGCCGTTAGCTTCGGCACAGTTACATCGGTTGGTTGAGCGACAATAGTTGGTTCCGTCCAACCATTCGGGGTCAAAATCTGCTCGTAAAGAAAGTGACCGCTACCGGGCGTACCCGTTACCTTCACCACCTGATCGCTGTACCAGATGAGATGCAAATCCCCTTCACTATCGGCCGCCAGCGCAGGATCAGTGTAGCAGGGGAGTGTCATCAATGGGTCTATTGTTAGACCATCTACAACGACAGTGATGGCGCCGTTTTCAGTGCAGGTCGCTTGCAGGTTACGGCCGTCTCCTACATCTCCAACCGGCGCTAGAGTTTGTTCTGTTGGCAGCCAATGCGTCCCCTGTGTAGGCAGTGACAAAACAGGTTCTAACGATGCGGGGCGAATGGTGAGCGTGGAAATCAGTTTTCCGGCCGCTGATAGAAAAATAATGAAGATAATAACTAATGACACATTTCGCAGGATGCGCCAGCCGCGAGATTCAGGAAAGATACGTTTCTGTTTATGCACGTTCTGGAAGGCGTACCCCATAGCGCCGCCACCCAAAGCGCCAAACAAAAAGACAGTAATTAGCAGTGTGATCCACACAACCAAAGTACCGGGCTGCTGCATACGGCTTAGGATTTGAATGCCTAACCCGAAAAGAATACCGCCTAAACTGAAGCCAGCAATAGCTGATAGCCAAACCCCCAACGTCTGTCGCAAACCGAATGTCAGCCAACCAATTAGCAAACCAACGATGGCGCCATAAAGCAAGCCATAGCCAAAAAATAAGGAGGGCAATTTTAGCAGGCGCACATCCAAATCGGGGTTAAGCAAGCCAACAACGGCCGTCATTACAAGCAAAGGCACAATGAGAATAGTTTGGGTAATAAAGAAGCCCCAACCACTGCGCCACATAAATCTGCGCTGTGCTTTTTTATCTGCGGCCGCTTCTTCATGGTACGGTATCCAGGCAAAATAGCCGCCAACCATTCCGGCAATTCCGCCGCCCAACCCAAAAATAATCAGGATCAAAATAATGCCAAAGATTAGGCGTAGAAAAATTTGCAATGGGCCAAGCATCGTGGCCGTTAATGTTCGGGCTACATTGGCATTTAAGAAAATGAGTATGAACAGGACGCCAATGGCAAAACCAGAGCCATAAGCGGCCGCGCTGCGAAGAATAGCATAACGAATGGGGTTTGTTTCTTTCATATTCAATATGATAACAGCAAACAGAGTGGCATAAAAAAAAGAGGTTAGGGACAGCCAGTCACGGCCGTATCCCTAACCCCTTCATCATGACAATAATGAGACTTACTTGTAGCCGTGAAATCACTTTCGCGTCAGATTTTATGCGGTATAGAAACCGCGGCTACGCCATGATAATAGATGGATATTACTCAGTATCGTGATGAAAAGCTGCTTTCAATTTTTCTTCTTGTTCAGTAGACAGAGAAGTTTGGATAACAGTCGCGTTGAATGCTTCAATTTCGGGCATAACTTTGTCGGCTACAATTTTTTCAACCATCAAGAACAAAGCTGAATGTCCTGGTTTAATTGTTTCCGCAACTTCTTTGATGAATTTATCATCCACACCAATATCGGTGAACTTACCGCCAATAGCGCCACCGAGGGCGCCGGCAGCCATACCCAACCAGGGGGCAAAGAACAACAAACCAATCAACAGTCCCCAGAAAGCGCCACCTAAAGCGCCAGCGCCGACTAAGCTGTTTAGCTGCTTTACTTTGGGTTTGCCATCGCCATGACGGATAACAACGGCCGCGTCGGACAAGCTAATCAGTTCCATTTTTTGCAGTTGAATCAGCTTATCACGCATCTGAAAAGCGCCATTTTCACTATCAAAATCTAATACAATTAAATCACTCATTTGTTTCTCCTTGTTTGAGTCTATTTTCTTGCCCTAATTGGCAAATAGTGGATCACTTATATTCTGTTTATGATCGCAGCCCAAACATCACCGACCCGTGTTCATTAACTGTTCAGTTTAAGAGACACACGGATGGGAATGAACCCAGATATTTATTATCCGTGTTCTTCCCATCCGTGTTTACAAACAAAAAGACTGGCTTAACTGCGATTGTAACGTAGAATTTCTGCCCCATTGACGTTGCGTAGAATCAACTGACTTCCAGACAACTCATAGGTAGCCGCAACCCCCAACAGTTGTAGATATAACGATTCTTGCTGGTCAATGTCAGCGCCACAAGCCATTTTGCTGCTGACCAGGGAACTAATAGAGATATTGGCGCCAGAAACAATGTAATTGCCGCTGAAATTATTGCAGCCCCCATTACCACTGAGATAGCCGCCAGAACCGAAGTTGAGAGTCAGTGTTGTACCGGGAACCATCACGCCCGTTTCATTCATCACCTGCAAAGTCCAGCTTGTGTTGATGAGCGGGTTATTTTCATTAACCGTAATTATAAGCTGGCGAAACTCTACAGAGCCATCTGTATTTTGCACCCGCATTTCATACGTAGTGGTTTGCGGGGGACAAACTTGCTGGCTGCCCTGGCCGGTAGTGGGGTATTTGGCGTAATCTTTGCCCTGCGGATACACCCATACGGCCTGAATGTTATTCACATCCCAACGCAAGGTTGTGCAGTCACCCTGATTGATCGTGGTGCGATCAGCCCAAAAGTTGATTGAAGGGGCCGGGGTTGGTAAAGGGGTTGGCGTTGCGGTAGGTATGGGTGGGGGTGGCGCTTGAATAACCGGCACATTTTCAGCATTGAACGCCTGCACATAAGTGGCGCTGACCCAGCCCTGGTTATTTGGCGCCCCTTGAACTGGCGATACCCACCATTCTCCGTCAGCGCTCTTGCCAATAATAGCGCCTTCGGTGCCAAAGGAGGCGGTAGAGATGATGGGGTAAGCAGAACCTGGACCAGTGCGTACATAAACACCGCTGGGCGCCGTGACAACACCGTAAGCTGCGTCTGATTCTGGGGTGGGAATTTCGGCCGTGGGAACCGGGTCTGGCGATTGGGAAGGGCTATATTCTAGCGAACCTAACAGCGCATCCAGAATAGTCAGCGGCGGAACCCAATCTGTGGGAGCCAACCCATTTAGGAAAGTAGTTCGTTCGTCCATATAGGCCTGGTTATCGGCGGAAAACCTGTCGAATTCTTCCTGTGAAATTTCGCCACCATCGGCCGGTAAAAACGGGGTGGAAACCGGCCAGAACATAGCCACAAAAAATGGGTCGTCTTCACCAGCATACCCTTGGAAAATGTAACGAAGATTTTGATTCATAACCGGATTGGCGTCTTGGGCATAACGGCCGACAAAACGCAAACCGCCCCAATCACCAAAGTTCAGATACTCTTGCTGCACACTTAAATCATTTACGCCGCCAATCTCTTCTGTTGGTAATACCGAAAATGGGGGGAAAGGGATTTCTTGCGCAGCCAGAGCAGCCTGCTGCGCATCCATTGCCCGTGTAACGCTGTCGTTGCCATTCGCTTCCCACATCGCCTTATACGTATCGGCCGGGATGATGTAAATGACAGGATCGCCAGGCTGCTTGTCAGCCGGATTTGTTATGCCAAAGTTAATCTCGATATGTTCCGGCATTCCTTTAGGGCCGGGTGGTTGGCTTTGGTCATAGGGCGTTTCGGCTACACAATTGGCTTGCCAGGAGTAATTCAGGCCAAAGGTATTCAGGCTAAACGAAGCCGGATGAATCACATCACAAAAACTGTCTGCCGGCAAAGTCTCCCCGCCCTGCTCTGGAGCCGGGCCGCTATTGATAAAAACCATATTCCCGGCATCGGCCATTAAATTGATAATCAATTTGCCCTCGCTCATAACGAAGGTTCCAGCAGCGCCTAACTTCGTCAGATACTCCTGATCGAGTGACTCTTCACCACAAAAAGCTAATGTAGAGGGGCCAAGCGTATTAAAACTGAGGGAGTTACCTTCTGATGTATAAGTCCACTGCACTTGATTACAATCGGCTTGAATAGGGGCCGTTCCATCGGGACGTAACGTCAGTGTGTATTGCGTAGGGTCGGGCACGGTGATGTCATTGATGCCGGCCGTATCCTGAAACGCTTCCCACTGCCATATAATATTTTCAATATCGTTAATGGTGACGTTTGTGTCTACCGTTACCGATTCTGAAACTGCGGTTGGGAGTTCTGCGAGGGGCACGACCGTTGGCTCCTCCGTCCCGCCGCAAGCAGCTAAAACGAACAGCAGTAAGATGGCCGTTAAAATAAATAGCGTCTTCTTCATTTGATATCCTCCATGAAGTTGTGAAATTTAATACAAATCGGCCTATTATGCCTTACTTGGCTTGATTGGGCATACATCAGTTTTCAGTAGCAAAGACCTCCAAATGCGTACTAAAGTCAAAGGTCCCAGTCTCCGCAAGCAATACTGTAATTTTCTCCAAAATCTGACCTTGCTGGACATCAAGTTGTTCCGCATGGGCAGCTGCTTCATCAAGAGTATCTGATGCAGTGATCTTCTTCATGAGGGAGACGTGACTCTCAATCTGGGTGATGAGTTCATCAGCCTCAGCGGCCGTATTGGCATCGGTGCTGGAGATTGCATTGGCGAAGAGGCGGATATAGGTAAGTAGTCCAACATCGTCGCCGGGGTTTTCTGGGCGGCCGCTACCATCCCAGTCAAAGTAATCATCACTTCCCATACCAGATGCGACATTGATGGTGTGTTCAGCGTGGGTTTTCCCGTCGTCCAAGGAACCATCAGTCAAAATCGCGACCAGGCTGAAGCCGGTATGGTCGGTAAAGGTATTCGCTTGCAAGGCCATATTATCACCGATAGCCTGATCGAAGGGGACGCCAAAAGTATCCTGGAAATGGCGATAATCTGAGATGATCTGTTCAGCGGCTAACGCCTCGTAAATGATTGGGCCGTTGAAAACCGCTTCTGCATCTGATGCCGGTGTCTCAGTGATGGCAAATCCGCTAAAGTTCATTAAAACGTCGCCGCCTGCGGGGTCTGTGAAGAAAAGCTCGCCCCCATCCGCTTCAATCCCGCCCAGATGAAGCGGGGCCGCGTCTGGTTCTGTCAGCCAGACAGCGTAGATGACGCCTTCGTCTGTTGGCTTTAGGTCGTTGAGGCTAACAGTAACGGTATCCCCATGGAAGGTAATATCCCCATGCGGAATTGTTGTATCAATGGGAATGGGGGTGGGGACTTCTTCTGGTTGGTCGGTAACGGCCGTTGCGGCCACATCATTCCCCACCACATTAGCAACTTCTGCCGTTGGCGTCTCTTCGGCCGTGCCGCTAAATCCATCGCCAAAAACAATAAAAGCCAGCAAGGCGATCAGTAGCAAAGCAACAATCCCACCAATTAGCTTGCCGCTTATCGGTTTCGCTGAAGGTTTTTTTGCCTGGGGAGTGGCTTTAACGGTTGGGGCAAGCACAAGCGTTTCTTCAGGTATTGACACAATTTTTGTTACAGGAACGGTCGTTTCGGCCGGCAAAGGAAACGTCAATCCCGCAGTTTTTGTTAAGCTGTTTCTAAAAGCGACTGCCATTTCCCCGGCGCTATCGTACCGGTATTGGGGTTTTTTTTCTAATGCTTTCAGAATGACTTCGGCCGTAGATTCAGGCAGATCCGCATTGATCGTGGTTGGGTTGGCCGGCCGCTCATTAACATGCTGCATCATCACATTGATCATGTCCCCGTCAAAAGGGACTGTGCCAGTGACCATTTGATACAACACAATGCCCAGCGAATAAATATCGCTGCGCTTATCAATCTCTTGTTGGGTTGCTTGTTCGGGTGGCAAATAGCGAGGGGAGCCGACCACGCCGCCTGTTTGAGTCAGGGCTAGGGTGTCGCCCAACAATTTGACAATACCAAAATCAGCAATAATTGGCTCTCCATCCTCTGAAAATAGGACATTGGCTGGTTTAATGTCACGATGGATTAAGCCCCGCTGATGGGCATAATCCAATCCGCTGGCGACCTTATCCAAAATAGCGGCCGTTTCTTCCAGCGGCATCACGCTCCCCATCGTTTCATACTTGGTCAACTTATCCCCCAGCGTACCCCCGTCTAAATATTCCATCACCATAAAAGGCGTCCCATCTTCGATGGAGTATTCATAAATATGCACGATGTTAGCGTGCCGTAGACTGGCAATCGTCTCCGCTTCCCGTTGGAAACGAGCTTCAAAATCACTTTTATCTGCAAAATGGGGCAAGATCAATTTGATCGCCACCCTGCGATTGAGGGTTGGGTCCAGCCCAATATAAACTTCTGCCATCCCCCCTTGCCCAATTAATTCAAGGCCTATATATTTTCCAATGGTTGTTCTATTCATAATAGATCCTCTCATGAATGATCTAATTCTGTCCAAGGAACCGCTTCACCATAATAGTCACAAAGCGAATTCCACAATAGATAATGGGGCATTGACTCAGGATGTGCGTTTTTTACAACCTGATACGCTTGCAAAAGAGTTAGCTTTTCAATCTCCTTCAAAGCAGCAATCGTAAATGTGGCTGAACGGCTAATTCCCGCTCCACAGGCAACTAAAATAAGTTGCTCCTGTTCATATTTATCGGTCACAAAATCAACACCTTGTCTGAGGAAGTGGGTCGGTAATACCTCCCCATCCTCAGCAGGCACATATAAGGAATCAATCCCAGCGTGTTCAACCAACTCAGCTAACAACAACATCGCTGAAATATTGCATCGAGCTAACAAATGCTCATTTTTAGTTTCTTTATACTTGCCGATATAAAGCCACTCTCGAATTTGATCCATATATTATCTCTTTCGGAAAACAGCTGCATATTTGCCACTTGCACACATATTAAATACGCAAAAAGTTTGTCACTGTATCATAAGTGTTAACTTAAGCGAAGACCTCGCAGGTTTTAACGCAAAACCTCAGAGGGGCGTAGATCATTTTGGAAACCTGCGAGGTCTTAAGTTAACGACAATGGTCACTGTATGAATACACGCCCGTACTTCCTGCTGTTGTTTCCGTCGGATTTGGGAATCGAAATACATATCCCAGGCATCAGAATCAAAAAAGAGGAATGGCCCTAGAATTTGCCATAAACGGGGACTGATCCACCGTTTAATTTCGGCATCGGTCAACGGGGCTGGATTAGGCCAGGCGGAAACAGGACTGAATGAGTGGTGAAATAAGATCGTTTTGAGAATCAGGTCGGCTGGTGTACCTACCTCAAACATACGCTCAATGCCGGCCACAATTAGGGGTAGTTTACTATTGTCTTGAATTTCATCGCCACTGGTGGGCAACACGGCCGTATCCAACATTACTACCCACTCATCTACAATTGCCTCATACTCCGACAAAGTGGCAAAACCCACAGCAGGCAATATTTGGGCCGCCAACACTGCCGAACGAAAAGCATGAGTACGATCCCGCTTCCCATCTTGTGCTTTTTTTGCCAGATCATGCAGCAGTACAATCCAATGCCACAACGCCCTATCATGCTCACTAGCTTGCTGGTAAAAATCGGTAACAAACATTGCCAGATAAACAGAACAAATATGTATCCGTGTTTGCCCATTGTCGTAAGCTGCCATTTGCTCCCAACCGGGAATACGAGTTTCAATATCGGTCATGATGGCGGGAGAAAAGGCTTGGCTTACGGCCGTGTACATATCCAACCATGACGACAACTCTCCCCGAACAACCCGTTCCTCTAGCCCACACACAATCTGCATCAATTGGGGTATAACATCTCTTACCATGGGAAAAGTGCGTTGCGCCTGAATAGTCATGAGGATTAAAGGTAACGCCACATTGATTTGGGGGAACGGCCGTCCTTAAATCGCCCATACGCCCAACACAAGGGACCCAAAATCAGCAGCCCCAACAGCCAATAAGGGTACATGCCGGGGATGTCGGTTTGAACGAAACGACCCATTAGCCCATACAGAAATAGGTGCGTCAAGTAAAAGAAAAGGGGGACACGGCCGAAGAGAGTGAACGGCCGTAACCAACCCTCCGGCAGTTGCGCCAACAACGCCAGCAACAACCCATTTACACCTAATGTCAGCAGCAAGAAGGTCACACTCGGTGGGTATTTAACCAGGTTCAAAAAAGCGACCCAATCCTCGCTGGCGGGCGGGCGAATGTTGCCAAATCCGCCCCACCAACGCAGCAAGACAAACAAAATGACGGCTGATAGACCCAGCCAAAACGCTAATTTATAGGCTTGGACATGATCCTTCTGTAGGCAACGGCCATAAGCCATCCCCAAACCCGTCACCCCCACCCAGGGCATGAGCGGATACAACACCGACACATTGTCGCTGAAACCGGGCAGCAGCCACAAGCGCAAAGGGAGCGGATAGACTACAAAACTAGTGCGTGTTTCGGGCAACAGCAACTGGATGGCAACGATCAAAGTCGTGCACAAACCAATCAGCCAACGCTGCGGCAAACGCAAAAACAGTGTCCCAATCATCATCGCCCCACCCAACGCATACAAAACGCCAAAATAGATCGTGCCTCCAAGAACCCCGCCCAGCGACCAGGCCAGATTCTCCAGCAAAAATTGCAGTAAAATCAGCAGCCCGCCGCGCAGCAGTAAATGGCGAACAATTTGCCCTTCACTCCAACCCTGCCGGTGGCGCGATGCAGCTAACAAAATCATCCCCGCCCCCATCAAAAAGAAGAAGCCGGGCGCAGCCAGATGTGTTACCAATCGGGTCAGGAAGATAATTGGCGGTTGGTTGGCGTAATTGGGAAAGAGGTCGGACCACATTTCAGGTTCCAACTTGCCATGGGCGATAAAACTATTGGCATGATCCAGGGCCATCAATATGATGAGGATGCCGCGCAAGGCGTCTAATGGAGCCAATCGGGTTGGTTTTGTCATGTCTAGATATTATAGAGTAGAAACGGCCGTTAAACCCATAATTGCCATCCATAAATGATTTGTGCCTTGACATCTCACTAATAAATAACTATAGTAACTACTTAAGTAACTACTACAGGAGTATTATGAGCAAACAAGCAATTACCGCCTTAGAAAATCTGGGTTTCTCAACGTATGAAGCTCGCGCTTACCTGGGACTGTTGCAAGAAAATCCCATAAATGGCTACCGTTTAAGCAAGCTGACGGGTATCCCCCGCTCTCGCGTTTATGAAACATTGGAACGACTTACCAACAAGGGGTATGCTGTCAGTTATCAGGCTGACCCGGTTGAGTACGCGCCTCTGGGTGTTGATGAACTCCAGACGCAGCTAAAGGAACAGTTGAGCGATAATCTCTCTACATTGGAGGCTGAAATTGAGCGTATGGCTACCATGGATCGCTCAGAAAGTCTATGGAATTTACGCGGCCATGACGCCATTTTGAACCGGGCGCGGGGCATGATTGCTAAAGCGGAGAAATCTATATACCTGGTGGCCTGGGCAGATACATTGCAAGCGTTAAAGGGGGAATTGGAAACGGCCGTGAACCATAACATACGCACCGTCATCATCAGTTGCGGCGACACAGAAACAATGTCGGGAATCCATTACTGCCACGCCTTTGAAGAAGATATTGTGCAGCCAGATAGTGGATCAATCAATCTGGTTGTTGACTGCAAAGAAGCGCTGGCTGGTGAAACCACTCCCTCAGAAAGTTGTCAGGCAGTCTGGTCTCGCAACAGTGGCCTTGTCTTCATCACAGAAGAGTACATCCGGCATGAAGTCTATCTACACAAGATCATTGCCCAATTTGAAGAAACGGATTCTGGCGCCCTCCAACAGGCGCTTGCGGCCGGTTTGCAGGAGGTTCCCTATGAATAATGATCAACTGCGACAAAAGGCCGAGACATTTTTAGCTTACCATCACGCCCCCCCATTATTAATACTCCCCAATGCCTGGGATGTGTCTAGCGCCCAGGTTTTTGCTCTTGAAGGATTCAAAGCTATTGGCACAACAAGCGCTGGCATTGCCGCCTCGCTGGGCTATCCTGACGGCCAAAGAATGAGCCTCGCTGAAACGATTGCCATTGTGGAACGCATTGAACAACAAATTGACCTTCCCATCAGCGTTGACATAGAAGCTGGGTACGCAACCACGCTTGACGGCATTGCGGCCGCGGCCAGAGCCGTCTTGAATGTTGGGGCCGTTGGATTAAACCTGGAAGACAGTACCGGGCAACCAGCAAATCCTCTTTGCGAAACGGCCGTTCAGCAAGAAAAACTCCGCGTCATCCGAGAAACGGCCGTAGCAGAGGGGGTCCATTTACTGATTAATGCCCGCACAGACGTGTATTTGATTCCCGGTACAGAGCCAAAAGCACGATTGCATCAGGCCATTGCCCGGGGAAATGCTTATAAAGAAGCAGGGGCCGACTGTATCTTTGTTCCCGATACCAGCGTTCTTGATAAGGAGACTATCGCTCATCTAGTACGTGAAATAGACGCCCCCATCAATATCATTGCCGGGACCACAACGCCGCCAATTGTAGAGCTGGAACAGATAGGCGTGGCTCGTGTTAGCCTGGGGCCTCGGCCGATGAGAGCGACTTTGACTTTGCTGCGAAAGATGTCCCAGGAGTTGTTGGAATTGGGAGCCTACGACCTCATAAATTCGGCAACAATTACGTATGCTGAGGTCAACCAATGGTTCAAGAGAAATTAGTTGGTCAAGATGGGATCACACTTGTAGACTGGCCCACAATAAATGAAGGAGATTCACATGATGAAATCAAAAGATTATTTTGCCCAGGTAGCTGAGGATTGGGATGAAATCCGCAGCGGTTATTTCAGTGAGGAGATGAGAGATGCCGCCATTGGACTGACCCATCTGACGCCTGATGCGATTGTGGCTGATGTAGGTACGGGCACTGGCTTTGTCATTCAAGGGTTGGCTCCTTACGTGGCTGAAGTTTACGGTTTTGATGAATCGCCAGAGATGTTGGAGGTAGCACGGCATAATTTGGTTGGGTTTGACAATGTGGAATTGCGTCAGGCTCCTGGCAGCAAATTGCCCCTGTTAGATAGTTCTTTGGATGCTGTCTTTGGCAATATGTACTTGCATCATGATCCCGATCCTGCGGCCGCAATTGTGGAACTGGTGCGTGTGTTACGTCCTGGTGGAAAGCTTCTACTAACAGATTTGGATGCCCATGATCAGGAATGGATGCTTGAAGCAATGGCGGATCGTTGGTTGGGCTTTGAGCGGGATACCGTCGGGGATTGGTTTGCAGCGGCCGGACTTACGGACGTAATTGTGGATGATGCTGCAGGAAAGTGTTGTTCAGCCAATCCGGATGGCCAGGATACGAGTTTGAGTATTTTTGTGGCTTACGGCCGTAAAGTATAAATTTTTTCCTTAACATATAGACAGGCATCTATGGAATGGCCTACATCTGCATGTGAGTTTAATCAGCTTGGACAGGAGATTCAGAACTATGACTTGCTTGATTATGCCTTTGATGGAAGCACGGGGCGAGTGTGGGCAAGCGAACCAAAAGAGTCCGTGATAATAGAGGATTTGATATTTCATTCAACTCACGGCAGCAGGCATATGGGAATGATGGAAGCGCTGTATAAAATTCTGAAAGGACTTTCTTTACATTCGTAATCGCTAAGGAGTTGGTATCATTTGTCTTTGACAATTCAGAACATTAGTGCTAAGTTTATTGAAAGGAAAACTGCATGATTCGGCCGATCTACACCTGTCCCAATTTGAACATGATTTGCAAGATACAACTTGTTTACAAGTGATTGGACGTGATCACAAAACGGCCGTTTCCCATCATATCTTTGGCACTCCTACCTTTCACTTTCCAAATAGCAACCCCATCTACGTTAAACTAGATGCTCCCATTCCCGATAACAACACACTCGATTTTTGGCAAATGCTGTACAGGATGAGTTCAGAACGGCCGTATTTATTAGAATTAAAACGGGCGCAATCGTAAGCGATTCCCAATCCGTTTTTGGGAATCGCCTAAAAAGGAGAAAACATTATGCAAATTCACTTTTGGACAAATGATATTGATACTGCAATCGGTTATTATACAAAGACTCTGGGCTTCTCGCTGACGTATGCTCAACCGGACGAAGGCCCATACGACTTTTGTATTCTCAAATTGGGAGAACAGCAAGTCATGTTTGGCATCCCGCCAACCGACCTAATTCACCTAAATCGCCAGGACAAACCCTTACTGGAATCGGCCCTGTCACGTATTGGGCAGGCTGGCCCATTGTCTATTTATTTGTCTGTTCCAGACATCAAGATGCATTATGCTAACGCGGTTGAATATGGGGCCGAAATCATAGAGCCGTTGTGGGAAACACCATGGGGGTTGAACCAATATTCATTGCACGATATGGATGGACAGATACTCACCTTTCATAATACTTAAAACTGAGGAAATTATTATGGCTGAAAACAACTTGCCTGATTTGTACGAACTTTGGGATTATGGCGATCCGGCGGCAACGGCCGTTAAATTCCACAACATCCTCCCCCAGTCCAAAGCAGCGGGAGATGTGGGTTATATGATTGAGTTGTTGACTCAAATTGCCCGCACAGAGAGTTTACAAGGGAGCTTTGCGGAAGCGCATACGCTTTTGGACGAGGCGGAAGGGATGTTGACTCCCAATCTGCCCATTCCCCAAATACGAATTTGGTTAGAGCGCGGCCGTTCCTATCATTCGGCGGGGGAGAAGGAAACGGCCGTTACCCTCTTCAAACAAGCCTATGAACTGGGGCGACAATCGGGAGAGATTGCCGATTTTTACACGATTGATGCCGCCCACATGCTGGGAATTACGATGCCTACAAACGATGAGCAGTTAGATTGGAATTTGCTGGCGTTGGGGTTGACGGGGGAAACGGCCGTACCTCGCGCCCAAAAGTGGCGCGGTTCGCTGCTCAACAACATTGGCTGGACATACCATGACAGAGGCAATTACCAGCAGGCATTAACGATTTTTGAGCAGGCGCATGTTTGGCATGAGGAAAACGCGCAAGATAAGCCTGAGCATATTCGCACGGCCAAATGGTGTGTTGGCCACACCTATCGCTCGCTGGAACGGAACGAAGAAGCTCTGACTTTGCAAGAAGCGTTGGCAACCGAATATGAGCGGCTGAATGAACCGCCGGACGGCTTTGTATCGGAAGAAATCGGGGAATGTTTGCTGGCTCTGGAACGGACAGATGAAGCACGGCCGTATTTTGCCCAGGCGTATGAGCTGCTTTCTCAAATGGGCTGGATAGCCGAAGATCGGTTGATACGGCTAAAGAAGTTGGGCGAGGTCATATGATCCAGGGTGTAGACACATTCATCGAATACTTTGGAGGCATTCGCCGCCGCACGCTCAAGTTCATTCGGGCAATTCCCAACAATCAGATTGATTGGTCTCCCAACGATAGTGAATTGACATGCGGAGACATCGCGCGCCATCTGGCTGCAACTGAGAAGATGTTTGTCAATGCAGCAGTCAAAGGGCAGTGGGAGTATGCCGGACATGACCAGGATATGGCGAATACGCTAGATGAGGCAATCATTCATCTAGAAGCCTGTCACTCTGTAGCAATGACTACCTTGCGTACCTTGAGTGACACAGAGTTGTACCAATCTCGCCCAACGCTCAACAGCCGTCCTGTCAAAGCTTGGCGACTACTTATGGCAATGGTCGAACATGAAGTACACCACCGCAGTCAG